>JAAURK010000013.1 GCA_012032275.1 Tabrizicola sp.
GCGGTGGGCTTCCAGCGGCCGCGTTTCTTTTCGTCGGCGAGGAACTGGGCAGCGTCTTCTTCGGCGGCGCCGCCGATCTCGCCGATCATGATGATCGAATGGGTATCGGGGTCGGCGAGGAACATCTCCAGCACGTCGATGTGCTCCGTCCCCTTGATCGGATCGCCGCCGATGCCGATGGCGGAGGATTGGCCAAGGCCCACATCGGTCGTCTGTTTCACGGCCTCATAGGTCAGGGTGCCCGAGCGCGACACGACGCCGACCGAGCCCTTGGAAAAGATCGAGCCCGGCATGATCCCGATCTTGCATTCGCCCGGGGTCAGGACGCCGGGGCAGTTCGGGCCAATGAGGCGCGAGCGCGAGTTGATGAGCGCGCGCTTCACCTTCATCATGTCAAGGACCGGGATGCCTTCGGTGATGCAGACGATCAGCGGGATTTCGGCGTCGATCGCCTCGAGGATGCTGTCGGCAGCGAAGGGCGGCGGCACGTAGATCGCAGTCGCATCAGCGCCGGTTTTCGCCACGGCCTCGTGGACGCTATCGAAGACGGGAAGGCCCAGATGCTCCGTGCCCCCTTTGCCGGGCGTCACGCCGCCGACCATTTGTGTCCCGTAGGCGATGGCCTGTTCGGAGTGGAAGGTGCCCTGCGAGCCGGTGAAGCCCTGGCAGATGACCTTGGTGGATTTGTTGACGAGGACGGACATTGGGATCCCTATAGCTTCTGTTCCTGGTTCGGCTTGAGTCAGTTCGCGGTTGGTTCGATGGTGCCTATGCTCAGGCTGATGGTATTGCCGCCCTGCATCATGTTCAGGTTGCGTGGCGGCGGGAACCCTTCGCCCGAAGTCCACCGGAACATCTGCGCGGGCTCGCCGCCTTGCAAAACGCCGCTGCCCGCGCGGGTGACGGGACCGCCCAGAAGCGCCTCGACACGGGCCGCGACGATATCGGGCATGTCGGCTAAGTTCAGTTCAGGCGCGCTGCCAAAGGATGAGAGGTTGAAGGTACAGAACGATATCGTGCCGCCTGGCTGAATCTCGCGCTGGAAGAAGACGATGGCGAAGAGATCGTCGGAAAACTCCAGGCGCTCCTGATAGGTCAGCATGGCCTTGTCCGAGGTGACCGCTCCCCCGCCCAAGTCCGACCCGAAGGCTGCAGAGACGGCCCCCTCGGGATCAGCGGCGATCTCGGCACAGCGGGTCGTGAAGCGGTCGAAGACTTCGGCGCTGGTCGGGGCCTCTTGCGCCAGTGTCGGCGTGGCCAGGAGGAGGGCGGTCAGGGCAGGGGCAAGACGCATCATTGACTCTTTCCTCAGTTCGTCAGCTCAAACCGCAGGGTTGACCCGGATTGCAAGGTGCAGGAAGGGTCATTGCCGGGGCCAGAGACGGTGGCAATAACGCCGCCGCCGAAATCGGCGACCTCGCAACCATCGGCGGATATACCGCTGGGCAGGCTGTGATAGGTGATGGCATGCAGCGCGTCCCACATCTCGGCCGTGGTCAGCGTAGGTTCATCGACCATGCAAAAGCCGGGCTGATCCCACATCATGATCGAGGTCGCGGCCCTGTCGCCAAGATCGAACCCCCAGGTTCCTTCGCCTTCGCCCTCGCCCCTGGTCCAGCCCGCCTCCGTCAGCGCGTCGCTTGCAGCCTTCGGGTTGGTAACGCCCAGGGCACAGGCAGCGATGGCAGCCTCCGGTATCGCGTCGGGGTTGGCCAGTAGCCCGGCAAGATCGATCTCGACCGCCAGGGCAGGGCATGTCGAAAGACCGGCGATGAACGCGAGTGCCGCAGGAAGCGCGCGCGGGCGGGGGCGGATGCGGGAGGAGCTGTTGATGGGCGCGCGCTTGAGCCGCATCATGTCGAGGACCGGAATGCCTTCGGTGATGCAGACGATTGGCGGGATTTCGGCGTCGATGGATTCGAGGATCGAGTCGGCGGCGAAGGGCGGCGGGACGTAGATCGCTATGGCCCGCTCGGAGTGGAAGGTGCCTTGGGACCCGGTGAAGCCATGGCAGATGACGCGGGTGGATTTGTTGACGAGAACGGACATTTCTACGTCTTCCTGTTGATCAATGTTTTGAGGGTTGCAGCCGGTTAATCGACACCATGACACAAGGCACGGAAATCCCGTTCGAATCCTTGATGAAATTGGTGTCGGTCTCGGCAAGCACCACCAGTGGATTTCCGTTGCGATCTAGGATGTCGATAGCCTGCCTGCCCCCTCTCGATTCGGTCGCCGAAAGCATCCCGAGGGGCGCCAGGATCGGGCGCATGTCTTCGGCGACGAGTTCCGGTCCGTCCGCTGGGAAGATTGCGTAGAACCGGTTAGCACTTGCACCCATGAAGACATGGATATCCTGACAGAGGAACCGGACCTGACCCGAGGCATCAAATGTGGCTCGCGGCAGCAAGAGCTTCGCTAGTTCGGTGAACGAACCCTGGAAACCCGCAGTGTACCGCTCGACGAAGTCAGCGAATAGGCCGCGAAGCCAAAGGCCGCGCAAATGGTCGTGCATGTCCCCGTTTCCGGCACGCCCGAGCAGGCTTTCCTGCGGCTTTGTCGGTCCGGTCGTGGCAGGTTCGGGCACAACGACTGGCTGTTTGTCGGCTTCGGTCAATGGACGCACGGAAACGATCAGCTGTGATTCGTTCAGGTCAGCGATTTTGGTTCCCGGTTCACCCAAGTAATCTCCAATCACTACTTCGATCTTTCCGTCGCCGAAAATGACATCTGCAACGTAACGGAACGCCCCCGTCTCCCACGACTGTTCTTTGACCCTTATTTGGGCCGAATTATCTAGACTTCTGCGCACGTAACCGTCGATGAGTACCATGAGTTTCAAAGTGCCGAGATTTGGAACGACCATGGCAAAGAGAGACTTGTGCGCATAGATGGAGAACCCCGCGAGATCGCAGGTGGTCAACTCGACGTCATCTTGAAGATCGGAACTGTCGTACAAGGATGATCCTCTGAATGCGCCCTTGAAAGTTGCGCGTTCGGAATCTGATTTAAAGAGGAGTCGGAAAGCTTCAATGACTCTATGGGCCGTTTGTTCATCTATGGGCACCGGCGCACTCGTAGCCCTTGCTGCCTCGCGCGGGGCAAGTGTCGCCATTGTGATGTCTACCTGAACGCCGGCCGCAGAAAGTGTTACGAAATATGGGTCGCCACGCGTGTTCAGCATTTCCACTGCAAATTTATTCCCGGCAGTGTCGGCAAATTCGGCACGAGCTGACAGAGCTTCATCCCCCACACGCTGCCATTGAAGCTCCTCATTCGTAATGGCCTTTATCGCTGTGGCGATCCCGGCGAGCAGATCGTCAGTGACTTCAATTCGAGGGAAAAAGAGGGTCGCTTTCTCTGCGGTGATCAGAACACCGGCATCATGACGTCCGGAATAACCAAGCTGGCGCAGGTTCGTCGGTGCGCTCCATGACACTCCCAGCACGTCGTCCAGTTCAGCAACAAATCGTTGAGCTTGCACGGCGCGCCGACAACAATCGACAACAAAAGCCTCGACATGCGCTTGGTCTGGTGACTGCGCCAGTTTTTTTTGCTCTTCTTGTTAAAAAGGCCGAACATGGCTACCTATTTTGATAAGCAGATCGCAGGCTGAGGAGCATTATTACGTGCGCAGGTAGTCATCCCTCTACCGCCCTCACGATCTTCTCGGCCCCGTCCTTCAGGTCATCCGCCGCGATAACGTTCAGGCCGGATTGGCCAATGATCTCCTTGCCTTTCTCGACATTTGTCCCCTCCAGCCGGACGACCAGAGGAACCTTGAGGCCAACCTCTTTCACCGCCGCAACGATGCCTTCGGCGATGATGTCGCAGCGCATGATGCCACCGAAGATGTTGACGAGGATGCCTTTGACGTTCGGGTCGGAGGTGATGATCTTGAAGGCTTCGGTCACCTTCTCCTTCGTCGCCCCGCCGCCGACGTCGAGGAAGTTCGCGGGCTCGGCGCCGTAAAGTTTGATGATGTCCATCGTGGCCATCGCGAGACCCGCGCCGTTGACCATGCAGCCGATCTCGCCATCCAGCGCGATGTAGTTCAGGTCGAACTTCGAGGCGGCAAGCTCTTTCGGGTCTTCCTCGGTCTCGTCCCTGAGGGCGGCGATGTCGGGGTGACGGTAGATCGCGTTGCCGTCAAAGCCCATCTTGGCGTCGAGAAGTTTCAGATTGCCGTCCTTCAGCACGACGAAGGGGTTGATCTCCAGCATGTCCATGTCTTTTTCGACAAAGAGCCGGTAGAGGTTCTTCACGATGGCCACGCATTGCTTGACCTGATTGCCGGTCAACCCGAGGGCGAAAGCAACGCGGCGGCCGTGGAAATCGCTGAGGCCGGTGGCGGGGTCGACGTCGAAGGAGATGATCTTTTCCGGCGTGTCATGCGCCACATCTTCGATGCTCATCCCGCCTTCGGTGGAACAGACAAAGGAGATGCGGCTGGTCTTGCGGTCAATGAGCATCGCGAGATAAAGTTCGCGTTCGATGTCGGAGCCGTCTTCGATGTAGATGCGGTTGACCTGCTTGCCCGCCGGGCCTGTCTGGATAGTCACAAGGGTGCGGCCAAGCATCTGGCGGGCAAATTCGGCAGCCTCGCCAACGCTGCGCGCCAGCCTGACGCCGCCCTTGTCGCCAGCTTCGGGCTCCTTGAACTTGCCCTTGCCGCGGCCCCCGGCGTGGATCTGCGCCTTTACCACCCAGAGCGGGCCGTCAAGTTCGCCCGCCGCCGTCTTGGCCTCTTCGCCGCGCAGAACGACGCGGCCGTCCGATACCGGAATGCCGTAACTACGCAGAAGGGCCTTGGCCTGGTATTCGTGGATATTCATGTTCACGTCCCGGTCTGAGGTGGCTTTCGCCTTCTGATGGCACGGATGGCCGCGGGTTCAAACCGGCTTTCGGCAGGAGCGCGGCGTTTTCGCCGGAATAATGCATTTTGTGATCACAGCTTTTCAGACTGTGATCACAGCGCTTTTGGCGGCGCTGCCGAAGTGATTCGCTTCAGTTCAGGAACAGCGCGAAAAGCATGGCGTCACCTTCGACGATCCGGGTGAATTCGTTCCAGGCGAAGGGGCTGGCGCGGGTGCCCTTCTCGGCGAAAGGCAGCAGGCCCTCGCCCTGAACCCAGGTGATCAGATCGACGGGGACAGGGTTTTCGAACATCTCGCGCAGGTTGATGCCTGCCTCGGCGCCAAAGCGCCAGTGCGGGATCAGGAGGTCGCCGGTCAGAAGCTTCTCGGCATCGGCCAGAACGGCCTGCCAGCGGTCCGCGGTGCCCGGCGGCATCAGGATGCCAAGGGCGGATCGCTGGTTTTCGTTCGGCACCCATTCCGCGGCAGCATCGGTTTCGGCATTCACGAGCGCCCAGAAGCGGCGGTTCTCGGTGATCATCGACAGAAGATGCCCATGCGCCTTCCGGGTCAGCGCTGCGTCGGGGGTTGCAGAGAGGGCATGCAGCACCATGGCCACCCGGTCGACCTGGCGGCCAAACATCATGTCGAGCGCATTTGGCGGCGGCGTATCGCCCCAAAGCGCGTAGATCTGATCCGAGCTGTCGATCACCCGCTGGATTGCCGGGGCCGGATCGTAGGCAAGGGCCAGCGTGGCAAAGCCCGACAGGAAATGCGTGTAGGCCGACAGCCAGGCGGCGTCGGAGCCGTCGAACTGGATGACGGGGTCGATCACCTCGACCGTGCCGATGCGGCCCGCGCCAAGCGTCAGCCCGGCAACGTCGGCAACATCTTCGCCCGCGTCGCGGCGGCTGTTGGCGTTGATATCGAACCAGAGGTCGGAGAGGGCGATGTCAAGGGTGAACGGTCGGTCGCCAAGCGTGGCAAGTGCTGCGCGCGACTGGTCCATCCCCGCGTCGATATCGCCAAGCAGGGTGACGAGATCCTCGGGCGCGAATGGCCGCGCGTCCGGGTTTTCGGGGATCGGCAGGCGCAGGATCGGCAGTTCTGACCAATCGGCGCGGATGCCGGTCTGCCAGCGAAGTTGCAGCGCCCGCTCGACAGCCGACAGAAAGCGGATGCCGGCCAGCGCGAAAAGCTCTTGCTCCGTCGGCGCGGGCAGGGCGGCGAGCCGCGCCTCGGTCGGTTTGAGGCCGCTCTGGCCAAGCTCGATCGAGATCGTGGATCGTTCGGCAAGGGCCGGGGAGCCGAGCGCCAGTGCCAGAGCGATAAGGGATGCGCGCATGAAGTCCTCCGAATTTTGCAAAGGATGGCGGTCAACGCCGGTCAATTCAACAGCCGCGAGGGTCGGGAATTCCGTCAGATCGGCGTTGCAACGAACAATACCTGGCCCCGTGGCAGCATTGTTTCCAGAATAGCTGGTTCGAAGCCTGCCGCCTGGATGTCCGCCAAGACCGCAGAGGGTTCCCGATGGTAGGGCGGGCGGTCGGGGTGGGTGACAACGCCGTCGCGCTGGCGGAACGGGCCTCTGTGGCCCTCTGGCGCGGTGAAGACCGTCAGGAGGAGGCGCGCGAGGTGCGGACAGCGGCCGCGGAGCGCAGCCAGCGCGGGAGGAAGCCTGTCGGCGGGCAGGTGGGTGAAGACACCGAAGGCGATGGCATAGTCGATATCCGGCGGTATTCCCGGAAAGGCGAAATCCCGATCCTCGACCAGCTGGTCAAGCGGCAGGCGGTCCCGTGCGGCAAGTTCCGCCTCATGCCCCCGCCGCATGAGCGCGAGGGAGGCATCGGTGCCCCAGTAATGCCCCGGATCAAGATAGGGCACGGCCAGATGGCCCAGCCGCAGCGCGCCGCAGCCGATGTCGAGCAGTCTGTGCCCCGGTTCCAGCCCGGCCTCACGGAGGAGTGCCATCTGGATGCGCCCGGTCTCGTCCCAGCGGCCGCCGACGATATCGCGGTGGCGCCCGCTGGCGAGCGCGTCCTCATAAAAGCCCGGGGCGAGGTAGGGAGAGCTGAGGCGGGTCAGGCCTTGTCGTCCTTCTTGGCGGCGGCCTTCATGCGGGCAAGGAGCTCCTCCTTCGTCTCGCGCGGGGGCTTCGTCGCCTTCGGGGCGCCCTTTTGGGCATGATCGGGGCCGCGGGGCGCGCGGCGCGCGCCTTTCGGGTTGCCGGATTTCGAGTAGTCCATCGTGGCCTCCGGAGGATGGGGTGGCCCATGGGGATGCCGGATTTGCCGCCAGGGGGCAAGGGGGTGCGGAAATCTTGACGGTGGGCAGATGAGGGGGAGTGAGGAATTTCCCATCGTCGGGAGTTCTCGTCAGGGTGGTGTTAAGGTCTGGCGCGCATGATCGGGCGATGCCCAGCTACATTCGCCCCCGCTTTCCCGGCGCGCCGATCTTCTTCACGGTCGCCTTGGCTGATCGCCGGTCGCGGCTGTTGGTCGATGAGGTTAGCGCCTTGCGTGACGCGGTGCGGGGGACGCGGGACAAGCGGCCGTTCCGCATCGACGCCTGGGTGGTCTTGCCGGAGCACATGCACGCGGTCTGGACCTTGCCAGAGGGTGATGCGGATTTTTCGGTGCGATGGAAGGAGATCAAGACCCGTTTCACCAGGTCTGTGGGCCAGACCGGGCAGCGGAGCGCGTCAAAGATCGCGAAGGGCGAAAGTGGGCTGTGGCAACGCCGATTTTGGGAACATCACCTAAGGAACGATCGCGATTTCGCGGCACATTTGCGATATTGCTGGTGGAATCCGGTGAAACACGGATTGGTCGAGCGGGCGGTGGATTGGCCGTATTCATCGATCCATCGGGATATCCGGTTGGGCCAGTGCGATCCCGAATGGACCGGGGCAGATATCAAGGGCGATTTCGGGGAGTAGGCTGGGTGCCAATCCAGCTTCTATCGGTCGGGGCAGCCATGTCATTGAGGAAATTCAAGCGTTTGCGTTGGGCGGCGATGTTGGTGGTGGGTTGGCACCCACCCTACGCTTGCTGGACATTGCCAGAGGGTGATGCGGATTATTCGGTGCGATGGAAGGAGATCAAGACCCGTTTCACCAAGTCTGTGGGCCAGACCGGGCAGCGGAGCGCGTCAAAGATCGCGAAGGGCGAAAGAGGGCTGTGGCAACGCCGATTTTGGGAACATCACCTAAGGAACGATCGCGATTTCGCGGCACATTTGCGATACTGCTGGTGGAATCCGGTGAAACACGGATTGGTCGACCGCGCCGTGGACTGGCCATATTCGTCAATCCATCGGGATATTCGGTTGGGCCAGTGCGATCCCGAATGGACCGGGGCAGATATCAAGGGCGATTTCGGGGAGTAGGCTGGGTGCCAATCCAGCTTCTGTCGGTCGGGGCAGCCCTGTCATTGAGGAAATTCAAGCGTTTGCGTTGGGCGGCGATGTTGGTGGTGGGTTGGCACCCACCCTACGCTTGCTTTCTCGGCGATATCGTTAAGCCACTTATGATTATTCATATGAAGCAGGCCATCCATCTGAATGGCGCCGGCCTGCGAATTCGCCCGCAGCTCGAAATTGTACTTCCCATCGGCGTTCCACCCGGGAAGAAATTCTTCGAAAAGGCCCCGATTTTTATCGAAGATTGCCCAAGGCGTCGAATGGTGCCCCTGAAATCCCTCAGCCATCTTACGCCTCCTTGACCTTGAACTGCGAGGGCATCTTCAACCTTGCCTTTTTGATTGCATCATGCAGGGCGTCGGAGATGAAGAAACTGCCGCCCAGAAAATTGCGCTCCCGCCACAAATGGGCGCCACCGATGGCTGAGCTTGAGAAGGACAGGCGCGCGAAGGATTCCGCGCCCCCCGCATGGCAGCTGTACGCGCCTGTGAATGTACGCCCCTTTTCCCGATCAAGGTAGCTGGACCGGGTCCACAGCTTGCCTTCGGTTTCCGGGTCGGGGATGAAGCTATCGCGGAACTGGCCGATGATCATCGTGTAATAGCTGCCGGGGAAGGCTTCGGAATTCGGCTGCAGCAAGGCGATCGGGCGGAATTGGTGGATGCCGGGTTCCAGACCCTCGATCAGATCTTTCATGGCCTCACTGACTGCTAGAACAGCGTTGGTTGTCTGGATAACCGATCCAAGGCTTCTAATCGTGCGTGACGCTTGGAAGCTCCGGGGCCATTCGTGATCTTGCGGCGGTGTCAGCACGGCCTTGTCTGCCGGATGGAGTACACCGAATTCCTTCACGAACTTTTCAAAGACCCAGCGGACATAGCTGACTTTAATTTGAAATGTCGCTCTCTCCTCTGCCGACATTTCCTGGGTGAAATAGGTATGAAGCCGATCCCGCAACTCCGGATAGTCCCCAGAGGGGAAAAACCGTCCGAACTCGCTCTCGATATTTACCGCCCATGCCATCTCATCTCTCCTTTGCCGCCGCTGCCCGTCGCGCGATCTTGCCTGCACTGCCGGTCATGCGCGCGCGCCAAGTCCTAACAAATCCCTAACGCCCGCACGTAACCTAATGAAATGCTGTCATTTCCAGCTTTTGCCCACCGTGGTCACTACGACCCCGCGGCCGGCCCGCGCCCCGCGCCCATCTTCTCCAAGAGCTCTTTCTCCACCAGCCCGCCGATCTGCGGATGCAGCCGCAGCTCGCCCGTCTTCACCACCTGGGCAAAGTTGGCGATCACCCGCCCCGCCGTCTTCCGGTCCGGCGCGATCACGTCGAGGAGCCAGGGGAACCGGGCGGGTGCCAATCCAGCTTCTGTCGGTCGGGGCAGCCATGTCATTGAGGAAATTCAAGCGTTTGCGTCGGGCGGCGATGTTGGTGGTGGGTTGGCACCCACCCTACGCTTGCTTCGGTGGCGGCGAAGTCTATCGTGCCATCGGGCTTCAGAACTGTGGCAGCCCGATCAAGATCGCCCAAAAGCTCGTTCAAGGAGTCGTTCAACCATTTATGCTTGCCACTGTGCATGCCAAGGTCAAGCTGAAGCGATGCCATCTGGGTCGTGGCTTTTGGGGTGAAATTGTATTCGCCCTTCAGGCTATAGCCGGGGAGATACTCCCGAAGAAGATCTATATTCTTCTCGAACACTTTTATCGGGAGGACATCGTGCCCTTGAATCACACTTTTCGGCATTTTCGCATCACCCCCGCTTAAATCTCAAACGCTTTTCGTCTTGTAGTGGCGCCAGACCCTCAGTCCGGTCTTCTTGATCTCGGCTTGCAGTTTGTCTGAGATAAAGAGATGTGGTCGCCGCAGCCGCCTATCGTGCCAGATGTGCGCATCACCAATGATCGCGTCTGACATGATGAACTCGGCGCAGCTAGCCTTTTCACTTCCTACAATGTTGTAGTGATCCGAGTATTTGCTTTTGTCCCACACCTTCGGGTCGCTGAGTTCAGGGCGGAAACTGTCCAGATATCGATGTACCAACAAGCCATAGTAGGGGTTCGGGTAGTTGCCCCCCTTGGGCGATGTGATCTGCATCGGCCAAAACTGATGCACACTGGGTTCAAGCCCCTCGATCAATGACTTGAACGCCTCGTCAACGACCAAAAGGCCACTTGGCAACATGATTAGTGAGGCGAGCGCTCGTTGGGCTTTTTCCGTGCGGAACTCCGTTGGATACTCTCTTGGCAAAAGCGGAGTGAGTTCGATGCCGTAGATGTCCCGAGAGCCGATTTCTCGGCAGAATTTACCCGACACATAGTAGGTGTATCTTGAGGCGTGATCTGCATGGATTCGCCGCTTCTCCTCTTCCGGCATTTGCTCGCGCCAGTAAGCTTCCAATCGCTCGCGCCAACCGACGTAGTCGCCATGCGGGAAGAAGTCGCCGATACCATCCGGCTCGAACATTGCCCAAACCATCTCATCTCTCCTTTGCTGTCGTTGCCAGACCGCATTCAAACCAACACTTGGGTCACGCGCGCCGTTCTTTACAAATCCCTAACGCTCGTGTGTAACCTGTTCAAATTCGACCGTTTCCAGCTTTTGTCCACCGTGGTCACGACGACCCTGCAACCGGCCCCCGCGACCCGCCCATCTTCTCCAGCAATTCCTTCTCCACAAGCCCGCCGATCTGGGGGTGCAGCCGCAGTTCGCCCGTCTTCACCACCTGGGCGAAGTTGGCGATTACCCGGCCCGCCGTCTTCCGGTCCGGCGCGATCACGTCCAGAAGCCAGTTGACCGACCCCGACTGCCAGTCCTCCGGCTTCAGCCGCACCGGGAAGGTCCCCGACTTGATTTGCTCGCGGATCTTCGCATCGACCTCCTCGGACACCGAGGCCCAGATCGCGAAGCCCGCGATGTCGGTCAGCATCCCCGGCTCTTCCTTCGCCGGTCGTGCGATGGCGATCCGGTCGCGAATCAGCGGCTCCAGCACCATCTGGGTCAGATCGCCCAGCGACTGATGCCGGTAGCGTGGGCCGGGTTCATGATCGCCATCACCACCTGGCCAAAGCTTTCACGCACCTGGGTGCGAAGCTCCTGGATCTTGGCCAGCACTTCGGGGCCGGGCATGGCGGGAGCCAGAGGGTCTGCGGAAGGCCTGAGAGGTGGTCCCCGCTTTCGCGGGGATGACGGGTGAGGCATTCCAGACTTACGCCAGTGAGGGATCAATGCCTTTGCAGGCCGTGACCAGCCCCTTCACGGCATCGACGGATTTCGTCAGCATCGCCTGTTCGTCGGCGTTGAGCCTGATTTCCACGATCCGCTCGATCCCCGCGCTGCCGATGACTGTCGGTACACCGAGGTAAAGCCCGTCAAGTCCATAGGCGCCTTTCACATAGGCCGCGCAAGGCAGGACGCGCTTTTGATCCTTGAGGTAGGCCTCGGCCATCTCGATCGCGGAGGTGGCGGGGGCATAGAAGGCCGACCCCGTCTTCAGCAGACCCACGATCTCGGCCCCGCCATCGCGGGTGCGCTGCACGACGGCATCAAGCTTGTCCTGCGTGGTCCAGCCCATCTCTACCAGATCGGGAAGCGGGATCCCTGCCACGGTGGAATAGCGCGTCAGCGGCACCATCGTATCGCCATGGCCGCCCAGAACGAAGGCCGACACATCGCGCATCGAGACGTTGAATTCGAGCGAGAGGAAGTGGCGGAAGCGGGCACTGTCAAGCACGCCCGCCATGCCGACGACCTTGGTGTGCGGCAGACCGGAAAACTCGCGAAGTGCCCAGACCATGGCATCCAGCGGGTTGGTGATGCAGATCACGAACGCATCGGGCGCATGGGCCTTGATCCCCTCGCCGACCGCCTTCATCACCTTGAGATTGATGCCGAGAAGGTCATCGCGGCTCATCCCCGGTTTGCGCGGCACCCCGGCGGTCACGATGCAGACATCAGCGCCCGCAAGATCGGCGTAGGAATTGGTGCCCTTCATCGTGACATCGAAGCCTTCGACAGGGCCAGACTGCGCGATATCGAGCGATTTGCCCTGCGGCGTGCCTTCGGCGATGTCAAAGAGGATGACGTCGCCGAGCTCCTTGATGGCGGCGAGATGGGCAAGCGTGCCGCCGATCTGCCCCGCGCCGATGAGGGCGATTTTGGGTCTGGCCATGGATCAGGTCTCCGGTCTGGTGTGGTTCGCGGGCTTGGGTAAGCCGGTTCGGCCCCGCTGGCAAGCGTTCCGGTTCACAAGACATGGCAATGTGACTGGCGAGGGCGGGCTGTTTGCGCTAACCGGGTCCGAAGGGCGGAGACAGGCATGGACGGCGCGTTCTGGACAGTGGCGGTGGCTGCGGCCATGCTGGTGGGCATGGGCAAGGGCGGCGTGCCGGTGGTCGGCATGCTTGCGGTTCCGCTGATGGCGCTGGTGATGTCCCCCGTGACGGCGGCGGGCTTGCTGCTGCCGGTCTATGTGGTGTCGGATCTGTTCGGGCTCTATGCCTATCGCCATGCCTTTGACCGCCGGGTGCTGGCGATCATGCTGCCCGGTGCGGTGGTCGGTATCTGGATAGGCTGGAGGACGGCGGCGGCGGTGCCCGAAACCATGGTGACGCTGCTCGTCGGGGTGATCGGCCTCGCTTTCGCGTTGAATCTGCTGATACGCCGGTCTGCCGTGACAACGCCGCGGCGGCCCGAAGTGGTGCCCGGGGTGTTCTGGGGGGCGGTGACGGGGTTCACCAGCTTTGTCAGCCATGCCGGTGCGCCGCCCTATCAGGTCTATACCCTGCCGCTCGGCATGTCGCGGACGGTGTTTGCGGGCACATCGACGATCGCCTTTGCGGTGATCAACGCGGTGAAGCTTGTGCCCTATTACGCGCTGGGCCAACTGAGCCCCGGCAATCTGAAAGTGGCGGCACTGCTGGCCATCCCGGCGGCGTTAGCGGTATTTGTCGGGGTCGCGCTGGTGAACCGGATGCCGGAGCGGCTGTTCTTTCGTCTTGTGACATGGGCGTTGCTGCTGATTTCGATCAGGCTGGTCTGGAGTGGCGGGGCCGGCCTTCTGCCGCCCCCTTGACTTGTCGGGGCGTCGCGTGCGCCGGCAAGGCCGGTCCGTCGCGCGGACCGATGCCGCGGTGCGACGGCCCGGTCCTGTCAGATGCGGGCGCCCTTTGCGGGAAGTTCCTCCGCCGTCGCCTCGAAGTTGCGGCCGCTGGCCACCAGACACATCTGCCCGTCCGGCATCGTGACCGTGATCGTCCAGCTTCCGGTCTTGGTAGAGGCGAAAAGCTCCATCAATCCGTTGTTGGCGGCAACCCCAAGGCTGCGCCGCGTCTCGCCATACCGATCGGCGAGCACCTGGACCATATCCTCCCGATCGGCGCATTCGCTGCCCGCCCAGGCAGACGGCGCCGCCATGACCAGCAGTCCAGAGCAAAGCATCCGTGCAAGCATCAACCTAACCATCATCAACCGCCTTTTCGCTTGGCTATTCTTTTTGACGCATTCCGCGCCACGTGGCCTTCAGGCTCTGACAACTGTGCTGAGAAACGATTAACGTGTCGTTCGGCAAGCTGGTGTGGCGCGAGTAAAATTGTTTCTGTGAAAACAAGTTTCGTTGCGGAATATGGCGAATTCATGCTTCCGAAAGGAAAGAAAATTGTTCAGACAGGAGTCATGATGCAGCCTTACCGATCTGTCCTCTACATCCCCTCCTCGAACCCGCGCGCACTGGAAAAAGCCCAAGCTTTGCCGGTGGATGCGATCATCTTCGATCTGGAGGACGCGGTGGCACCGGAAGAAAAGCCCGCGGCCCGGCGGGTGTTGCGCGAGGCGCTGCTGGCCGATTATGGCAGCAAAGCGCGCATCCTGCGGGTCAACGCTCTTGCCACCCCCTGGGGAAGCGAGGATGTGTCTGAATTTGCAGAACATCCTGGAGTTGATGGGATTCTTGTGCCCAAGGTCAACCGTCCGGAGGATCTGGACCCGGTCGCCGATCTTGCACCGGGCAAGCCGCTCTGGGCGATGATGGAGACGGCGCTCGGCATGCTGAACGCCGCCGAGATTGCCGCCCATCACCGCCTTGTCGGCATGGTGATGGGCACGAACGATCTGGCGAAAGAGCTTGGCAGCCGGTTCCGCGCCGACCGCCTGCCGATGCAGACGGGGCTTGGCCTCTGCCTTATGGCGGCAAAGGCGCATGGCCGGGTGATCCTCGATGGTGTCTTCAACGCCTTCCGGGACGAGGAGGGCCTGCGCGCCGAATGCGATCTTGGCCGCGACATGGGCTTTGACGGCAAGACCTTGATCCATCCCGCGCAGATCGCGATTGCCAATGACGTCTTTGCCCCGTCGACCGAGGAGATTGCCTTGGCGCGGCGGCAGATCGCAGCCTATCAAGCGGCGCGGGCAGCCGGGCAGGGTGTCGCGGTGGTCGACGGCCGTATCGTCGAGAACCTGCATGTCGAGACGGCGACAGCAATTCTGGCCAAGGCAGAGGCGATTGCGGCCATGGCCGGACACGGGCAATCTGATGCGGCAGAGGAAAGGGCTGGACCATGACATTGATCGTTCTGGGCGTCGCGCTGTGGTGGATGGCGCATCTTTTCAAGCGTGTCGCACCTGGCCCGCGCACCGCGATGGGGGATGCCGGGAAAGGCGCGGTTGCGCTGGCGATCGTTGCTTCGGTGGTGCTGATGGTGATCGGTTACCGCGGGGTGGAACATATCGACATCTGGTATCCGCCGCGCTGGACGGTGCATCTGAACAACCTTCTCATGGTGATCGCCTTCTATTTCTACGCGGCGAGCGGAATGAAGACCTGGATCACGACCAAAGTCCGTCACCCGCAACTGACCGGATTCAAGACCTGGGCGGTTGCGCATCTGCTGGTGAACGGCGATCTTGCGTCGATCCTGCTTTTTGGGGGCCTTCTGGCCTGGGCGGTGGTGTCCGTCATCGTCATCAACCGGGCGCAACGGGAGTGGGTTGCGCCGACACAGGGGCCCGCAGCCAATGAGATCAAGGCTGTGATCGGCACGATCGTGGTGGTCGGCGTCGTGATGGTGATCCACAACTGGCTTGGCGTTCAACCGTGGGGGTAAGATGAAGCTCTACCGTTTTCTGTCGGAGGACGACACTTCCGCGTTCTGTCACAAGATCAGTGCGGCGCTTAACAAGGGCTGGGCGCTTCATGGCGGCCCGACCTATGCCTTTGATGCGGCCAATGGCGTGATGCGCTGCGGGCAGGCAGTGGTGAAGGACGTGCCGGGCGACTATTCTGCCGATGTGATGCTGGGCGAGATGTAGGATGGGCACGTCTGCCCCGCTTCCCAAAACCAATCCCGGGCGCTTCTTTGAGGATTACGCGCTGGGAGAGGTGATCACCCACGCCGTGCCAAGAACGATTTCCGGCGGTGAGAGGGCGCTTTACCAGGCACTTTACCCGGCGCGCCATGCGTTCCATTCCTCGGATGAATTCGCGCGGAGCGTCGGGCTTGCGGCCTCTCCGCTGGAGGATTGGCTGGCGTTCCATGTGGTGTTCGGCAAGTCGGTTCCCGACATCAGCCTGAACGCCGTGGCGAACCTTGGCTATGCCGAGGGGCGGTGGCTGGCCCCGGTCTGGCCCGGCGATACGCTGCGCGCGCAATCGACGGTGATCGGGCTGAAAGAGAATTCCAGCGGGACAAGCGGCGTGGTCTGGGTGCGAACGGTCGGCCTCAACCAGCATGAGGTCCGGGTGATCGAGTTCGTCCGATGGGTCATGATCCGCAAGCGGGGGCAGGGGCCTGCGCCCGCGCCCGTTGTTCCAGATCTGCAAACTGCAGTGCCATCTTCGGCATTGATCGTCCCTGGAATGTTGGATTTCTCCAGATACGATTTCGCGATGGCGGGTGAGCGGCACCGTTGGGGCGATTATGCCGTGGGCGAGGTCATCGACCATGTCGATGCCGTCACCATCGAAGAGGCAGAGCACATGCTGGCCACGCGGCTCTGGCAGAACACGGCCAAGGTCCATTTCGATGCAACCTTCCGCGAGGATGGCAGGCGGTTGATCTATGGTGGGCATGTCATCAGCCTGGCCCGCGCGCTGTCGTTCAACGGGCTGGCCAATGCGCAGCTGGTCGTGGCGCTGAATGCAGGCGCGCATGCCAACCCCTGTTTCGCGGGCGATACGGTGCGGGCATGGTCCGAAGTGCTGGAGAGGGCCGAGACAGCAGCCCCCGGCATCGGCGCGCTGCGG
The DNA here is from genome assembly GCA_012032275.1 of Tabrizicola sp. Lineage (GTDB taxonomy): Bacteria > Pseudomonadota > Alphaproteobacteria > Rhodobacterales > Rhodobacteraceae > JAAURK01. The sequence continues at coordinate 16,517 of JAAURK010000013.1, forward strand.
CTGCGTCTGGTGGCGACGAAAGGGCCCGCGGGAGCCCTGCGCGGAGCGGACGGCAAGTATCTGCCGGAGGTATTCCTCGACCTTGACTACTGGGTGTTGATGCCGACTTAATCGCCGCTTCAACCCGTGCCAGATGGGCGACGAGACCTGTCTTTGTGCCCCACGAGGGAAAAACAACCATGAAACGGTTTTCAGCTGCGGGCCTTCTGGCTCTTGGAGCGGTTGCGGCCCACGCCGAGGGCTGCCCGCCAGAGGGCGGTATCGAGATCGCCAAAGTCGAGGCAATGAACCAGTTGTTGCTGGACAAGGATTTCGAGGCTCTTACCAAGGCGATCAATGATGAGATCGGAGCGGGTATCGAAAAGCCCATGGCTGCCATTGCCAGTCTTTTCTCGGAAGGATTCGACGGCTGCTCGACGATCGCGCAACGGACCGATCTGGGCGGCATGGTGCAGAACGTCGTAATCTTTCGCGGCAAGCCCGGGCCTTTATTCGCCTATTGGCTGTCGATCCCGCAGGCGGACGGATATCGCATTCTAAGTTTTACCATCAACACCAGCATTGGCGAGGTCTTGTCCGAATTGCGGTGAGGCGAGAAGCGGAACGTCGGCGAAAGCATGAACTGGCCGCGGTTCCGTTTGCCCTTGCTCATGCAGACAAAAGGAGAGGCAAGGGTAAGGCGCTTGCCATAGGCTTGGACCGGAGAGGGGACGAACACCTATCCGTCGGGGCATCTTGCGGTCGAGTTGAGCGGGTTCTGGCTCGGGTGCGACCCGTTCCATCGCGAAACCTCGGCCGTCGATCTGCGCTGCTATGACGGGTCAGAGGATGTCGATGGCCAATTCGGCCTGAGCCTTACCTGCGATGCAACGCTGTCAGGCGACTGAAGTCGGGGGACGGAGATTTCGTGATCACAGCCCCAAAAACCGTGATCACAAAGCCGAAAAACTTTCGCCGATAGCGAAAACATTTCGCGACTGCGGCACTGTCACGCGTGACACCGGCGATTTTGGCGTTATTCAGGTCACAGCAACCGTCAAGCGGGCGCAGGCTTCCGCGCCGCCAGAGTGAGGACAAGCCATGGCAGAGGCCAAGCAGATCGAACGCCCTTGTCGCCGCATTTGCAGATCTATCGGCCGCAACTGACTGCGATCACCTCCATCCTCACGCGGATCACCGGCAATGCGCTGATCGTGGGGGTGATCCTGGCTGTCTGGTGGCTTCTTGCCGCAGCGACAAGCGCCGAGTATTTCGCGGTGGCCAATGCGGTGGCGACGGGCTGGTTCGGCGATCTGGTGTTCACGGGGTCGGCCTGGGCGGTCTGGTATCATCTGCTGGCGGGGCTCCGGCATCTTTACTTTGACGCGGGCCACGGGCTTGACGTGCCGACGGCGGAGAAGCTTGGCTGGGGCTGCATCATCGGGTCGGTCGTGTTGACGGCGATCACCATTCTTCTGGTTCAGTGAGGGCATCATGCGATATCTGACAGCCCGCAAACGCGCCGAGGGCAAGGGCGCATCCCATACCGGAACCGCGCATCACTGGTCGATGACGGTCTCGGCGGTAGGGCTCGCCTTCATGGTGCCGGTCTGGCTTTATGTGTTCGGCAAGGCGCTTGGCCAGCCGCAGGAGGTCGTGGTCGAGACCTTCGGCAGGCCCTTTCCGGCGATCCTGACCGCGCTTTTGCTGGTGGTGGGAATGCGCCATTTCGCCATGGGCGCGACGATGATGATCGAAGATTACGCCCGCGGAACGGCGCGCAAGATGCTGGTCATCTTCGCGGTGTCGCTGTCCTGGGTGATTGCCGCGACGGGCCTCTTTGCGCTGGCCCGCATGGCGTTGTGAAGGAAGAGACATGACCGCCTATCCCTATGAAGTGCATGAATATGACGTTGTGGTCGTGGGCGCCGGGGGTGCCGGCCTGCGCGCGACCCTTGGCATGGCCGAACAGGGCCTGCGCACGGCCTGCGTGACCAAGGTCTTCCCGACGCGCAGCCACACGGTGGCCGCACAGGGCGGAATTGCGGCGAGCCTTGGCAACATGGGGCCGGACCATTGGCAGTGGCACATGTATGACACGGTGAAAGGATCGGACTGGCTGGGCGATACCGATGCGATGGAGTATCTGGCCCGCGAAGCGCCGAAGGCGGTTTATGAGCTCGAGCATTACGGGGTGCCGTTCAGCCGCACCGAAATGGGCAAGATCTACCAGCGCCCCTTTGGCGGGCACACGACAGAGTTCGGCGAAGGCCCCCCGGTGCAGCGCACCTGTGCGGCGGCCGACCGGACGGGGCATGCGATCCTGCATACGCTCTATGGCCAAAGCCTGAAGAACAACGCGGAATTCTACATCGAATATTTCGCGCTGGACCTGATCATCACCGATGGCGCCTGCACCGGCATCGTCGCCTGGAAGCTGGATGACGGCACGATCCATGTCTTCAACGCGAAGATGGTGGTGCTGGCCACGGGCGGCTATGGCCGCGCCTATTTCAGCGCGACCTCCGCCCATACCTGCACCGGCGATGGCGGCGGGATGGTGGCACGGGCCGGTCTGCCGCTGCAGGACATGGAATTCGTGCAGTTTCACCCGACCGGCATCTATGGCTCCGGGTGTCTCATCACCGAAGGCGCGCGGGGCGAGGGCGGGTATCTGACGAACTCGGAAGGTGAGCGGTTCATGGAACGCTATGCGCCGACCTACAAGGATCTGGCGTCGCGCGATGTGGTCAGCCGCTGCATGACGATCGAGATCCGCGAAGGGCGCGGGGTGGGGCCGAACAAGGACCATATCCACCTGAACCTCAATCATTTGCCCAAGGAAACGCTGGAGCTGCGCCTGCCGGGGATCAGCGAATCCGCCCGCATCTTCGCAGGCGTCGATCTGACCAAAGAGCCGATCCCGGTTCTGCCGACAGTGCATTACAACATGGGCGGCATCCCCACGAACTATTGGGGCGAGGTGCTGAACCCCGTGCCCGGCAATCCGGATGCCATTTTCCCCGGGCTGATGGCGGTCGGCGAAGCGGGTTGCGCAAGCGTGCATGGCGCAAACCGGCTGGGATCGAACAGCCTGATCGACCTCGTCGTCTTTGGCCGGGCCGCGGCGATCAGGGCGGGGGGAGGTGGTGGACCGCAAATCCTCATCGCCGCCTGTCAATGCGGCCGAGGTGGACCGCGCGCTCAGCCGCCTGGATGCGGCACGGCAGGCCAAGGGGGCAGTGCCAACCGCAGAACTTCGGCTGGAGATGCAGAAGACCATGCAGGCCGATGCGGCGGTTTTCCGCACCGACAAGACGCTGGCCGAAGGTGTGGCGAAGATGACGGTGATCGCGGGCAAGATGGATGATATCCATGTGACGGACCGGTCGCTGGTATGGAACTCCGACCTGATGGAAACGCTTGAACTGGCCAATCTGATGCCGAACGCACTGGCCACCATCGTCGCCGCCGAGGCCCGCAAGGAAAGCCGTGGCGCCCATGCGCAGGAAGATCATCCGAACCGGGATGATGCGAACTGGCGCGTGCATTCCCTCGCGCGGGTCGATGGCGCGAAGGTGACGCTGTCGACGCGGCCGGTGCATCTGGAGCCGCTGACACGGACGGAAGAAGGCGGCATCGATCTGAAGAAGATCGCGCCGAAAGCGCGGGTGTATTGATGGAACGGAGGCACCTGATGCAGTATCTCCCGGTCGCGGCATTCGTCCTGATCGCAGGATGTGTCAGCACGCCTGACACGCTTCCGACCACGGCGCAGGGCTGCAAGGCAGAGTTCGACGAAACCATTTCCACGGGCGCGGAGCCAGGCTTCGCTCAGCGGTGGTCCCGGCACATCTTCCGGCGTCGCAATCGTCAGGGGGGCAGCGGAGGCGCGGTACAACAGCTGTCTCGCCCGGCTTGCGAACGGCGGGGCGACTGCCCTGCCGGATGTCGGCGGGGTCGGGCAGCGGGTCGAGACGGTGACGGTCGGCAATGGCACCGTCCAGACCTACACTTACGGAAACCCTCCGCCCCGGACCGGGGCAGCCCACGGCGTCCTGCCGCGCAAGGGCCGCCAGTGTCGGGCCACCTTGAGCGGCGGAACGGGATACACCTGTCTGTGAGACACTGAGAGGAGGGCATGCAATGGCGCGGAAGATCGGATTTCTGATTGTCGGCATGGCGCTTGCGGCCTGCGATCCGGCGCAGGTTGTGGACGGTGCGTTGCGTAAGACCGCAAGCTCCGTTGTCTTTCCGGTGGTCAATGTCAGCATGCCAGCGGGCCCCGCGCAGGCAGCGACCGACTGTATCCTCTCCGCCGCGAGCCCCGAAGAGATCCGCCTTCTGGCGCGCGATATCGGGGTGGAGGCGGGCTCATCGACCAAGGCCACGATCCGCGACATCGCGTTGCGTCCTGCAGCGCAATCCTGCTTCGCCGCCAATGGCGTACCGCCGATCCAGGGATGAACCGGTTTCTCGCCCTTCTGGTGCTGCTGGCTGCCTGTGGGCCGATCCCGCTCGCCGATGCCGAGCGGCAGTGCTTTGATCGCGCCCGGCTGGCCAAGCAGCCGCGGGGCGAGGTCTCGGTGGGCGTGAATTCAGATGGCAAGGTCGGTGGCGGGCTGAAGCTTGCCGTTTCGTCGGATTTCCTGCAGGGCCGCGATCCTTCGGCGGTTTACGACAGTTGCGTGATGGCAAAGGCGGGTCAGCCGCCCAGCCAGCCACTGTTCACGCGGCCGGACTGGAGGGACTGAGCGTGGCGATGGATGGCATCCCGGTCCCCGATCCCAGACGAGCGCGCTTTGCACGCGCCGCCCTGAAGCGGATCCGCCAGCGTCGGTTGCGCGAATACGAAGCGATGATGGTGACGGGCTTCACCCGGACCTGCCCGATCTGCGGCTATATCGGCGAGTTTGCCCCGGTGGGTGAGCCCCCCCGGCTGGATGGAGTTTGCCCACTCTGCCGCTCGCGGGAGCGGCATCGGCTGTTCAAGCTCTGGATCGACCGGCGCGGGAACATCACCAAAGAGATGTCGGTCCTGCATTTCGCGCCGGAATTGGCGTTCGAATCGATCCTGCGCGCGCGGACGGGTCGCTATGTCACCGCCGACCTGTTGCGTGCCAAGGTTGATCTGAAGCTGAACATCGAGGCGCTTGAACTGGCGGATCGCAGCTTCGATCTGATCATCGCGCATCAGATCATGGAGCATGTGGATCATCACAAGGCGCTGGCAGAATGCTTCCGTTGCCTGACGCCGGGGGGACGGCTGATCGTGACGACCCCGGTGATCGAGACTTGGGAGACGACCTATGTCAATCCCGACATGACGACCGCACGGCAGCGCTTGCTGCATTTCGGCCAGAAAGATCACTCGCGTTACTTCGGGCGCGATCTGAAAGACCATATGCGGGCGGCGGGATTCGATCTTTACGAATTCGTTTCCGTCGAGCCGGACGTTTCGACCTATGCCTTGGTGCGGGGTGAGACATTATATGAGATGACAAAGCCTGCCGACGCGGCGCCGAGGCCTGCGAAGAAGGCCACCAAGACAATGAAGAAAGGCTGAGACATGGTCCAGTTCACCCTGCCCAAGAATTCCAAGATCCGCTCAGGGAAGACCTGGCCAAAGCCGGAAGGCAAGAACCTCCGCAAGTTCCAGATCTATCGCTGGAATCCGGATGACGGCGAAAATCCGCGGGTCGACACCTATTTCGTCGATATGGATACCTGCGGCCCGATGGTTCTGGACGCGCTGATCAAGATCAAGTCAGAGATCGACCCGACGCTGACCTTCCGCCGCTCCTGCCGCGAAGGCATCTGCGGATCCTGCGCGATGAACATCGGCGGGATCAATACGCTGGCCTGCATCTATGGCCTCGACGAGGTGAAGGGCGATGTGAAGATCTATCCCCTGCCGCACATGCCGGTGATCAAGGATCTGATCCCGGACCTGACGCATTTCTACGCCCAGCATGCGTCGATCATGCCCTGGCTCGAGACGAAGACCAACCGCCCGGCCAAGGAATGGCGACAGTCAATCGAAGACCGGCAGAAGCTTGACGGGCTTTATGAATGCGTGATGTGCGCCTCGTGCAGCACGGCGTGCCCCAGCTATTGGTGGAATTCCGACCGCTACCTCGGCCCGGCGGCGCTGCTGCACGCCTATCGCTGGATCATCGATTCCCGCGATGAAGCGACCGGGGAACGGCTGGACGATCTGGAAGACCCGTTCAAGCTTTACCGCTGCCACACGATCATGAACTGCGCCAAGACCTGCCCGAAGGGTCTGAACCCGGCCAAGGCGATTGCCGAGATCAAGAAGATGATGGTGGAGCGCGTGGTTTGACCCCTGCCTTTTGAAGTCTGGTTGGAGTAGATAATTTGCCGTATCTTGTTATTTTGATTGTCGTAATCGTGGCATTTGTTTTGCTTTATGGTCCGCGCAAAACGACGCCGCGCGCTTGTAAGTGGCGTAAGGAGGGCTTCCGTCAGGGCACATCGTCCACTCGGTGGCTCTGCATGCACTGCCGCGCCGAGGCCTATTCTTCGGACAGCGAGGCGCCGAAAGACTGCAAGTGGGATGTACGGCCGACCGAGCGTTGAGGCGATGGAGTTGGCCTTCACGCCGTGGCCGGGGCCCTTGTTCCGCAAGGCGGATGCTCAGCCTGGTTTCAAGCTATTGCCCGCGATCTCCACCCCCGGCGTTTCGCTGTCAGAGGGGAACAGGGTGACGCGTCTGCGGCGGCCGTCGTCGAACGCAAGCACCAGCCAAAGCCCGTCGACCGAATAGGTGCCGCTGCCGCTGTCCTGCGAGGTGGAACTGCCGCCGCCGGTGACACCACCGAGGATCGGGTCGGGGCTGATCAGGGTCTGTGTCGTCGCTGTCTCCGCCCATTCGAAACGGCCGTCTTCGGTGAAGCTCCAGTAGACATCGGCATCGGTGTAGACGCCGACTCCGCCGCCATATCCCGGGCCGGATCCGGTGAAGCTGTCCGCCACCCAGATGCCGGGAAGCAGGTCCGCCGACAAGGGGTCGAGGCGGGTGTATTCGGTCCCGTCGATCTCGAAGCCGGTTTCGGTCAGCGCGAACGGTTCGGCGTCGGTCCAATCCTCGTCCTCGCGCTCGCCCTCGTCACGCCGCTGGATCGTCTGCCCCGCGATCCGGTATTCTCCGCAGAAGGCATGGCCGTCGAGCCGCGACCTTGTGCAATCCGGCAGATCGCCGATCTCATCAAGATCGACATCGCGCAGAATCCGGCCGCCCGGCGCGACATAGGTCAGAAAGGTCCGGAAGACATAGTTCACGCTGGTTCCCGTGAACTCGTTCGTGCCCTCGAAAGACCGGTAAAGACCTTCCGGCAGCCCGCCCTCCGGCGCGACGACGGGCGGTGGCGCATCCAAGCCATAGATCGGCAGCGGGCGCGCCGCGACTGTCATCCGGCAGCGGGCATGGATGGTGGTTTCGGTCGAGGAATAGAACAAGCTGCCCGTGCGCCATTCGGTAGAAAGCTCAAGCGTCAGGGTGCCGTCACCTTCGCCGGTCATCTTGCCGCCATAAAGCGACAGCGGGCCGGAGGTAAAGCGGAACACTCCGTCCCAGGTATCGCCCGAATAGGATTCAAGCGATGTCTCAACATATCCCTTGCCCTCGGGCACGCTGTAGATGCCGTTTCCATAGACGAAGGAGTAGGATTTGCCTTCGGCATCGGTGCAGGCCATCAGTCCCTGGCCCACAGCCACGCGGGCCATCGCCTGGATTTCGCGTTCAAGCGTGGGGCCCTCCTGAAGGCAGAGAAGTTCCTGCTCGTCTTCGGCAAAGGGGTTGTCGATATGGATGACCTGGCCATCGTCGCGCGCGCCGACGACGATATAGCCCTCCCTCTCCAATGTGCCGTCAAGCTCCACCACGCGGTCGAACGTGTCGTTCGGGGCAAGGCTCCATCGTCCCTCGCCTTTCGCCTTGCCGTCGGTGATGGCATAGGTAAATCCGGGCCGGAAGGTCAGCGTCACATCCGGCGTCGGGGTCATGGGGCGCGGCTGCTCGACGATGAAGCAGCCGAAATCGCCGGTGATCGGCACATGTTCGGGATCAAGGCGCATGGTTTCCGCCTGCAGGACCGACAGCCTCGGGCGGGTCGTGGCGACTTGCGAGGTCAGCGGCGCAGGCCAGTTGGCGGCCACGGCAGGGGGTGCCGTGGGCGCTTCGGCAGAGGGCGAGAACACCGTTTCGGTCAGGGCCTGCTGCTCTGCCTCGTGATCGGCCTGGTTGGTGACGAACATGGCCGCGGCAAAGCGGTCGCCGCGCTTGTGGACGCCAATCGTATAGACGGCCCGGTCATCTGTCGCGATGTAGAACGCCACTTCCAGCCCGTCTTCGGGCGAAACGGTGTCGACGAAGCTCTGGCGCGCGCCGGGATGCCGGTCATCTCCTCGACAAGGGCGGGCCCCAGTTTCGAAAGCGCCTGACCTTTTGCCGGACGGCTTGCGGTAAAGATGAAGAACCCTTCCGGTCCCTTGTAGGTCATGCCGAAAGGGGTGACCTCGTGCTCGTAACCGTCGGGGGGCTGGAACTGCCAGTCACCGAAACTGTCGGCCATGGCAGAGACGGGCAGTATCAGGCAGCAGATCAGCCAGAACCAGAACTTGATCAACAGGGACATGCCGCTACCCTTCTGCTGCATGACGCATATTGTTCGATCTGGCGGTGCTTGCAAGGGCGGGCATTCCCGACGTCAGGGCGGAAGAATACCTTGCCTCCGGCAACCGGCACGCCTCTTCAAAGCGGGCTTGCCGGGCACCACTTTAGACATGTTGTCACAAAGTCCGATTTCAGGAGCGACGATCATCGACACCCCCGAGCATCGCCCGAAACCCGAGAGAAAGCGGCTGTCTGCAATCCTGGACGAGATCGCGGCGGATGAAAGCCGCGCGCGGATTGCGGTCGCCGATCTGGTCACCGCGATGGAGGCGCGGGCCTATGGCGCATTGCTGCTGATCTTCGCGCTGCCGAATGTGTTGCCCGCGCCGCCGGGAACCTCGGGCATCCTGGGACTGCCGCTGCTTTCATCGCGGCCCAGATGATGCTGGGTCGCAATCCCTGGCTGCCGAAGGTGATCGCCGCGCGGTCCATGACGCGCCCGGATTTCGGGCGATCATCGCCCGGGTCTCGCCCTCTCTCGCGCGGGCGGAGCGGTTGCTGGTGCCGCGGCTGATGACGCTCAGCGACCCGGCGGCAGAGCGCGTGCTCGGGGCGGTCTGCCTCGCGCTGGCGATGATTCTCGTCCTGCCGGTTCCGTTTGGAAACATGCTGCCCGCCTTCACCATCTGCATCATCGGCCTTGGTGTGCTGGAACGGGATGGCGCCTGGATCCTCGCCGGGCTTGGTCTGGCCATGGTTTCGGCGATCATCGCCTCGGCGGTGATCTATGCGCTGGTCAAGGCGACGTTTTTTCCTGTTCCTGAACGCATTCGCCTGAGAGCCCGCGACCGAGGACATTGCCCGTGAAACCAGACCATCCCGATCATGCCCCGCCTCTGGATGCAGCGGCCCGCAAGGCCGTGGCGCCCGTGATCTGCTATCCCGTCGACAGCCTTCCCGCGCCCGACCTCGGGCCTTACCGCGCCGCGCGGGAGGGGTGGGAGCGCACTGCCCGGGTCATGGTGCCGCCGCGCGAGGCAAGTTCGTTCGATGTACCGGCAGGGCATTTCTTTCGCATCACCAGTATCGAGGGGCCGCAGGTCGGCGATCTCAACCTGTGGAACGCGCATGATCTCTCCGAACGCTTTTTTTCGGGCAAGACCCGCGCGCTGCATGGCACGCATCTTGGCGCGGGCGACAGGATGTGGTCGAACCTGCCGCATCTGCGGGCGATGGCGACGATCACCGAGGATACGCTCGACTGGTACGGGTTCGACGCCTTCGGCGGCGGCGTTCACGATGTGATCGGAACGCGCTGCGATCCCTATACCCATGCGCTGTTGACGGCAGGCGGACAGTATCATCATTGCTGCCATTCGAACCTGACACGCGCCCTTGCGGGTCGGACCGGGATGCCGCTGACCGAGGCGGAATGGCATGTGCATGACGTGCTGAACGTCTTCATGTGCACCGGGTTCACCCGCGATACGGGGCAGTATTTCATGAAAGCCTCGCCCGTGCGTCCAGGCGATTTCATCGAATTCTTCGCCGAGATCGACCTTCTTGGCGCGCTGTCGGCCTGCCCGGACGGCGATTGTTCGGCAGAGCATTCCTCGGACGGGGCCGCCTGCCATCCGCTGCTGGTGGAGGTGTTCCGGCCGCCGTCGCCGCCCCAGGGGTGGAGCCCGCCCGCCGCAAATCCCTACGACAGGAGCCATGGACGCAAGGCGCATGAGGCAGGCGGCAAGGCGCAGCGGTGACGCGGGGCAGGCGCCGGTCTGGCAAGGCGGGAAACCCCACCTCGCGCCGATCAACAAATGCTGATGAACTGGCCCTCCGCTTCGCTATCATCCACCCGATTCGCAGAAGCTTCGAAGCCCGCCGGGTTCCTCGCTTCGTCGGGATGACTACGCCAGAAGACCTGTTTCCAAAGGGATGAACCATGAGACATCAAAATCTATTTCTGACCGCCGCCGTTCTGGCCTTCACGTCGGGCAGCGCGGCCTTTTCCCAAAGCACCACCGAAACCGTCGATCTGACGCTTGATATCGCACAGCCGTCATTGTTCGACAGCGATCTGAAGGACACGTTCAAGGGCTCGGTCGACGACCGAAGCGGCCTGACCACGCTGGAGGTGACCTGTTCGGCAGGAGCAAGCGCCTGGCTGGGCCTCAGCCGGATCGACGAAGCCTGCGCGGTGAACGGCAATGGCAGCATCAAGAATCCGAACAATCCGGCCCAGTCGCTGCCACGTGTCAGCTATTCGGGCGCTTCACGATCGAAGCCAAGTCGGACGGCTATACCAACGCCACCACCATTCTGGCCAACTACCTGCGCGCAGGCAGCGCGGGCGCCGAGAACAGCTCGTTCAAGGGCAATCTGGTGATGGCGCCGGAAAACCCCTCGGCCTCCGCCCGGGCATTGGGAGACCGGCTGATCAAGAACCTGCAGGAGACCGCAGCCGGAACCGAGAAGGTCGAATACAGCACCCAGATCGACTCGATCCGGTTCGAAGGCTTTACCATTCCGCATGTCGGCCAGCGGGACAGCGTGTCATGCAGCTGGACCGGTGATGCGATCTATGCCTATGCCAACAATTCCTGGCAGATGAAATTCGAGGTGAAATGCGGCGACCAGACCTTCGGGCTGGAGGGCAACATGCCGCTGGTCGACGCGGCGGCGGGCAGTGCGCATCAGCAGGAATACGCGCTGAACCTGGTTCTTCCGGGTGCGGGCGGGGGCGATCCCTTCGCCGCCGCTGACCCCTTTGCCACCGTCGATGGCGTGACCGGCACAATCCGGCTGACAAACAGCGGCCGGGCGACAGATGATGGTGTCTATGAAAAGGTCAAGGTCGATGGCGATCTTGTCGGCGTGGGCGTGCCGCTCGAAGTGGTGCGCGGCTTTGGCGAGATCATGGTTGTCCTCGGCCGCACCTGGTTCGGCGCCTGACGATCCGAAACGGGCGGTTCGCGGATATGCGCCCGCGGACCGTCACCATCAGGCAAAGCTGCCGATCGTCTGCAGCGCGCCGTCCAGTTCCTTTCCCTCCTCGTCCTTCAACGCGGCTTCCCGCAGGCGTCGGGCCCAATCGGCGGCGTCCTCGCGCAGGCAGATCAGCGCGATGCCCTCCAGCACGCGGTCGAATTTCGACAGGCCGCGGGAATGGGTGTCGGAATAGCCCTTCACCAGACGGCGGCACCGGATCACTTCGGTGGCCAGATCGTAGTTTTGCGGCAGATATTGCAGCGCCACGCCAATCCAGTGATCCAGATGCGCCATCTCTTCCGCATGGCGCAGGCTGCCAAGGCGGCGGCGCTTCATGCCGCCCAGAACGTAAAGCTGGACATAAGCCCAAAGATGATCGCTGCGCAGGTGGCGGCCCCGGTTGAAAACACGGTCGATCAGCGCCATCAGCCGCGGGCTTGCCGCGACCCGGCGGCCAAGGCGCGCGGGCATCAGGCCCACGATCTCTTCGGCGCGGGGATGCATGAATTCGGTCACATGCAGCACCTGGCCTTCGGCAAGACCCATTTCCGTGCGGATACGGTCAAACCGCTGCGCGCGGGTCTTGAGATCGGCCACGCGGATCACATCATCGTAAGCCATTGCGACGGCGACATATTTCGCCGCCTCCCGGGTGAAATCGAACGGTGCGTGGTCCTGCGCGAGCAGCGCGTCAAGCCGGTCGAGGTAAAGCGCACCATAGCCGCAATCCTGAAAATCGACGACCTTGCGCAAGCCGGGTTCGGCCAGTTCCGCCACCGCTGCGGGCAGCTTCGCGACCCGCGCCGTCAACCTTTCCCATTCCGCGATGAGGGGGGCAGGGCCGTTCGGCGCCCGGGGGCGGCACCGTCGGGC
>JAAURK010000220.1 GCA_012032275.1 Tabrizicola sp.
GGCGCCCGCGCTCCGCGCGCTGGCGGCGCGGCTTGCGCATGATCCTGCGGGGCACTATATCTGATCCTGCCCGGGGCAACCCGGACTATGGCGATAAACGCACCTGTAATAGACGGCTCGGACCCGGGGGCGGTACCCGGCGGCTCCACCATATCACCCGGCGTTGCGGGGACATGGGGCCGAAATAGGATCGACGGACGTTCAAAGAGGCCAGCTTTCGCTCGGTGAGCTACCACCGTTATCGGTGCAAAAGTACAGTTGCCAACGACAACCGTGCTCCGATGGCTCTGGCTGCGTAAGCAGTTCGAGGTATCGAAACTTAAGCCCCTGCGCTTAGCCGCGTAGGGCGGGGTTCGCAGGTACCTGGCAACAGAAACCTGCACCTTCCTTTCTCTTGACGCCCCCCCGTTGCGGCTGCTACCCCACCTTCATGGGGCCAAGCGACCGCCCCGTGAGGCCTCGGCCCAAGGCTCGCATCCCGGTTCACCAATCGACAGGATGCTCCCATGACGTCTCCCAACGCGATTACCGTTGCCCAGCTTGCGCGCCAGATCGGCCTGCCCGATGCGCCTGCCATCATCGACGTGCGAATCCCCGAAAACGTCGCCGAAGACCCGGCGCTGATCCCCGGCTCGCTTCTCCACCCCCATACCGACATTGCGGCGCTGGCACCGGTCCTTACCGGCCGCCGCGTCATCGTCACCTGCAAGCGTGGTGCCAAACTTTCTGACGGTGCCGCCGCGCTCCTGCGCTGGCACGGCATCGCCGCCGAAAAACTGGACGGTGGCACGCTGGCGTGGCGCGAGGCGGCCTTGCCCATGGTTCCCCTTGCCGCGCTTCCGTCAACCAATCTCTGGGTCACCCGGCACCGCCCCAAGATCGACCGCATCGCCTGCCCCTGGCTGATCTCCCGCTTCGTCGACCCTGCGGCGCGGTTCCTGTTCGTCACCCCGTCCGAAGTGCCCGAAGTGGCAGAGCTGTTCCACGCCACCCCCTTCGACATCGAGGGCGTCCGCTTCAGTCACCGTGGCGAGCGGTGCACCTTCGACGCGATGCTGGACGACTTCGCGCTTCACACCGATGCGCTCGACCGACTTGCGCGCATCATCCGGGCCGCCGATACCGACCGGCATGATCTCGCGCCCCAGGCCGCCGGGCTTCTGGCCGTCTCGGTCGGCCTGTCACGAATGTTTCGCGACGATCTGCAACAGCTTGCGGCTGGCATGGCGGTTTATGACGCACTTTACCGCTGGGCACGGGATGGATTTGAAGAAGGCCATGACTGGCCCGCAGGACGACCGGCATGACCCCTTCCCTCAACGAGCTTACCCGCAGCTTCGCGCGTATCGGCTGTCTGTCCTTCGGGGGCCCGGCGGCGCAGATCGCGCTGATGCACCGGACGGTGATCGACGAAAAGCGCTGGGTGTCGGAACCCGATTACCTGCGCGCGCTCAGCTTCTGCATGCTCCTGCCGGGGCCCGAGGCGATGCAGCTTGCCACCTGGATCGGCTGGCGGCTGCATGGCGTCCGCGGTGGCCTGATCGCGGGGGGGCTGTTCGTCCTGCCGGGGGCACTGGTCGTCTTGATTCTGTCGATGATCTATGCGGCCTATGGCACCCAGCCCCTGGTGGCCGCCCTCTTCACCGGGGTGCAGGCCGCTGTCGTCGCCGTTGTGGTCGAGGCGCTGCTGCGCGTTTCGAAACGCGCGCTCACATCACCCGGGGCGCTGGTCATCGCGGCCCTCGCCTTTGCCGGTCTCTTCCTCTTCAACCTCCCCTTCCCGCTTATCATCGCCACGGCCGGGCTTTACGGTTTTCTGACCACCGCGCGTGCGGTCGATCTTCCCCCGGCACCTGCGGTCTCTGTCACCGCAACGCTCAAGACCGCCACGCTCTGGATGACGATCTGGCTGGCGCCGCTTGGCCTTCTGATCGCCGCCGACGCGGGCCTTCTGGCAGAACTTGGCCTCTTTTTCGCAAAGCTCGCCATCCTGACTTTCGGCGGCGCCTATGCGGTGCTGGCCTGGATGGCGCAGGATGTGGTCGAGGTGAAAGGCTGGCTGACGCTGCCGCAGATGATCGACGGGCTCGGCCTTGCCGAAACCACGCCCGGGCCGCTGATTCTGGTCACCGAATTCGTCGGCTTCATGGCAGGCCACCGCGGGGGCGGGCTCCTTCTTGGTCTTGCCGCCGCCATCGTGACACTCTGGATGACGTTCATCCCGTCGTTTCTGTTCATTTTCACCGGCGCTCCCTTTGTCGCCCGGTTGACGACAATGCCCCGTCTCTCCGGCGCGTTGGCCGCGATCACTGCGGCCGTCGTCGGGGTGATCGCCAACCTCTCGCTCTGGTTTGCGCTGCATGTCTTTTTCGCCGAGATCACGGTGCTGTCGGCCGGCCCCCTGCAATTGTCGCTGCCAGAGATCGCGACGGTGAAACCCGCTCCGGTGGTGATCGGGCTGGTCGCCGGCTGGCTGCTCATTCTGCGCCACGTGCCGCTTGTCTGGGTGCTCCTGGGCGCTGCCCTCGCCTCGGCGGCGGTGGCACTTTTCTAGTCGGTGATTTTCGGCGGCAACGCCCCTTCCCTTGCCCGCCAAATTCCCTATGCTGACCCGAAATGGTGAAGGGGCCCATCGGGATGGTGCGATCCATCGACTACGGCAATCTGATGCACAAGGCGATGCGCGGCCTGATCCAGACCGTGCTCAGCGATGTGGCCGCGCGCGGCTTGCCGGGAGCGCATCATTTCTTCATCACGTTCGACACCACGCATCCGGATGTCAAAATCGCCGACTGGTTGAAAGACCGCTATCCCGGCGAGATGACGGTGGTCATCCAGCACTGGTTTGAAAACCTGGAAGTCACCGATGACGGGTTTTCGATTACCTTGAACTTCGGCAACAATCCCGAACCGCTGGTGATCCCCTTCGACGCCGTGCGCACCTTTGTCGACCCTTCCGTGGAATTCGGGCTGCGCTTCGAAACGCATTCCGACGAGGAGGAGGAGGACGAGGAGGACAGTCTGGAGGTTGACGAGGAACCGCAGCTTCATGACGCCGAGATCGTCAGCCTCGACCAGTTTCGCAAGCAGTAGCGCATGGCATCCGATTTCGCGCTTTTTCGTCGCCGCCTGTTGCGCAATCCAAAGCAGATGTCTGCGATCGCGCCCTCGTCGCGCGCCCTGGCAAACGCGATGGCCGAGGGGCTTGGCCCCGCAACCGGCCGGGTTGTGGAATTCGGCGCAGGCACCGGTCGGCTGACGCGCGGCATTCTGGAGGCGGGGGTGCCCGCCGCGCATCTGACGCTTTTCGAACTCGACCCCGAGTTCGCGCCACATCTTCAGGCGGAGTTTCCGGGGACGATCCTGCATCTTCTGGGGGCGGAGACGGCGGCCGATCACGTGCCGCCGGGGTCGAGGCGGTGATCTCCGGCCTGCCGCTTCTGTCCATTCCGGACCAGATCTGCCACGCCATCGTATCGGCGGCCTTCCGCATCCTCGCGCCAGGCGCGCCCTATGTGCAGTTCACCTATGGCCCGAAACCGCCGGTGCCGGAGGAGACGGTCCGCGCGCTTGGTCTCACGATCGAGCCGGGGCGGCGCATCTGGACCAACCTGCCCCCTGCCCGCGTCTACCGCTACCGCCAGATCTGATCTGCATGGCGATTGATTTCGCCCCATGGCGGCGCTAGACGGGCCGCGACAGATCATGGAGGCCAGGATGACCGCGACCCGCACCGAAACCGACAGCTTCGGCCCGCTCGAGGTTCCCGCCGACAAATACTGGGGCGCGCAAACCCAGCGGTCGATCATCAACTTCCCGATCGGCTGGGAGAAGCAGCCGGTCGCCATCATCCGCGCGCTTGGCGTGATCAAGAAGGCCTGTGCCCTGGTCAATATCGATCAGGGCGATATCTCGCATGAACTGGGCGAGGCCATCGCCGCCGCCGCGACCGAGGTGATCGAGGGTCGCTTCGATGACAACTTCCCGCTGGTGGTCTGGCAGACAGGGTCCGGCACCCAATCCAACATGAACGCCAACGAGGTGATCTCCAACCGCGCGATCGAGATGCTGGGCGGGGTGATGGGGTCGAAAAAGCCCGTCCATCCGAATGATCACGTCAACATGGGGCAATCCTCGAACGACACCTTTCCAACCGCGATGCATGTGGCCATCGGCATGATGGCGCGGGATGTGCTGATCCCGGGGTTGAAGAAACTGCATGGCGCGCTTGTTGATAAATCCATCGAATTCAAGGACATCATCAAGATCGGCCGCACCCATACGCAGGACGCGACGCCACTGACGCTTGGCCAGGAATTCTCCGGCTATGCGCATCAGGTGTCACAGGGGATCCTGCGCATCCACAAGATCCTGCCGGAAATCTACGAACTGGCGCAAGGTGGAACCGCCGTCGGCACCGGGCTCAACACCAGGGTCGGCTGGGACAAGCGGGTCGCCCACAAGATTGCCGAGATCGCCGGCCTGCCCTTCGTCACCGCCCCGAACAAGTTCGAGGCACTGGCCGCGCATGACGCGATGGTGATGTTTTCGGGCGCGCTGAAGACGGTCGCCGCCAGCCTCTTCAAGATCGCCAACGACCTGCGCCTGCTCGGCTCGGGCCCGCGCTCGGGGCTGGGCGAACTGATCCTGCCCGAGAACGAGCCCGGCTCCTCGATCATGCCCGGCAAGGTCAACCCGACCCAGGCCGAAGCGCTGACCATGGTCTGCGCCCATGTGATGGGAAACGATGCCGCCGTCGGTTTCGCCGGCAGCCAGGGGCATTTCGAGCTCAACGTCTATAACCCGATGATGTCCTACAACGTGCTGCAGTCCATGCAGCTTCTGGGCGATGCGGCGGGCAGTTTCACCGACAACATGGTGGCGGGAACCATGGCCAACACCGCGCGGATCGACAAGCTGATGAAGGAATCGCTGATGCTGGTCACGGCGCTTGCGCCAACCATCGGCTATGACAATGCCACCAAGGTCGCCAAGACTGCGCACAAGAACGGCACCACGCTGCGCGAAGAGGCCATTGCCCTCGGGCTCGTCGATGGCGAGACCTTCGACCGCGTGGTCCGCCCCGAAGACATGATCGGCCCGAAGGGCTGATGACCGAGATCGTCAACCTGCGGCAAGCGAGGAAGGAGGCGGCCCGCCAGGCCGCCCGCGCCACCGCCGATGCCAACGCCGTGCAATTCGGGCGGACCAAGGCCGAACGTGAGCTTGCGAAGGCCCAGGCCGCAAAGGCGGCCCGCGACCACGACGCGCACAAGCGCGAGACGGATTAACCCGCGGTTAAGCTTGGTGCGGCAGGCTCCGGCTCCGGAGGTGCGCCATGACAAGTCTGCCTGACACGATTTCGCCGGAGAAGTGGCTTGTCCACCTCTTCTCGGCGAAAAGCGTTGCGGAAGGAGGCACCGTCCGCCGAAAGGTCAGTGACGTGGAACGGCTGATCGGCAGAGAGCGGTTCTTGTTCGAGATCCGGCGGCGGGGCTATCGTGTCGTTGAAAACGCAGGACAATTCATCGTCTTCTGCAACCGCGAACCGATCTATGTGTTGAACTGACCGCAGGGCCCGCTGCAAATCTTTCGAAAAGATTTGCAAATCTCGAAGGATTTTGTCTCTGGCCAGCTGCTGCGCTACCGTCCGGCCATGACCGCACGCCCCGTCAAACGCTCGCTCACATTGCACGGCCATCGCACCAGTGTTTCGCTGGAAGAGCCGTTCTGGGACGCGTTCCGCTGCATCGCTGCGGACCGTGGCGTGCCGCTCAACCAACTTGCGGCGGAGATCGACGATACCCGGTCCGGCGACGGGGGGCTTGCCTCGGCCATCCGGGTCTTCGTGCTCGCTCACTATCGCGCCGCGACCCGCTGAAGCGCCACGTCCAGATCGCCGTAGCCGGTGAGCCGCCGCTCGTAGGCCAGCCCCAGCCGCCGCGCACAATCCCGGGCCTTTGCATCCAGTGCGGGATCATCGAGCTGCGCCTGGTAGACAAGCTTGGTGTAATTGCCGAAATACATGTCCCGCAGTTCGGGATGGCGGTCGAGGCCCATCGGCTTCCAGACAAAGGCATCGAACTGACGTACCAGAAAATCCGTCAGATAGAACGCGGTGAACTCGGTATCGGAATGCGCGGCGAAAGCCGCATTGCCCTCGAAAAAGGCATAGCAATGCGGGCCTTCCACCATGCCGACCCCAAGCCGTGCGCAGGCTTTCGCCAGAAGTCCGCCGGTGCCGCAATCGGCATAGACCACGAAGATCGTCTCATAGGCACCGCGCGCCTCCTCGACTGCGGCTTCGACGGCGGGGATGATCCGTTCGGGCCAGAGATGCAGCTTCGCGGGCAGGCATTGCAGATCGAGATGGGTCCAGCCATTGGCCGCCTTCAGCGCCAGGATCTCATGTGCAAGCGCGCCACAGGCGATCAGCAGCACCCGCCCGGCGCCTGCGGGCGCAAGTCCCGCTTCAGTCAATGTCCTGTCATCCATGCGCCTCCCCTCCCGACAAGGCCGGTCGCGCCGCCTTCAACGCCCGGCTGAGCACACCGATGACGGCGCGGCCCTCCGGCGTCCCGGCCACATCCTTGCGGCAGACGAGGGCGACCGGCTGGCGCACCACCACCCCCGGTGCAAGGCGGTTGAGCCCCGGCTCGGCATCGCCGAGCACGCAGGGCAGCAGGGCAAGGCCGACGCCCTCTCGCGCTGTTGCCAGCATTTCGGTCATCGCCGAAAGACGCAGAACCACGCGCGCCTCGCCAAGATGCGCCGTGAGCCAGTGCGCCGCAGCGCTCCCTGCCAGATCGGCGTGAAATCCGATCACCCGATGTCCTGCCGGATCGCCCGGCCAGGCGGGTGCGTCGGCAAGATAGGCGGGGCTTGCGTAAAGCGACCAGCCCGCTTCGGCCACCCGGCGCATGAGCAGATCGTCCTGCCCGGGAGGCCCGGTGCGCACCGCGAGATCGGCCTCGCCTGCCAGAAGATCGGTCGGGGTGCTGCCGCTGATCACCTCGACCGCAAGACCCGGAACCCGGTCCTGCAGCCGCGCCAGCGCCTTGGCGAGCAGCGGGGCAAAGCCTGTCGGCACC
>JAAURK010000221.1 GCA_012032275.1 Tabrizicola sp.
GCTGACGGGGCGGAACCGGCACGCACCGCGCTTTTCCTGACGCCGCCCGAAAGCAGCCGTGGCCATCCCTGCTATGAACATGTGGCACCCCGCGATCTCTTGCAGCAGATCATCGAGACAGCCGGGCTGAAGCTGCATCCCCGTTCGCGGGCGCTTGATGGCGGGGCAGCGGCCGGGCTGGCGAGCCTGCGCCATGCCGGCGATCTGCTGGCAGGCGGCGAGGTGAGACATGTGCTGATCGCCGGTGTCGACAGCCTGGTCAATCCGCATGACATCGGCCGGCTTCTTGCCGCGAACCGGCTGATGAACGACGACAATCCCAAGGGGTTCGTCCCGGGCGAAGGCGCGGCCGCCGTCTGCCTGACACAGCGCGCGGGCAAAGCGGGACGGGGCTGCACGATCCTCGCAACCGGCTCTGCCACCGAGACCGACACCGCCGCCACCGATCGTTTCAGCCAGGGCCGGGCGATGCTTGCCGCGCTGAAAGAGGCAGCCGGAGGGGGCGAGCCGGAGGTGGATTTCGTCCTCTCGAACGTCAACGGCGAGCGCTATGCCTTCTGGGAGGCGACGCTCGCCCATGCAAGGTTCTACCGGACCAGACGGGAACGCCTGCCGACGGTCTATCCCGCGATGACGGTGGGCGATATCGGTGCGGCAGGGGCCGCGCTGTCGCTTGTCATCGCGCGCGATGCGTTTGAAACCGGCTATGCGCCCGGAAAGATCGCGATGGCAGAGATCGCATCGGAAAGCGGGCTGCGCAGTGCGGCAATCCTGCGCGGCGAAAGCGGCGGATAGCGCCCGCCTGCCGCGGCACCTCAGATCCAGGCGGGAAAGTCGCGCCTGCGCCTCCAGTTCGCCAATGGTGTTTCAGGGCTGTTGATCCCGTCGCGCAACGCGCCGACAAGTTGGCGCCTGAGGCCGATGAACGACATCGGCAGCTTGGCCCCGGTTCCGATCCAGGCTTCGATCCGCACCGCGATGGGATAGGGCGCGGGATCGCGGCCAACGAACTCGCCGCCGAAACTGTCGGGATTATCGGTGAAAAGGCCGGTGTCGTTGATGTCGATGGCGAACAGATCGCGGAAGGCGAAACCGGCAGCGACGGCAAGCTCGGCGTTCTCCATCTGACGGATGAGCCAGGGCAGGATCGACGGATCGCCCGCCACGCCGGTACGTGACAGGGCATGGACGGTGGTCTGCGGGTTCTTCAGCAGCCCGGCGAGAAACTCTCGCGCCTCGTCCGGCCGCGCCAGAAGCCGCAGATCCAGCGCAAGCCCCGATTTCGGATGCCCGGGATCGCTGGCGACCCTGTCAAGCGGCTCCACCACCCGCCGAAAACGCGCAAGCGCCATTGCCGACCACAAGGCCGTGTCGGGATCGGCGATCAGATCGGCAATCGCCGGTGCTGCATCGCTTCGGCCAAGCTCGACGGCAAGCCGCACCGCCAGACTGCGGTTGACCGGCTCCGGATCGCCAAGATAGGCCAGCAGCCTGTCACCGGGATCGATGCGGTGATGCGAGAGCGCGGCAAGGCCGAGATAGCGCTGCCCCGCCGTGGCCGACGCGAGCCAGCGTTTGACATGGGGTTTCAACCGCTCTGCCGTCGACCAGCCGATCGCGCCGGAAATGCCCTTTCTTCCATCGCGCGACGCAAGCGCAAGCTCGGCTGCCGCGTCAAGGTTCTCGCCTGTCTCGAGCGCCAGCGCGGCGAGTGCGAAGAACTCTCCCGCACCCGGATATTCCATCGCCTGTTCCAGAGCGATGTCCCAGCCGGTCTTGCCCGCAGCCACCAGCCCGGCAATATTCGCGGCAAGCCGCTGATCGCGGCGGCCAAGATCGGTATCGCCAAAGTTCTGCAGCCAGACTTCCCGCCGCCGCTGGGTGAACAGAAACGCCGCATCTTCGGCATGCTGCCGGACCAGGGGCGGTATGACAGCAATGTTGCGCATCGGTGCAGTCCCTTGCCGGCGGGAATGGCGTCAGCCTCGCTCAATCGGCGAAAGACGGCAAGCCATAGTCGGTGGCAGGGTGACCACCGGCCAGCGCGGCAAGATCGGGAACCCGCTCCAGCAACGCGATCTGCACCAGTTGCCACAGGGATTGATAGGTGGCGGGATGCATCGTCGCGATATCAAGCCCGGCGAACCGGTCACGATCCAGAAGCACATCCGTCACCGGCCCGGAGTGACCGCGGAAGAATTCCTGAACGCGGGGAAATTGCTGCACCATGGCCTCGTGCATCGGCCGCGCGCGGCGTTCATCCAGCGCCGAGGGCCATTCCAGCGGGGTCGGCAGATCATCGTCGGGTGCCAGAACCCGGTCCCAGCTTTGCCCGGCGAAGGGGACGGAGACAAGCCGCCGGTCAAAGCGCCGCAGCATCTCGAAATGGAATTCCTCCCGCAGCCGGGACATCGCGCCCGAATTGAAAGTGGCACGGATCAACCCCGCATCGACGAAGAGATAGGGCGCAAACCACCGGTCGTTGTAGATGCGCCAGGTCCGCGCGACCCAGCGGCCCATGCGGAACGTCACCCGGTGCAGCGTGGGAATATCCTCCGGCAGGATCTGCGCCGCGAGCGCCTTGTCGACGTAGGCGCGAATTTCGTCGCGTGTCTGCTCTGCCAGCCCGGGGCGGAACATTCTGCAGCGATCCCCCTCGCCAAGGTGAATCTCGAACCAGCGGATGACGGCCTCCCGCGTCGTCAGATCAGCGCGATGGGCGATGTTGCGCAGCCCTCCCTCCTGACCGTGAAGTTCGGTCCTGCGCTGGCGGCCGGTACCGAAGCTGAGCGTATCGGGGCTGATTTCCGCTTCGGTAAGATGGGTATGCATCGGCAGCCGCGCGTCGATCCTGCGCATCGCGTCCGAAGGCCCGACATCGGCCCGGTGATGCGCAAGGCCAAGCGCGTCGCAGACCAGACGCGCCGACCGCACCTCGGGGCTGATGGCCGGGCCATTGGTGAAAACGGTGGCGATCCGGCCCCGATGGCCGGTGCCGATCAGCGCAGCCAGAAGCAGGCGGCTGTCCTTCCCGCCCGACAGCGGGAAATCGATCGGATCGTCCGAGAATTCCAGCGCGCGCGTGCTTGCCACCAGGCGATCATGGGTTTCATCCCAGAACGCCCTCGGCCGCGTTCTGTAAAGATCGGCCATCGCGGGGTCGCTGAGATAGCGAAAATCCGGCGCCGTCACGGCAATCCCCTTGGCCGTGGCCACAACCGATTGATTCATAAGCACTGTCTGCACGCCGCGCAAGACGGATGCGGTCGTCCCGCCAATGGCATAGGTGCAGGCCCAGCGCGCAAACTCCGGATCAGGCTCTGGCCGGGTAGCGCCCATCGCCATTGCCGCAAACCCCGCACGGGACGCCAGAACATGCCTCCGGCCCGAGCGCGCATGATAAAGCTGATAGCTGCAGACCGGGCTTTTGAGGATGGTGACCCGCCCCTCCGGATCGACCGAGAGAGAGAGAAAATCGCCGCCCATCTGACGGACATCCGCCGGGGCGAACGCAGCCGGAGTGCGGATCGCCCGTCCCTCGGGCGACAGGGGAAACCCCGCCAGAAGCCTCAGCCCCGACCTGTCGGAGAGCACGCGGTCCTCCGGGCTCGCGAAAGGATGGGCGGCGGCCCAGAACACCTGTACCGAAATCGGCCCGCTGCGGAAGGACACCGCCTTTTCGGGCGGGATCGGGCAGAGCGGCGCCAATGCGGGCTGCGGCAGATCCGGCTCAAGATCGACCAACAGGCAGAACTCAAGCATCGGCATCCTGCAGCGCCGCCTGCATGCCCCAGAACTCGGCGAATGGTGCCTGCCGCCTTGCAACCGCAAGTGCCGCGACAAAGGATCGGTAGGCCGGGTGCCCTCGGTCGCCGATATGCTGCTCGGCGAAGTCGGTCGGGGACATGGCCCCCCAGCTCCGGATCATCTGGAACTTGACCCCATCGCAGCCAAGCTCCCGCGCCAGACCGATGAAATCGGACATTTCCTGATAGTTCTGTGTCTGGACAACAAAATCCAGACGGAACCGCGCGATCCGGTTCTCTGCCCGCAGGTCTTTGAAAAAGCTCAGATTCTTTTGCAAGACCTCGAACGAGCCGGGCCAGCGCACCTTGGCATAGGTCTCTGCTTCAGCAGCGTCCACCGAAACGATCAGGCTTCCGACATGACCCTCCAGGTTCAGCCGCTGCCACAAGGCCGGTGTCAGCAGCAGGCCGTTCGTCTGCAGATCAACCTTCAGATGCGCATTGCCCGACTGGAAAAGCTGCCGCAGGACATGCTGGAAATGGCCGCTTCCGAAGGGATCGCCGCTCGCGGTGATGCGCAATCGCCGCGCATCGGCAAGAAGCGGGAAGATCACCCTCTCCACCAGCGCGTTCATCGCGGATTGTTCGTCTTTCCGCGCCAGGACAAGGCCGCTCCGACAGCTCGGGCAGGCCAGATTGCAGGATCTGTCATGCGAGAGGATCACGTTTGCCGGCCCGCGTTCCAGCCGGACGCGGCGCGCGGCGGCGAGCTTTGCCAGATCGGGTCTGCGGATGTCTTCGGTCCGCTCCAGCCCGGCTCCCGACAGCTTGGGGCAGTGCAGGCGGCTGCAGTGGCGATAGCTTCCGTCGTGTATCGAGGCGCGAATGTCGCGCGCGGCTGGCGAGTTCCAGATCGCTTCCGCCCCGTCCTGCTTCATGTTGCCGATCGGTTTCGGCAACCAGGCGGGGCAGCAAAAGTACACCTCTCCATTCGGCGCGGTTTCCAGATTTTCGAAGGGCGACCGGCAGAAGAGGCCTTCGCGCGGCTTATCCGGGGTTCCGGTGGCGCGGGCGAGCAGTGACTGCACATGAAGATTGTTCTGCATCCCGACAAGAGCCTTCTGCGCCAGAGCCTCGGCCCGCTGCATGCGGCCCTCGCGAAGCGCCTTGCTGGCCGCCATGGCCTGGATAAAGCCATCCCCCGCCTCTTCATCCGGTTCGGGCAGGATCTGCAACGCGGCGGCCAGAATCTCTTCCGGGTCGCGGTAGCGCAGCGACGATTCGGTCAGCGTGTTGACCTCGTCATACTGCAGCCGCAAGGCGCGCAGCTGCCCGTCGGCAAGGGCATCCGGCAGTTCCCGCGTGGTCGTCCCAGCATTCATCGGCCCGCACTTTCCAAAGCTCAGACCAGGTCCGTCCACGATGTTAGCGCCAATGCCCCCGCAATCAAAGCGGCCAGTGGCGGGCCCGCACCGCTTTTCGGGGGCGGAAGGTCGGGCATCACACCGGCCGGCCCCTTCTCAAGGCGGCAGTGCGGCGATCGCCTCAGTTCACCACGAATTCGGCATGCAGGCGCCCGCCGCATTGATGCTTTTCAGGATATCGATCATGTCATGCGGGGCCACGCCAAGCGCGTTCAGCCCGGCGACAACCTCGGCGAGGCTCGCGCCCTCGGACACTTCGGCCAGACCGGTTCCCGTCTTTCCGATCTCGGCACGCGTTCGCGGGACGACCATGGTTTCGCCTTCGCTGAACGGGTTCGGCTGCACCACCACCGGGCTTTCCTCGATCCGCAGCGTCAGGTTGCCTTGTGCGACGGCGACGCGGCTGATCCGCACATCCTCGCCCATGACGATGGTCCCCGACCGCTGATCGACGACGACCCTGGCCCGGGTTTCCGGTTCGACCAGCACGGTTTCGATCCGGCTGATGACATGGGCGGGAGAGCGCATCCCCGTCGCCCCGATATCGACGGCGACGGTGCCCGCATCGATCATTTCCGCCGTCCGCTTGCCAAACTCGGCATTGATGGCCCGCTCGATCCGCTCTGCCGTGGTGAAATCCTGATTTTTCAAGGCCAGACGGAGGACAGTCAGGCTGGAGAAATCGAACTCGACCTCCCTCTCGACCCGCGCGCCGGAGGGTATGACGCCGGCCGTCGGCACCCCCTGGACAACCCGCGCGGCGTCACCCTCGGCGGCAATGCCTCCCGCGATGATCGTCCCTTGGGCCACCGCGTAGATCTGGCCATCCGCGCCGTTCAGGGGCGTCATGACGAGGGTTCCGCCAAGCAGGCTCTTGGCGTCGCCGATGGCAGAGACGGTGACATCGATGCGCCCGCCCGCCCGCGCGAAGGCAGGCAGCGAGGCCGTCACGAAAACCGCCGCCACGTTCTTCGGGCGATATTCCTCGCCAACGACGTTCACGCCCAGCCGCTCCAGCAGATTTGCCATGATTTCTTCGGTGAAGGGGGCGTTTCGGATTCCATCGCCGGTTCCGTTCAGCCCGACAACCAGGCCGTAGCCGACCAGATCGTTGCCCCGCACCCCGTCGAATTCGACGAGATCCTTGATGCGGATCGGCTCTGCGATGGCGGCGGTGGCGACAAACAGGAAGGTCAGGATCAGTCGGATCATCTGAGATACTCGGCAAGGCTCAGCCGCGACACGCGGGAGGTGATGAGATAGAGCGATTCAAGTTGGGTCTGAAGCGACTGAAGGCGGGTCGCGGCTTCGTAGGGGTCAACGGCAAGTCGGTCGGTGCGGGCGATCTCCAAAGCCGATGTCTCGGCCGAATTGCGGGTCCTGGCGCCGTCGATCCGCGCCTCCGCCGTGCCGATACGCGCTGCAAGTAGTGCGCGACTGTCTTCGCTGGCATGCAGCTGAAGGCCCGCGCGCTGGGCGATGTCGGCCCGCATTTCTTGCTGACCGGTCATCAGCCCACGGTCGAGAAGCGCCGCCATGGCCAGCCCGGCCAATGTGTCGCGCACCGCAGGCTCAAGGGCGGTCGCGTCCAGATCGACTTCCTCGCCAGGCGAAACCCCCAGAGGCGCAAGCCCGGCGCCGCCCTGATAGAAGGCCCCATATCCCAGCGGATCGGTGAACCAGGACTGGACGGCCGTTGCCACGTCATTCGCCGTCAGCGCCCCGGTGACCGCGGTTTCCAGTGCGCCGAGCAGATCATCCGCTGATCCGAGCGGCGGCTGATCGGTCACGACCCCGGAAAACACAAACCGGCCCCCGGCCTGGGCGTTCAGAGCCGAGAGCGCCGCGCCAAGCTGGCTCCGCGCCTCGGCAGCGGCGGCGTTC
>JAAURK010000222.1 GCA_012032275.1 Tabrizicola sp.
GTCAGCGTCCCTCAAGCGAAATCGCTGACCTTCCGACGAGACCCCCGAGCCATCCGCGCCCATCGAAAAAGCAAAGGAGCCAGCCCGTGTTCCAACATCCGCTGCGTGGGATCTTCCTTCTGCTGAGCGCCGTCTGCGTCGGTGTCGCAGCGCCGGCAGGCGCCGCTGGGAACGGACGGGGAGCGTGTCTCCATGCCGATGCGCGGGTAGTAGGTCATCGGATCGGGCGCCGACAGAAGCAGCAGCATCGCCTGCGGCCCGATGATCCGCTTGGTTTCGTAAAGAAGCGCCTTGCCGACGCCCTGGCCCCGCGCCCCGGCGCAACGCAGATGCCATCCAGAAGGAACCGGTCATTGTCGATCTCATGGCCCAGTGCCCAAAGCACCAGTCCGCGCCATGCCGCGCCGAGCCGCCCGTAAACCGCCTGCATGTCGGCCATCGACCCTCCGGCGAAGCTGCCCGCGGCGGTCTTGAACCCGGCAAGGCCGACAAGTCCGCCATCGGGGCCAAGTGCTGCGAAGCACTGGTCGGCGCGGATCACCCGTTCGAGGAACAAGAGCGCGCGGGGCCGGGGGCCAAGCACGCGGCCCAGCTTTTCGCCGAACGCCTCCCAATAGAGCAGGGCCGCCTCGTGCCGCAGCGGCTCCGGCAGACCAAGGCGGATCGTCAGGTCCATCTCAGCGCCTCTGCCAGCGTGGCGGCATGGCCCGCCCCCAGAATCCAGCCCTCCTCCCGCGCCGCGTCGGGCACTGCGAGCAGCGGGCGAAGCCGGTCCGCCTGGCTGAGCCGCCACAGCGCGCGGGCGAGAAGCCGGACCTGTGTGGCATCCTTGATCCCCCCTGCCGCCGTCACCTCGCCGGCCAGAAGCGAAGGATAGACCTCGGCTACCGTGACTTCTGCGATCGGATCAAAGGGCCAGACCGGCAGGCCGAGCCGCTCGACTACCGGCAGGCCCATCAGCGACTGCGACCCGACCGAGCCCGTCGTGTAAAGCTTCCATACCGGTTGCGCCCGCGGCACCAGGCGCTCCACATTCCGCCGTTCGGCAAGGCCAAGCCCGGGGTAATCCACGGTCTTGCGTGCGGGCAGATCCGCCGTTGCCTGCGCGGCGGGGCATCCCCAGAACGGCCCCGGCCCGCCGAACCGACGGTTGATCCCCGCGGCGACCGCAAAGCGGTTGTTGGCATTGTCCGGCGCATCCCTGATCTGCTCCGAAAGCCAGATCCGGACGGCCCGCGCCAGGCTGCTGCCGGTCAGCCGCGCGGCGAATCCGGCGGGGTAGCCCATCGGGAAATCGAAGCCGACCAGCGTCGGCATGCGCCGGGTCAGACGGGACCGCAGGCTGATCTCGGCTTCATGTCGGGTGCATGGTAGGTGACGATCTCTCCTTCCGCCGAGACATCGCCGATCCAGATCGCATCGGCCGAGGGGCGGATCGGTGAAGGTTTGCCCGCCGCCGACCAATCCACCACGATGACCCGGTCAAAGCGGGCCAAGACCGACCTCGCGCAGAATGAAATCGGCGATGGTGCGGGTATCGTTGAGGTTCAGGACCGGGACCGGCAGGTCCCCGAGCCTGGCATCGGTGGCGACCGCGCGGACCAGAGGATCGCCGGGCTGGATCAGCGTCTGCCCGGTTTCTGCGCGCCAGACCTCGATCTTGGGATGCGCGTCGCGCTTGTAGCCTTCGACAAGCACCAGATCGACGGGCGCGAGGCGGGCGAGGATGGCCGGCAGTTCCGGCTCCGGCCCGCGATGTTCGGCCATCAGCGCGAACCGATGCGCCGAGGCCAGCACCACTTCGCGCGCCCCGGCGGCCCGATGGCGAAAGCTGTCCTTGCCGGGTTGGTCAAGATCGACATCGTGATGCACATGTTTCACCGTCGACACCGAAACGCCGCGCCCGGACAGATCGGCGACAAGCCGTTCCATCAGGCCGGTCTTGCCTGAATTCCGCCAGCCGATGACGCCATAAATCCTCATGGACCCACCTTGAGCATCGCTTCGGCGCGGGCAAGGTCTTCGGGCGCATTTATGTTCAGAAACGCGTCATCTGCCGGAAATTCCGCCCGCGCCGCAGCCTCCGCATCGGCGAAATCCAGAACCTTCGGCTTGACCCCCGACGCAAGGAAGAGCCGCAGATCACCGCGAACTGTCACCGGCCAAAGCGCGAAGACGGGGTGGTCCCTGTCCTTCGATCTGGCCAGCGCCAGTCCTGAGGGCGCGGTTTCCGCCGCAAGGATCAGCCGCGGCACCAGATCGCCCGGCGCGAAAGGCGCGTCGACGGGGCAAGAGACGACAGCCGTCGCACCCCTCGCCGCCGCCCAGTCAAGCGCGGCAAGAACGCCGGACAGCGGACCCATGGGCTGATCGTCCGAGAGAATGTCGCGCCCGAAGGCCGCAAACCGCAGCGGATCGCCATTGGCCGAAATGGCCAGATCCTCGACCTGCGGGTCCAGCCGATTGACGGCATGGCGGATCAGCGGCACGCCGCCCAGCGTCAGCAGGGCCTTGTCGGCACCGCCCATCCGCCGCCCCTGACCGCCCGCAAGGATAACCCCGAAGATCCGCATGCCCCGGCCTCTGGATGTGCGGCGCGCCGCGGGATCAGGCGGGATCGGTGCTTGCCTGAACGATCAGCACACCATGATTGTTGTCGGCATCATCGTCGGTGATGACCCGTGTCTTCACCCCGGGCAGCTTGCCGAAGGCTTCGGAAAACTTCTTCGGGAACCACGTCGCGGGCAGCCTTTCAAACCCGGGGACGCCCCGCAGGATCGACGCGATCGACGTGGTGCAATGGGCCTTCGGAACCGCCCCGTAACTCATCGCGCGGCGCATCACCAGTTCGGCGACCTCCGGTGGAACCAGCAGCCTCTGTTCGATCACGCGAAAGGTCTCTCTGGCATGATAATCGATGTAGAAGGCCGTCATCCTGTCGGTGATGCCGAAATGCACGTCATTGCGTTCCGGAACGCGGGGATGGTGCCAGCTGCCGGCCGGATCGAACATCACGCGCTGCGTCCCGTTGATCAAAAGCCCCGAATGAGCCCCCGAACCCGAGCGGTTGTTGATCACGGTGAACAATGTGATCTCTGCCGGCGCACCGGAGACAAAGCGCAGGGCCTCGACCTGATCGTCCGGTGCCCAGACCGGCTCCGCGGCACAACCCGCAAGCCCCAGAAGGGCGATGACACTCAATATCAGACGGAACATCGGGCCCCCGCAGCGAAAGGTGATATCAGGCGTTGGTCAGCGCCATGAAGATCAGCACGGCAATGATGACCCAGACCGCCCAGATCGACATCCGGACGAAACCGTGAAAGGTCTTTTCCTGTTCGCGGATATCCATCGAGCCGTGCTTGTGCTCGCCATTCCCGTGATCGGCCATCTTCGGTACCCTTTGTTTTCCGTACTTTTGGGGCAATACCCTATTCAACCAAGCCTGTCACGGGGTCTGCAGCGCGTCATTTTCGGTCATGCAGAGGCATCGCCCGCGCCTCCGCCCGTCCAGCCCGGAGCCAGATGAAACCCGATCCGACGGGCGGGCTCGTCTTCCGGGACGTTCTTCGGCACAGCGCGAAGCGTTACCGAAAGCTGGCTGACATGCTGGATAAGCTGGGTTTTGACGCCGTTCTCGTCGCTGCCGTAGAAGGTCAGCATGTCGGGGTCGAAAAAGCCGATCCCTTCGATCCGCAGCACACCGGCCTCATTTCCGGCAAAGCCCATGGCGATCTCGTGCCGGGAATCAAGCTGGCCCTCGAAATTGCGGATGTAGAGAATCAGCCGGTCATGCGCCCATTCGGCGGGCGTCTTGGGTTTGCCGCTTTCCCCGGCGGCGGTGGTCGCCAGGGGCATTGTCGTTGTTCTGGCCGGTTTTTTCGTCATCACTGCAGCCTTTCCCACAACCAGGCACCATCGGCATCAAGGGAACGGGAAACCAGCCCCCGGCGCAAGAGGCAGTTCAGATGGGCGACGGTTTCCACCAGCGCGACGCCCTCTTCCGCAGGGCCGATCTGGCGCCGGAACAGTGGCGCAAAGCAGGCCACGGCCCGGCGCGCCTCGGCAAGGTGATCGTGCAGACGGGCAAGGGCGCCTTCGTGATTGTCGATCATCTGGGTCAGCCTCGGCGGCAGGCCGGTGAAGGGCAGCTTGTGGCCGGGCAGGATCAGCTGGTCCTCGCGCGCATGGTGCTGAAAGGCACGGCAGCTTTCCAGCCATTCGGTCACCGGATCGGCCTCCGGTTCGGTGGGATAGACGCCGATATTGGCGGAAATGCCCGGCAGAAGCTGATCGCCGCCAAGGACGAGCCCGTCATCGGACCAGAGGGTCGCGTGGTCCGGCGCATGGCCATGGCCGATGCGGATCGTCCAGTCGCGCCCGGCAAGGCGCAGGCTCTGGTCCGCGGTCAGCCGGGTGAACCCCACCGGCATCGGCTCGACCACATCGCAGAAGTTGAAGGGCCGTTCTTCCGCGCGGCGGGCAAGGACGTCGGCATCCAGCCCCGCGCGCCGGTAAAAAAGCATCGCCTCCGCCGAGGGGCGGGGCTGTTCGTCAAGCGTCAGCATCCGGGCATAAAGCCATGCGGTCCGGGTCGCCATAAGCTCGGCCCCGCGGGCCTGGAGCCAGCCGGCAAGACCCACGTGATCGGGGTGGTGATGCGTGAGGATCACCCGGGCAACCGGATGGCGCGAGAGCGGGCCTGCCAGCAGCGCCTCCCAGATCGCCTTGCCGCGGCGCGACCCAAGCCCGGTGTCGATGACCGTCCAGCCATCGGCATCTTCCAGCGCGTAAACGTTCACATGATCAAGCGCCATCGGCAGCGGCAGGCGAAGCCACAGGACGCCCTCTGCCACCATGACCGCCTCGCCCTCTTTCGGGGGCTCGGCAAAGGGATGGCGGATGCCGTCCGTCACGCGGCGAGATCGTCCGCGGATATGTCGTAAAGCCCGGCAGCACCTTCCTTCACCTGCGCCAGAAGAGCCGCATGCTCTGGCAAAAGCCGCTTGATCATCACCCGGGCAAGGGCAGTGCGCGCGTTGTCGGCAAGTGCGGCCCGCAGATGCGCATCGGCGCCAAGAACCCGGGCAAAGGCGCGCAGATAGGGCGCGGCCCCGGCGAAACGGTCGTTCAGCGGCTGGGCGAGCAGTCCCTCGGTTGCTTCGCGCAGCGCTTCGGCCGCCGTCCAGACATCTCCCGCAAGCTCTGGCATCGCGGTGCGGCCCTCTTCGGCTCCGCGCTGTACCTCATCGATCAGGCGGAAGGCGGCCTCGCCCCCGTCCATCATCTTGCGCGACACCAGATCCATCGCCTGAATTCCGTTGGTGCCTTCGTAGATCGGCGTGATCCGGACATCGCGGCTGTATTGCGCGGCGCCGGTTTCCTCGATGAACCCCATGCCGCCATGCACCTGCACCGCCTGATGCGCCACCTCGCAGCCGATATCGGTGCCGTAGGCTTTGGCGATGGGCGTGAGGAACGCGGCCCGCGCGCGCCAGTCGGCGGCCCCCGTGGCCGTCGTCATGTCGATCGCCACGGCGCAGGAAAGGGTGATCGCCCGTGCCGCGAACACCTCTGCCCGCATGGTGGCGAGCATCCGGCGCACATCGGCATGGTCGATGATCGTGCCCGCGCCCGAAACCGGTGTCTTGCCCTGCTTGCGATCCGCCGCATAGGCCACCGCCTGCTGCAAGGCGGCCTCCGCGATGCCCACCCCTTCGGCGGCCACGCCAAGCCGGGCGTTGTTCATCATGGTGAACATCGCGGCCATGCCCTTGTGCGGCTCTCCGACGAGCCAGCCCGTCGCGCCATCGTACTGCATGACACAGGTCGGGCTGCCGTGGATGCCAAGCTTGTGCTCCAGGCTCACCACTTTCAGGCTGTTGTGGACACCCGGATGCCCGTTTTCATCGGGAATGAGCTTTGGCACCAGGAAGAGACTGATGCCCTTCGTGCCCTCGCCGCCACCCGGCAACCGGGCAAGCACCAGATGGCAGACATTCTGGGTGAAATCGTTGTCACCCCAGGTGATGTAGATCTTCTGGCCGCTGACGGCGAAGGTTCCGTCGCCCTTCGGTTCTGCCTTGGCCCGCAGTGCGCCGACATCGCTGCCTGCCTGCGGTTCGGTCAGGTTCATGGTGCCCGACCATTCGCCCGAAATAAGCTTTGGCAGGTAAAGCGCGCGCAACTCTTCGCTGGCGTGATGTTCCAGCGCCTCGATCTGGCCTTGGGTCAGCATCGGGTTCAGTTGCAGCGAGAGGCAGCCGCCCGCCATCATTTCGTTCACGGCGGTCGTGACGGCCATCGGCAGGCCCATGCCGCCATAGGCGGGGTCGGCCGACATGCCGATCCAGCCCCCGTCCGCCATCGCCCGATACCCTTCGGCAAAGCCGGGAGAGGAAACGACGCAACCGTTTTCCAGCCGGGCAGGGTGCTTGTCGCCGATGCGGTTCAGCGGCGCCAGGACATCGGTGCTGATCCGTCCCGCCTCTTCCAGAATGGCATCGAGCATGTCGGATGTGGTCTCGGCAAAACGCTCGGTCGAGGTGACGCCGGAAAATCCGACGACGTGATTGAGGATGAATCGGGTATCGCTCACGGGTGCGCGGTATGGCATGGTCATCTCTCCGGCAAGGTGCCTTGGCAAAAATGGGGCGGTCGCGTAAGGACGTCGAAGTTAAGGCTAGCGGACCGATCCCCTTCATCAAGCTGGACGCTGCGTCACACCCCTTGCGATGACAGAAATCCTTTCTCCTGACCAGTCCGGACTTGTCCGTGCCGCGCGATTGCTGCGCGACGGGGCACTTGTCGCCTTTCCGACCGAGACGGTCTATGGTCTTGGCGGGGATGCCGGATCGGACCGCGCCGTGGCGCGGATCTTCGAGGCCAAGGGGCGGCCCAGGTTCAACCCGCTGATCGTTCACGTTCCAGGCCTTGCGGCGGCCGAGAAGCTTGCGGTCTTTGACAGCGGGGCACGGGCGCTTGCGCAGGCGTTCTGGCCGGGGCCGCTGACGCTGGTCCTGCCGCTGCGCGCCGATGC
>JAAURK010000223.1 GCA_012032275.1 Tabrizicola sp.
CGTGAACAGCCGCTCCTCGCCATGCTTGCGGACGCGCTTGCGCTCGACCTCGAATTGCAGCCCCTCGCGTTCGAGCGCGGCTGCCACCGGCTCCAAGTGGTCCGAAAAGACGTGCAGGTCGATGTCCGAGCCCTGCCGGACGTGGCCGGTCAGCGTGCTGCCGATCAGCCGGCCCAGTGACTCGCCCGGCGGCGCCTCGAGATTCGAACAAACTGCAACCGCCCCGCCCTCGCCCAGTAGCTGTTCCGCTGCGGCCAGCGCGCGGCCGTCCGTGGCAAAAGCAAGCGGTGATCCGCGATGGATGTTGCGGGCGAACTGGTCGGTCACGATCAGATAGGCCAATGTCGCGGGCGTTCCCTCGACCCAATGCTCAAGCCCGCCGTCATGCGCGGCCTGCCACAGATCGCCGAACCGCTCACGGCAGGCGCTGTCGACCTGTTCCTCACCCGAATACCAGCCCTGCGGGCCGATCTCGTTCAGCCAGAAATCGAGTACCCCTACCGGACTTGCCATATCACCCTCCGCTGGCAAAGCGTGGCAGGTTCGCCCCGAAGCGCAATCAGGGTTGCGATGCCCCCCGGCGCAGCGCCTCTTCGCTTTTCTCCAGCGCCGCCTCGACCCCGATCACCGAGATCGACGGCGTCACGGCGGTGAAGCCGCCCTGCGCCGTGGGGGTCTGGCGGCGCCGCGTCATCCGCCAGGCGGTGTAGGCGGCGAGCATGGCAAAGAGGATCGCCATGAAGAAGAAAAAGCCGTCCGGCCCCATCCCGGCCATCAGATAGCCGGTGAGGATCGGGCCGCCGATGGCGCCAAGCCCGTTGATGAACATCAGTCCGGCCGAGGCAGCGGCCATGTCGGAATTGTCGAGATAGTCGTTCACATAGGCCAGCAGCAACGAGTAGAGCGGGTTGGAGATGCCGCCGCCAATGGCCCCGATCACCACCAGCAGCACGAAAGGCGCGGGCCGGTCGATCGGCAAAAGCCCCCAGACCACCGGAACCATCAAGGCCACGCCGCCGAAGGCCGACAGCCAAAGCACCACCTTGCGGCGGTCCATCCGGTCCGAAATCCAGCCGATCGGATATTGCAGCAAAAGCCCGCCGACATAGATGAAGGCGACGAAGATAGAGATGTCGCGCACGCTGAGGCCCGCTTGCGTGCCCCAGACCGAGGCCATCCCGAACTGGGCCGAGAACACGCCGCCAAGCAGGAACATCCCCACGCATCCAAGCGGCGAGGCCTGAAACAGGCGCCGAAAGCTCAGCGGTTTGGTCGAGGCGAAGGCCGGGGCCTGGCTGACCGACAACAGGATCGGCGTGAAGGCAAGCGACACCAGAACCGAGGGAATGACGAAGAGGATATATCCCGATGGATCGCCCACGTTCAGCAACAGCTGTGCCGCGATGATTCCGATCATCTGAACGATCAGGTAAAGCGACAGGGCCTGCCCCCGGGTCTCGTTCGTCGCCGCATTGTTCAGCCAGCTTTCGGCCGTGATGTAGACGCCCGAAAACGAAAACCCGATGATCACCCGCATCAGCGCCCAGGCGATCCAGTCGGGCGCCGCCGCATAAAGGATCAGCACTGCCGAGATCATCGAGCCGAGCGCCGCGAAGACGCGGACATGGCCGACACGGCGGATCATGTCGGGCGTTATCCGCGAGCCGAACAGAAAGCCGACGAAATAGCAGGACATGACGATCGACATCTGCAAGGTGCTGAATTGCTCGATATTCCCGCGAATTCCAAGCAGCGTCCCCTGCATGCCGTTGCCCAGCATCAGAAGCATCATCCCCAGAAGCAGCGCCCAGGAATTGCGAAGTACGAAGATCATTGCTGCTCCTGACGTGGGCCGACGCTCTCCCGCGCGTCCTACGCCAAAGAGCGCTGCGGCGGAAGGCTCGATTGCCGCGCTTGCGGGATCAGAAGCGAAGCATCGCCGTAAGAGAAGAAGCGGTACCGGCCCGCCAGGGCATGCGCATAGATCCGCTTGATCCGCGCCTCGCCCATCAGGGCGGAGACCAGCATCAGCAGCGTCGATTTCGGAAGGTGAAAGTTGGTCATCAACGCATCGGCCACGCGGAACCGGTATCCGGGATAGATGAAGATATCGGTCGTCCCGCGCCAGGGATGCACGGTGCCGTCGGCGTCCGCTGCACTTTCGATCAGCCGCAGTGCCGTGGTGCCGATCGGAATCACCCGCCCGCCAGCCTTTCTGGTCGCGGTAATCTCGGCAGCCGCGGCCGGGGTCACCTCCCCCCATTCCGCATGCATCCGGTGCGTCGTCACATCCTCGACCTTCACCGGCAGAAAGGTGCCCGCGCCGACATGGAGCGTCACTTCAGTGAAATCGACGCCTTTCTCGGCCAGGGCCCGAAGCAGCGTCTCGTCGAAATGCAGCGATGCGGTGGGCGCCGCAACCGCGCCTGCATGGCGGGCGAAGACGGTCTGGTAATCGGTGCGGTCCTGCTCGTCGGCGGCGCGCTTTGCGGCAATGTAGGGCGGCAGCGGCATCGCCCCCGCCGCGTTCAGCGCCGCGTCGAAATCGGGGCCGGTCAGATTGAAGGCCAGGTGAAGATCCGCCTCGGTCTTGCGAAGCACCAGTGCCGAAAGCGCGCCGGAAATGGTGATGACCTCGCCCTCGTTCACCTTGCGCAGCGGCTTTGCAAGCGCGCGCCAGCCATCGGGACCGGGCTCAAGCAGCGTGATCTCGACCCGCGCCACCGCCTCGCCACGCCTGCGCAGGCCGAAAAGCCGGGCCGGGATAACGCGGGTGTTGTTCAGGACCAGCCGGTCACCCGGCCGGAAAATCGATGCAAGATCATGGACATGGGCATCGCGGATCTGGTCGCCCTCTGCCACAAGCAGCCGCGCGGATGTCCGGGGACGGGCGGGGCGGGTGGCAATCAGATCATCGGGCAGCTCAAAATCGAAATCGGAAAGCTTCATCCACCATCCTTGAGGTTCGGGGGCGCGGCGCGGAACAGTTCCCGGAACATGCCGGGCGTCAGGATCGACAGCGGATTGACCGATACCTCCGGATCATCGGCCGTTCCGGTCAGGCGATAGTTGAACCCGAACAGCCCCTCCCCCCGCCGCGAGAAGATCGCGCCGATCCCGTTCACGATATAGATCGGCGAGATCACGCCCTGAAGGTCAAGCCGACTGTCGGCCGAGCGGTAGACCCCGGCGAAGGAAATGCCAAGCGAGGCACCGACAGCGGATCCTTCCGTGATCTGCACGGCCTCGGGCGTCAGGATGAAATCCATCTCGCCATTGTTGAAGGCAAGCCCCGCGCCGTTCATCTGCTCCAGCAACCCGACCACGGAGATCGCACTCAGAAGGCTGGCCAGGGCGGGGGCGTCCTGCACCCGCAGCGAGGTAAAATAGGCTTTGCCGTCATAATGGCCTGCCTTGCCCCGGGGCGAAAGCGTCAGGTCCATGGTACCGCCCCGCCCTTTGTCGAAGATACCGGCCGCCGCCATGATGGTACCGGCATTGTCGGAAACAAGGCGGATCGCCGTGCCGCGTGGTGACGGCGCCACCGCTCCGGTCACCGCGCCCTGCCCGTTCACCCCCGCCGTGAACCGACCGTTCAGCCCGCCCTTGCCATCGAATGCCCCGTTGAAATCGGTGAATGCGATGCCTTTCGACACGATCAGCCGATCAAGGCTGAGCTTGAGCGGCGTTCCCCCGCCCGCACCTCCGCTGTCGGGCATCCGGCGCAGATCGATGACCCCGCCTGTCACCGCGATATCGACCGCCCTGCCCTTGCCGCGTCCGGTCAGATCGACCGAGGCGTCGAACCAGTCGCCCACGTCTACCGAGGAAAACCGGGCAAGCTCCAGTCCGCCGCCCGCCCGCGTGGTGATGCGGCCCTTGGCCGTCAGACCGGCCGCCACGAGGGACAGACTGTCAACCTCGGGAACCTTGCCAAGCGTCGCCTCGATCTCCAGCGTGCCGCTTTGCTCGGCGGCCTTGCGCCAGCCCAGCGCATCAAGCCGCAGCCCAAGCCCCGCAAGTGCGGACGACAGCGCCAGTTTCGGCGCCTCTCCCTTCTTCAGCGTCACGCCAACGGCCGCCTGCGCCTTCCCGCTGACCATCCCTTTCGGCAGATCGACGCCCAGATCGCGCAAGGCGTCATCGGAAAGCTGGACGGTGCCATTGACCCGGGCGAGCCCTTTCTGATCGGGGCCAAACTCCTGCAGATAGCTGACATCGAACGGTAGTTTTCCAAGCTTGCCAGGCCCGGAAAGCCGCATCCCCGTCTGATCGACCGCCACCGCCACTTCGGGCACCGTGATCACGCGCCCGGGCACCAGCACCTCGGACCGGAAATCCCGCACGATCCCCTCAACCCGGTAGCTGACTTCGGAGAACGTCACCTTCGGCTTCAGCGGAAGCGTCAGGTTCGACACCAGCTCTGCCCTGCCTTCGCCCAGATCAACCGGTTGCCCGGCCTTGGTCAGAAAACGAAACGGCTCCTGATCAAGCAGCGACAATGCGGCCTGCAGGCTTGACGACGTTGTCAGCCGGACGTCGGCAGTGGCCGGTCGCCGGGTGATGTCGGCGATGTGGAACACCGATCCGTCCGCCTCGATCCGGCCGCCTTCCGGG
This sequence comes from Tabrizicola sp., assembly GCA_012032275.1. Taxonomy (GTDB): domain Bacteria; phylum Pseudomonadota; class Alphaproteobacteria; order Rhodobacterales; family Rhodobacteraceae; genus JAAURK01. Next base: position 4,618 of record JAAURK010000223.1, read on the forward strand.
GCGCTGACATGGCCGCGGTTGAGAAATACCGTATAGCTGTTGTTGTCGATCGTCGCATGTCCGGCCGCGTCAAGAACCGGCGGCAGCGTCTTGACAAAGCGCACCTCGGCATCGGCGAATTCATAGCCGAGAGACAGCCGTGGCTGTTCGCCCGGCTGAAACCGGAGCGCGGCCTTCACGTCGAACAGCGTGCCCTGCCCCACGTTTTCGCGAAGCCAGGTCCGGGTGCGCGGCACCGCCGTCACCGGCCAGAGCGCGACAAGCCGGTTGGTGTCGATCCGGTCGAGCGCCACATCCAGCGCCCCGGTCCAGCCGCCCGCCGCTTCTGCCATGCGCCCCGCAAGCAGCAGCCGGTCCTCGCCCTCGACAAGGGAAAGCTGGCCGATATCCAGCCGGAAGGGATCAAGCCTCAGCCGCAGGTCAAGCGCGCCGTCAGAAAACCGGACCGGCTCCACGAACAGCCCCTCGGGATCGACTGTGACGTCGGAAAAGGCGATCTGCCCGATGAAGGCGTCGGGCGGCCCGCTGGCATAGGGCTTGCCTTCCGGGCCGAGGATATCGGCGTGCCCGGTTGCGCCCAGACGCAGCGAAGGGCTTTCCACGCGGAACTCCGACAGGCTGATCCGCGCGGTCGCCGGATCGAAGGCAAGCTTCAGTTCCGCCTCGTCAAAGGGGATCGCGCGCCCTTCGGCACTGGGTTGCAGAACGCCAGCCGCAATCCGAAGCTCTGCCTCAAGCCCCGACAGGCGCCGCTGGACGAAAGGCGCGCGTCAAAGCGCCCCGACAATGGGGCCGACACCAGCGACAGCCAGGCCAGCGGCGGCGCAAACGTCGCAATGTCGCCTGCCGCCACCTGATCCAGCGTCGCCGAAAGGCGGGCCTCACCGTCGGTCTTGTTCGCGGTCAGACGGAAGCTGGCCTGCGCCGGCTGCGCGCCATCAAGCAGCGTGACGCCCAGTTCGGCCACAATCCCCTCGCCGGTGTTGGAAATCGACAAGCGGCCATCGCCCAGCTCCCACGACCGGCCCGCCCGCGCATCGTTCAGGCTCAGCGTCAGGCCCTCGGCGTCGATCTGCCGCAGCCGCGACAGGGCGGGGCTGGAAAAGAGGGCGTTGGCGGCACGGATGACCTCGCCAAGGTTCTGCGGGCCTGCACCCATGATGCCAAGTTGCAGATCGAAGCGCCCCTCCTCGTCCCGCCGTGCGGCAATGCGCGCACCGCTGAAACGAAGCGCGCTCAACCGGACCTGCCCCGACAGGAGCGATTCGGGATCGAAGGCCGCCCGCGCCTCGGGCAGGCGCAGGATCGCCCGGCCACCGCCATCCAGCAGCCGGATGTCCAGAAGCCGAAACCGCGGCGCGAAATCTTCTTCGACGGCAAGCTCCACCGCGCCGACCGACAGCGCCGTCCCGCTTGGCAGATCGGTGCCGGAGAGCCCGTTGTTCAGTCTCTCTTCAAGTTCTGCCACCGCCCAGGTCGGCACGCGAAGGGACTTGCCGGTGAACGCAAGCGCGAAGAACCCGACGACTAGCGCCAGCAGCACCAGCGTCAGCACCAGCGTCAGGCTGAACCGACGATGCCGCCGCGCCTGGCGCGGCCTGCGCCGAGCCTCGCTCTCCTCCTTGGGGTCGACCGGCTCTGCATTCTGATCCATGGCCTCGTCCGAGACCGGTGCATCCTTCATATGCGCCTGCACCCGCTCTGTTTTGCCCCGTCCACCTGCGGCAGGCAAAGTCGTTTGGTTTTTCTTGTCTTTATCTTTGCCCGAAGACAACTAGAACCGAAAGTAACATAAACCGGCACAGCATGGAGACGCCAATGATCCGCACCGGCGAAACGGCCCCCGATTTCACCCTGCCGCGCGATGGCGGGTCCAGCATCACGCTGTCCGCACTGCGGCCCGGCAAGGTGGTGCTTTACTTCTATCCCAAGGACGACACGCCCGGCTGCACCCTTGAAGCGCAGGATTTCAACGCCCGTCTGGCCGATTTCACCGCCGCCGGAACGACGGTGATCGGCGTGTCGAAAGACAGCGTGAAAAGCCACGACAAGTTTTGCAGGAAACACGGGCTTTCCATCGTGCTCGCCTCGGACGAGGGCGGCCAGACCTGCGAGGATTACGGCGTCTGGCTGGAAAAAAGCATGTACGGAAAGACTTACATGGGTGTCGAGCGGACGACCGTGCTGATCGACGGCGCGGGCAAGGTGGCGCAGGTCTGGAACAAGGTGTCGGTCAAGGGCCATGCGGACGAGGTGCTGTCGGCGGTCAGATCGCTGTGACGCTGTCACTGGCCGAGATGGCGGTGGAGGTGTTGTCCACTGCCGACGGCCGCGCCAAGACCGCGCTTGGCCGCCGCCATGCCGCCACATGGTTTGCCGCGCGCGCTTCGGGGA
>JAAURK010000224.1 GCA_012032275.1 Tabrizicola sp.
GCTTTGCTCGCGGGCCGGCGAATGCAAGCGGGCGCGCCCTTTTCGGTTCCTCGGGCGGGGCCGGTTCGGCCATCTCGGCGGCCGGGAGTTCGACCTCGGGTTCAGCTGCAGGGTCCGCGGCAATGACCGGCGCGGGCTCGGGCTCTGGCAAGGGGCCGGGATCGACCGGCTCATCCGGCGCCAGTGCGAGTTCGGCGATTTCCGGTTCCGGCAGCGGCTCATCGGCGACGACCGGCTCCTCCACCGGCACTTCGGCCGCCGGTTCGGGGTGAGGTTCTTCCTCTGGCGCCGCTTCCACAGGGGGCTCGCGACCGATCCGCGTCACGATCGCCTGATCCCGCTCTACCTTCTCGCCCGCTGGCAGAATGGACGGCGCCGCGTCGGACGCGCCAAACCACGGCTCTTTGTCGTACACACCGGGGTCGGGCGCGGCGACGAAGGACACCACATTCATCTGGTGTTCAACGGCGAATGCCTCTGCCTCGGCCAGCGTTTCCTTGGCGACGGCGGCAACCTTCACCCTGGACCCGCTGCCGGACCAGTCAAAGACCAGCTCATCGCCCTTGTAGGGCGTCAGTTCCTCAAGCGCCGCGATGATTTGCTTGCGCCGTTCGCCCCGCCTGGGGCCCGGCGCCTCGATCTCGGTGTAGAGAACCTGCGAATTGGGGATGACGACCTTGGTCGAAAAACCCTCTGGCGACAGATCAAGCGCCGCCTGGCGCATGTGGCTGAGGGCTTCGGCCATGTCGGGTGCGGCGAAAGCCACCTCGCCTATCGGCAACCAGCCCTCTGGCGTGCGGTGCAAAAGCCCAATGCTGTCTTCTGTCAGATCTAATGCGAATGTCGGTTTCATGCTGTCGGTCTAGCACAGGAGGGGAAGCGGCGGGAACGCGTGCTTTCCAGTTGCAGGCTTACTACAGCAGCTTTTTGCCGAATGAAAGCGAAAGGGCCAAGGAAATGCTTGTGGAACACGTCTCAGCCATGAAATCTCGCGTGAAACTGGGGAGAAAACCGATGCGCGCACTGAGTATTCTCGTTGTCTCTGCCCTGATGTCGCTGCCTCTGTCGGCACCGCTCGTGGCGCAGGAGATGCCGCCGCCAAGAGTTTCGGTCACCGGCGAGGGTGTCACGGAGGTGGCTCCCGATCTGGCGGTGCTGTCCATCGCGGTGACGACGCAGGGCGATACGGCCGCTGCGGCGCTGGCGGCAAACAATGACGCGGTCGCCGCCGTGCTGGCGCGGCTGCAGGAAACCGGGATAGAGCCGCGCGACATGCAGACCTCGAACCTGTCGCTGAACCCGAACTGGACCGGCTATGACAGTTCGACGCCGACCATTTCGGGCTATGTCGCGGCCAATATGGTCACGGTCCGGGTGCGGGCGCTTGACCGGCTGGGCGAGATCCTGGACGTCGCGGTACGCGACGGGGCCAACACGTTGAACGGGTTGACCTTCGGGCTTGCCGACCCACGGCCGGCGATGGACGAGGCACGGAAGGCCGCCGTGGCCGATGCCCGGTTGCGGGCCGAGGTGCTGGCAGCGGCGGCAGGCGTGAAGCTTGGCAAGATCACCTCGATCGTCGAGACGACCGGATCCGGATCAACCGAGCCGATGTTCAGGGCGGAAGCCTCTGCCGTTCCGGTTGCAAGCGGGGAACTGGCGGTGACGGCCCATGTGACAATCGTCTACGAAATCGCGGAATAGGCCGAAATAACCTCTTGCATTCGCAACAGTTCCGCCGTTTCGACCCGTTTTTGCCAAAGTCTGCATGCAAAACCGCTCAGCAGAGAGACGTGCAGGGCAAGGGGCAGTAAATGGTGCGGCGGACGGTCAGCCTGGTGGTCGTTGGGATTGTTGTCCTGGCGATGATTGCGGTGATCGTGATCGGACCGGCTGCGGTTGACCGGGTATTGCCCGGCTCTGTCCTGAGTTTTCTGCAGGGTATCGGCCTGCGGAGCGACGTCACGACCATTGGCGCAGCGGCTCCGAAAGGCACGGGCGAATTCCCCTCGGACTACCTGCGCGATGGCAAGAACGGGGTCGAGGCGCGCGGACCCATCGCCGCACGCGCGGGCAACGAGGCGGTTTTCATCAAGGATGTGATATCGGGCTACACCACCCGCGTCTCGACCGACATTCCGGCGGAAATCACGACGATTCGTCCGGTATCGGGCTGCAATTTCACGCCACCGGGCGAGGGCAGCGTTGTCGGTCATGCGATCGCCAAGCACAGCGGCATGCGGCTGGCCATGGCGACCTACAGCGATGCCGACCTCGCCGGTGCGGTGAAGACTTTCGTGGCGGCCTATCGCAAGACCGGCCTGGCCGAAGATCCCTCCACCGAGCGTATCAGCTATGAGGCCTATGACGTGGCCGTGACCGAAACGCATAAACCGGTCTATCTGGTGCTGCAATCGGGCGGTGACAACCTGATCTGGAACATACATCTCGCGCCCGGCGCGCGGCTGGAGCGGGTCGTGCTTTTGGGTGGCAGCCAGGCCGGGGTGGCCAATGTCGACCCGGTGGTGCCCGTGGAAGTGCTGCTGGCCGAAGGGATGAGTGATTGCGGCATTCTTCCGGCCTATCCGCTCAACGAAGGCCATCTTTTCTTCCAGTCGCTGGCCGTTGGCGCGATGTCGCGGGAAGAGGCAAGCGGCAAGCTTGCCCTGATCGAGGTGGCGGTCTCGCGCTATGACGACTGGTTCAAGGGCCAGTTCCGCGTCAGTGCCATCGCCACACGCGCAGGGTGGGACGCAGGAACGATATCGGTGGTCGGCCCGGTGCCGATGGGCGAAGAGCCGAAGGCGGTCTGGGCAAAGATCGACGGGGCCAAGATCCGCACCACGCAGGACACGTTCTTCGAGATTGACGGCCAGATCGCGCCGGGGACTGATTTTGTCTCTCGCGTCAGGGCCGTGGCGACCAGCTTTGCCTGGGGCGACCTTGACCGGTTGCGCCAGGGTGTGGAGTTCAGGTGATGCTGCGTCTGCTCATAGGTCTTGGCGTTCTGATGATGCTCGCCGGTTTTGGCGCGGCCGGCTGGCAATTCGTGCAATCGCGGCAACCGGGAGAGCCTGACGCAGTGGTCGCGGCCGACGCGGGGCAGGGTGACGCCGCCGCCCAGGCCCGAAAGTCCGAGCAGACCTGGCTCATCTCCCCCACTGGCGGTCTGGTCCCGCAGCGGGAGGCGCTGGCCTATCTGTCGCAGGACCGCTTTGTCGAGGGCCGCACGATCGAGGTCACGCGGACCGCGCTGCTGACCGATCTGCTGCTTGACGGCGAAAAGCTGCCCGATGCGCCCTATCTGGAAGTGCTGGCCGACATCCGCGCGCCGATCATCGCCGAGAAGACCTGCGCGATCCTGATCGAGCGCCTGGCTGCGGAATGTGCGCTGAACTCGGCCCGCGTGGTCGAAGGCAGCGTCGATGCGGTTGGCGAAAGGGCGCGGTTCAGGATCCAGCTGGTTTATCGCCTGAAAGAGACCGATGCCGCGATCCCCGATCCGGCCGTCCATGCCCTGAACACGGAGCGGCTGGAGATTGCCGTCGATCAGCAAAGCGATATCGCCGCATCGGCGGAGGATTTTCTGCGCCTTGCTATCGACAGCGCGCTGCAGTCCTGCACCGAAGGCAAGAAGGCCGGCCTCGGCTGTCGCGTCACCCAGATGGACGTCACCTGGTACGAGACCGGCGTGGGGGCCGCCCGGGCAGAGATCGGCTGGCTTGCGCCTCTGCCCAAGGGAATCATTCCGGTCAAACCGCTGGGTTAGGCGGTTGCCTTCTCCAGCGCCTGGTTGAGATCGGCGATGATGTCCGCGACATTCTCGATGCCGATCGACACCCGCACCATATCTGGGGCCGCCCCGGCCTGAACCTGCGCCTCGGGCGAAAGCTGGCGATGCGTGGTGGAGGCGGAGTGGATGATCAGGCTGCGCGTGTCGCCAAGGTTTGCGACATGGCTGAACAGCTTCACATTGTCGATCAGCTTCACACAGGCCTCATACCCGCCCTTGACGCGGAAGGTGAAAAGGGCCCCCGCGCCCTTCGGCGTGATCATCTTGGCCAGGTTGTGATAGGGCGAGGATTTGAGGCCCGGATAGGTCACCGCCTCGATCCGCGGATCCTGCTCCAGCCATTCGGCGACGGTCTGGGCGTTCTCGACATGGCGCTGCATCCTGAGCGACAGCGTCTCGATCCCCATCAGCGTGTAATGCGCACCCTGCGGGTTCATCGTCATGCCAAGGTCGCGCAGGCCGATGGCGATGGAATGGAAGGTGAAGGCCATGTTGCCAAGCGTCGGGTGGAAGACAAGGCCGTGATAGGCGGGTTCGGGTTCCGACAGCGACGGGAACTTCTTCGATGCCGACCAGTCGAACTTGCCCGAATCGACCACGATCCCGCCCGTGACCGTGCCATTGCCGGTCAGGTATTTCGTGGCCGAATGGACGACGAGGGTCGCGCCATGCTCGATCGGGCGGCACAGATAGGGACTTGCCGTCGTATTGTCGACGATCAGCGGAACACCCGCGTGGGCGGCGACCCGGGCGATGGCGTCCAGATCGCTGATCGCGCCGCCGGGGTTGCAGATCGTTTCGCAGAACACCGCGCGGGTATCATCGTCGATGGCCGCGGCGATGGCCTTGGGATCGTCGAAGTCGACGAATTTCGCCGACCAGCCGAACTTGCGGATGGTGTTGGAGAACTGCTGGATCGTGCCGCCGTAGAGCCGGGTGGAGGCGACCACGTTGCGCCCGGGCTGCATGATCGGGAAAAGCGCCATGAGCTGCGCCGCATGGCCCGATGAGCAGGCAATGGCGCCCGCCCCGCCTTCAAGGGCGCAGACCCGGCTGGCGAGCGCGGAAACCGTGGGGTTGTTCAGCCGGGAATAGATGTAGCCCACTTCCTGCAGGTTGAAGAGCTTCGCCGCATGATCCGCATCGCGGAAGACATAGGCCGTCGTCTGATAGATCGGCACCTGGCGCGCGCCGGTCGCCGGATCGGGCGCCGTGCCCGCGTGGATGGCCAGCGTATCGAACCCCATCGGTCTGTCGGTCATCTTGTTCTCCCCCCATGGATGATTGCCGCGCAGCCTATGCGAGGAGAGGTGCCGGAGCAACCGGGGCTGGCAGAGGCGGGGCCGGTGATCTAGAGATTGGCCTTGGCTGGAACGGAGAAGCCGATGTTGACCCCCTTTCACCTTGCCTATCACGTGACCGATCTTGACGCCGCGCGCCGGTTCTATGGCATCGTGCTCGGCTGCCCGGAAGGGCGCAGCACCGCGACCTGGGTCGATTTCGACTTCTTCGGCCATCAGATCAGCCTGCATCTGGGCCAGCCTTTTGCCACCACGGATACCGGCAGGGTCGGAGACAAGATGGTGCCGATGCCGCATCTGGGGCTGGTTCTGCCGCTGGCCGACTGGCAGGCGCTGGCCGACCGGCTGGTTGCCGCGGGCATCGAGTTCGTGCTGGCGCCGATGGTGCGGTTCGAGGGCGAGCCGGGCGAGCAATGGACCATGTTCTTTCGCGATCCAAGCGGAAATCCCATTGAGGTGAAGGGCTTTCAGTCGCTGGACGCGGTGTTCGCAAGCTGAAAGGAAGGGGCGGCGGGCGCGCCCCAGCCTCCACCACACCCGCGTAAAAAACCCTCGATTTCCGTGGCGGATTGTGCAATGTTAATTGTATTAACAAACGGGGGACAGCATGGATCGCCGGACATTCACCCTTGGACTTGCAGCGGGGCTTGCCGCACCGCGCATGGGCCTTTCCCAGACTTCGCCTGCCTATACCGGCCCGAATGTCATCCTCGTCCGCTTTGGCGGCGGCGTGCGCCGGGCCGAGACGATCGACGAGGCGGCGACCTGGGCCCCCTACCTGCGCCACACCCTCGCGCCGCGCGGCACATTCATTCCCGATCTGCGCATCGAAAAGCTGGAAGGGGTCAGCACCTCGCATGCCGAGGGCACGCTGAACCTTCTGACCGGGCGCTACCTCGCCTACCGCGACGCCAGCGCGTTTCTGGTCGACCGGCTGGAACCGACCGAACCCACCATCTTCGAATATCTTCGCCGCAGCTTCGACCTCGCCTCGCACGAGGTTCTGCTGATCAACGGCGAGGATCGCCCGCAGGAGGAGTTTTTCACCTTTGGCGCGGGCGATCATTTCGGCGTGGATTTCCGGTCCGAAATGCTGAGCTTGCACCGCTACAAGCTTTACCGCACCCGGATGCAGCTTGCCGAAGGCGGCCTCACCGAAGCGGAACGTCTCTCGCTGGAAGAAGAGCGTAACCGCCTGCTGACCATCGACCGGCGCGGTGCCACACCGGAGCCGTCGCCAGAGGTGGAGGCGTTCTGGGCGCGCTGGCGGCGGGGCTTTGGCGATGACGGGCTGCGCAATCCGCGCGGCGACCGGCTGCTGACCGAGCTTGCGACCCGTGCCATGGCGGAACTGAAACCGCGCTTCATGATGGTGAACTATCAGGATCCGGACTATGTGCACTGGGGCAATCCCTCGCATTATACCCGCGCCATCGCGATCATCGACGAAGGTCTGCAACGGCTGGTCATGGCGGCAGAGGCCGATCCCTTCTACCGCGACAACACCATTTTGTGATCACCCCCGATTGCGGCCGCGATGCGAACCCTCTGGCAGAAGTGCCGTTCCAGCACCACTTCAACTCGGCTTCGGCGCATGAGGTCTGGGCGGTGATCTTCGGGCCGGGGATCGGCAAGGGCGTCATCGACCGGCCGGTCGACCAGTCGGCCATCGCCCCGACCATTGCTGCGGCGATGGGCTTCGCCGCCCCGCGCGCCGAAGGCAGCGCCATCGGGGAGATGTTCCTGTGACCGCGCTGTCGCGCAGCCGGGGGCGGCCCGGGCGGCTATCGCGCCTTGGATCGCTGATCCTTGACGGCGTGGTCGGCACCCTGCTGACCCTCCTGCCCGTCACCTCGCTTCTCGCGCTCGGCTGGCTGACGCGGCGGGCC
>JAAURK010000014.1 GCA_012032275.1 Tabrizicola sp.
GTCGCCGCGCGCTTTTGGGGCGAGTGACGCCCGCGGAGTTCGAGGGCGCGGAAAAGCGGATCCTGCGCCATCGCGCGGGCTTTGCCGAGATCGAGCAATCGGCGGCGGATTTCCTCTATCTCTTTGGTCTGCCGAATTTCTTTTTCCATCTGACGATGGGATATGCCGCACTGAGGGCGGCGGGGGTGCCGCTTGGCAAGGCGGATTTCGACGGGTTCCACCAATATCCCGACGGGTTCAGCTTTGAGGCGGCCGAACACTGACCGGCGGAAAACTGCTGGCAATGCGGGCCTTGGCGGCCATGGCGCGACGGATTGCCAGGCCCCGGCCGTTTGACCCCGTGACTGGCAGCAAGGGAGGTCTTCCGATGGCCGAGCGTGGCGAGATTGCCGCAACCCGTTTCGGATACGGGCATCCGATCTTTGACAAATCTCCTGACGCGGGGCGGATGATCGGTCGGCTGCGGGGGCCGGACGAGGCAGCCGCGCTCTGGCCCGGGGTCGCGCTGTCCGAGGTTCTGAAAACCGTCCGCGCCTATCGCACGGCGCGCATGGAGGAGAAGAAGGCCGGTGCGAAAGGCCGGACGGCGGCGCTGAAAGAGGTCCAGCAGCAGGCCGATGCGCTGGCCTTGCGCGGTGCGCAGGCCATTCTGGCGCGGGCCGTCGGATCGCCCGATGGCCTGCGCGAACGGCTGGTCCAGTTCTGGGCAGATCACTTCACCGTCACATCGCGCCGGTCGATCGAGCGGGCCTTGCCTGCGACGCTGATCGAGGATGCCATCCGCCCCCATCTCGCAGGCCGGTTCAGCGCGATGCTGCGCGCGGTGATCACCCATCCGGCGATGCTGATCTATCTTGATCAGGTCACGTCCTTCGGGCCCGGGTCCAGGCGGGGGCAGCGGCAGAAGAAGGGGCTGAACGAGAATCTGGCGCGGGAACTCTTGGAACTGCATACGCTGGGCGTATCGGCAGGTTACGGGCAGGATGACGTGCGCCAGATGGCTGAGCTTCTGACCGGGCTGGCCGTCGATCCCGACGCGGGTTTCCGGTTCGAGCCGAACCGGGCAGAGCCGGGGGCAGAGACGGTCCTTGGCGTGCGCTACACAGGCCAGGGGACGGAGCCGATCTTTCAGGCGCTCGACGATCTTGCGGTCCGGCCAGAGACCGCGCGGCATCTGGCGATGAAACTGGCGGTGCATTTCGTCTCGGACACCCCTGATCCGGGGCTGGTCGGGGCGATCGAAAAGGCCTGGAACCTTGGCGGGGGCGATCTTCTGGCGGTGACCGAAGCGATGCTGGGCCATCCCGCGGCCTGGGCGCCCGATGCGGCGAAGGCGCGTCAGCCCTTCGATTTCATCGTCGCCGCGCTGCGTGCGCTGCAGGTTGGTCCGGACCGGATCCTGCGGATGGAGGCGCGGGAGTTCCGGCGCCTGATCCTTCAGCCGATGCGCGACATGGGCCAACCCTGGCAGCAGGCGTCGGGGCCGAATGGCTGGCCCGAGCCGCTGGAGGACTGGATAACCCCGCAAGGCCTTGCCGCGCGGATCACCTGGGCGATGCACGCGCCCGCGCGGCTGGTCGACCCGCTGCCTGACCCGCGCGCCCTTGTCGAGACGGTGCTGGGATCGCGGGCCGACGAACGGCTGAACTGGGCCGTCGCAGCAGCGGAATCGGTGCGCGAAGGGGTGGGGCTCGTGCTGGCCTCGCCCGCGTTCAACAGGAGGTAACCCGATGGAACGGCGACTTTTTCTGAAGGGTATGGGTGTTCTGGGCTGTTCCGCCGCGGCGCATCCGCTGCTCACGACGCTGACCCTGGCGCAGGGCGCGCCGGGGCTGAACGACAATCGGCTGGTCGTGATCATCCTGCGCGGCGCGATGGATGGCCTTGACGTCGTGCAGCCGCGGGGAGATGCGGCCTTCACGGCGGCGCGGCCGGATCTCTCGGCACTTCCTGCCACCGATCTGGACGGTTTCTTCGCATTGCATGACGCTCTGTCGAGCCTTCTGCCGCTCTGGTCGGCGGGGGAGCTTGGCTTTGTTCACGCCACCTCCACCCCCTACCGCGACAAGCGCAGCCATTTCGACGGACAGGATCTTTTGGAGGCGGGGACGGGGATGGATGTGACGAAGGCCGCCGTGCGGGACGGCTGGCTGAACCGCCTGCTTCAGGCGGTGCCGGGGCTGACGTCGGAGACCGCCTATGCCATCGGGCGCGAGGCGCTGCCGGTGCTGGAGGGTAAGGCGGAGGTGCGCAATTGGGCGCCCGATCAGGATCTGGTACTGACGGCGCAGGCGCGGCTTCTGATCGACCATGTCTATCACGACGATGCCGTCTTCCGCGACACGGTGGAAGAGGCCTTTGCCCTGACCGAGGGGCGCGGGGACGCCAAGGCACAGGCGAAGGATGTGGACCTGATCGTCGATTTTGCCGCCGAGCGGCTGCGGGGCGCAACCCGGATCGCGGCGTTTTCGCAGACCGGCTGGGATACGCACAAGGGCCAGGCGACAGCGATCAAGCGGCCGCTGGAGCGGTTGCAGCGCACGATCCTGCGGATGAAGGATCAGCTTGGCCCCGATGTCTGGGCAAGGACGACCTTGCTTGCGATGACGGAATTCGGCCGCACCGTGCGGCAGAACGGTTCGGGCGGCACGGATCATGGCACGGGCGGGCTGATGCGTGGTGGCCGGGGGGGCGGTGCGCGGGGGGCGGGTGCTGGAGCGCTGGCCCGGCCTTGCAGAGGAGGCGCTTTACGACAGGCGCGACCTGCTGCCGACCTCGGATGTGCGGGGATGGGCCGCCCATGCGATGCGGGGTCTTTACGGGCTTGACCGCTCCGTGCTGGAGGGGGCGGTGTTCCCGGGGCTCGACATGGGGGAGGATCCGGGGCTGTTGCGCTGAAGCTTGCGGCGGTTCCGGTGGCCACCTAACATCCCTCGGCAACTGGGCAGGCGGGGATGGGTATGGCAGGGCTGGGGAATGTGATCGCGGGCTGGCAGCCCCCGCCCCGCCCGCAAGAGGCCGGGATGACCGGTCGCCTTGTCGGGCTGGAACCGCTGTCTGCAGAGGACCATGCCGCCGAACTCTTTGCCGCCTATGCGGGCCATGACGCGCTTTGGGATTTCATGCCCTATGGCCCCTTCCCCTCGGCCAGGGCCTATCACGACTGGGCTGAGGAGCGGCAGTCGGGCGACGACCCGCGCTTTTACGTGCTGAGGGATCTTGCCAGCGGCCGCGCCGGGGGCGTTGCTTCTTACCTGCGGATCACGCCCGAGGCAGGGTCGATCGAGGTGGGTCATATCTGCATCGCACCCGGGCTGCAGCGCGCGGCGGCGGTGACGGAAGCCATGTACCTGATGATGCGATGGGCGTTTGCGGCGGGGTATCGGCGCTATGAATGGAAGTGCAATGCGTTGAACCTCGGTTCCCGCCGCGCCGCCCAAAGGCTCGGGTTCAGCTATGAGGGCGTGTTCCGCAATCATATGGTGATCAAGGGCCGCAACCGGGATTCCGCCTGGTTCTCGGTGATCGACAGCGAATGGCCCGCGCTGGAGAAAGCCTTCGCGGTCTGGCTTTCACCGGACAATTTCGATAGGGCTGGCCGCCAGATCACCCGCCTGTCCGACCTGACGGCGCCGCTGCGCGTGGCGTCGGATCCGCTGATCGGGCAGTGAAATCCGTTGCCTTTCGGCTGGCTCCATTGGCCTTTCGCGCGGCAATGGTGGCCCTGCGGCAGCGTGGCCGATCCCCCGGACCGCTGCCGGTTGGCCGCGCAACCATGGCGTTTGCCCCAACGACGCGGTTGTGCGGATCGGCGGTGATGTTCATACTGAGGGGCGAGTCACCTGGAGGCCGCCATGCTGAACGCAAAATCCCTGCTCGACAATCTGATGGGTAGCCTGGGGCAGGTCACAGGCGGCCAAGGTGCCAAAGGCCTGGCCGAAAAGGCGAAAGGGGCGTGGAACAATCAATCCGCGCTTGGCAAGGGGGCGATCGCCGGGGGGCTGCTTGGCGTGCTTCTGACCGGCGGCGGGCGGCAGCTGCTGGGAACCGGGGCCAAGATCGGCGGCGCGGCGCTGATCGGTGGGCTGGCCTACAAGGCCTATGAGGACTGGAAGGCGGGCAAGACCGCCGGGGCCGAGGACGGGCCGATGGCATTGCCCGGCCCGGAGGAAGGGTTCCTGCCGGACGACGATCTGTCGACCCGCATCCTGCAAGCGATGATCGCTGCGGCCAAGGCCGATGGTCACGTGACCGCCGAGGAGCGCGCGCGGATCGACGCGCAACTGGGCAATCTGGGGCTTGAGGCCGAGGCGGCGGCGCTGATCGCGGCGGAACTTGATCAGCCGCTGGACGTGGGCCGGGTGGCGGCGCTGGCCAGCAGCGAAGAAGAGGCGACGCAGATCTATGCCGCATCGCTTCTGGTGGTGGATCCGGACGGGGCGGCGGAGAAAGGCTATCTGGCGATGCTTGCGGCACGCCTCAATCTTGATGCGGGGCTTGTCGCGCATCTCCACTCCAAGGCAGCGCAGCTTTAGGGGCGGCTGCCGCCCGTCGCTTCGGTGACCTGATCGGCGGCCGTGCGGACCAGCGCGCCGATGCGGGCTGCGTCGGACAGCCCGACCCTGAACGCGGGGCCCGAGACGGAGAGGCCGGCGACAGGCTCGCCATAGGCGTTGAAGACCGGGGCGGCGATGCACCGCATGCCTTCGGCGCGTTCCTGATCATCGATGGCGAAACCGCGTTCGCGGGTGCGGGCAAGATCGCGCAAGAGCGCACTGTCGGAGGTCAGCGTCAGCGAGGTGAACTTCGGCAGGCCCTGCCGGGCGATGATGTCGCGGGTGCGGTCCTCGGGATACCAGGCCAGCAATGCCTTGCCGATCCCGGAGGAATGCATCGGCCCCTTGGTGCCCGGCGGAAAGAAGGCGCGGATCGCCTCATGCGTCTCCACCTGTGCGAGGAACAGGACTTCGCCCCTGATCTCGACGCCAAGATTGGCCGTCTCGCCCGTGTCGCGCATCAGCGCATCCATCGGCTGGCGCGCGCGTTCGGCCACCTTGGTCCGGCGCAGAAAGGCGGTGCCGACGCGAAAGGCACCCGCGCCGATGTGCCAAAGCTGCCCCGGTTCCTCGACCTCGACCATGCCGTGGGCCTGCAGCGTGACAAGCGCGCGGAACACGGTGGCGACGGGAAGGCCGGTCTCCTCTGCCAGTTCGGAAAGAGTGCGGCCAGGGCCCTGCGCCAGATGCTCCAGCAGCCCCAGCGCGCGATCCAGCGCCTGCACGGTATTCTGGTCGGTCTTGTCGTTGAATGCCTTCGGACGGCCACGCGGTTTGACAGACATTTTTTCGCTTTCTGGGTGGCTTGCAGCAGATGAAAAACGGTGACCCGTTGATTTGATGATGGAATACCACTCTTTCCTGGTTTTGAAAAACATTTTCGAAAAAATTGGAGATGGCGGGCTGGCAGGCTAGAAGGGGGTATCCAGTCACGGAGATGACCCATGTCCTTCCAGAACCCCGTTTTCATTCCCGGCCCGACGAACATCCCCGAAAGCGTGCGCAAAGCCTGCGACATGCCGACCATCGACCATCGCTCTCCTGCCTTTGCGCGGGTGTTCAAACCGGCGGTGGCGGGGGTCAAGAAAGTGCTTGGAATGGGCACGGGTGAGGTCATCATCCTGCCCTCGACCGGCACCGGCGGCTGGGAGGCGGCAATCTCCAACACACTGTCGCCCGGCGATACGGTGCTGGCGGCGCGGTTCGGCATGTTCAGCCACCGCTGGATCGACATGTGCCAGCGCCACGGGCTGAACGTCGAGATCATCGAGACGCCCTGGGGTGAAGGCGCCCCCCTTTCCCGGATCGCCGAGGCGCTGCGGGCCGACACGGGCCGCCGGATCAAGGCGGTTCTGGCCACGCATAACGAGACGGCAACCGGCGTGCGGTCCGATATCGGCGGTATCCGCAAGGCGATGGGCGATCATCCCGCGCTTCTGTTCGTGGATGGGGTGTCCTCCATCGGCTCCATGCCGTTCGACATGGAAGGCTGGGGCGTGGACATCGCGGTGGCCGGCAGCCAGAAGGGCTTCATGCTGCCTGCGGGCCTTGCGATCCTCGGGATCAGTCCCAAGCGATCGCGGCAATGGAGGGGGCAAGGCTGCCCCGCACCTTTTTTGATTTCAGGGACATGCTGAAGTCTTATGCTTCTGGCGGGTTTCCCTACACGCCGCCCGTCGGCCTGATCAACGGGCTGGCCCATGCCGTGCAGATGCTGGAGGACGAGGGGCTGGAGGCCGTCTATGCCCGCCACGCCCGCATCGCCGAAGGCGTGCGCCGTGCGATTGCGGCCTGGGGGATGGTGCCCTGTGCCGCCTCGCCGGACCTTTATTCCGAAACGGTCACGGCCGTTGTCGTGCCCCCTGGTTGCAACGGCACCGATCTGGTGAAGCTGGCGGCCGAGAAATATGGCGTGGCCTTTGGTGTGGGCCTTGGCGAAGTGGCGGGAAAGGTGTTCCGCATCGGGCATCTTGGCAGTCTGACCGACGTCATGATGCTGTCGGGCCTTGCCACCGCCGAGATGTGCATGGCCGATCTTGGCTGGCCGATCACGCTCGGCTCTGGCGTGGCGGCGGCGCAGGACTATTATCGCAACGGCGGCAAGGAGGCGGCGCAAGCTGCGGCATGAGATGAACGAGATGACCCCCCTGGCAATTCCGACATTCGACGATGTGATCGCGGCGCATGATCGCATCCGCCCCCATATCCATCGCACGCCGGTGCTGACCTCCACCTATTTCAACGAGCTCACCGGCGCGCAGCTGTTCTTCAAATGCGAGAACTTCCAGAAGGCGGGCGCGTTCAAGGTGCGCGGCGCGTCGAATGCGGTCTTCGGGCTGCGCGATGATCAGCTGGCAAAGGGCGTGGCGACGCATTCCAGCGGCAACCATGCGCTCAGCCTCAGCTATGCGGCGGGGCGGCGGGGCATTCCGTGCAACGTGGTGATGCCGCGCACGGCCCCGCAGGCCAAGAAGGATGCCGTGCAGGGGTATGGCGGGGTGATCGTGGAATGCGAACCGTCGACCAGTTCCCGCGAGGCGGTCTTTGCCGAAGTGCAGGCCCGAACGGGGGCGGATTTCGTGCATCCCTACAATGATCCGCGGGTGATTGCCGGGCAGGGCACCTGCTCGCGGGAACTGCTGGAGCAGGTGCCGGGGCTGGAGGCGGTGATTGCGCCCATCGGCGGAGGGGGGATGATCTCGGGCACCTGCCTGACGGTGTCTTCCACCGCGCCTGGGGTGAAGGTCTATGCCGCCGAACCGAAGAACGCCGACGACGCCTATCGCAGCTTCAAGGCCGGGCGGATCATCGCGGATGACGCGCCCGATACCGTCGCCGACGGGCTGAAGGTGCCGCTGAAAGACCTGACCTGGCACTTCGTCAGCCGCCATGTGACGGATGTCTTCACCGCAACAGAGCAGGAGATCATCGATGCGATGAAGCTGACCTGGAAGCGCATGAAGATCATCATCGAAGCAAGCTGCGCCGTGCCGCTGGCGACCATTCTGGCCAACCCCGAGGTCTTCCGGGGCCGCAAGGTCGGCGTGATCATCACCGGCGGCAACGTCGATCTGGACACTTTACCTTGGATGAAAGGGTAACATCATGAACAGTCACGCAAATTTTGAAGGTCTTGAAGTGGGCTACGACATTCCCGCGCTGCCGGGGATGGCCGAGACGGATATCCAGACGCCCTGTCTGGTGCTGGATCTCGACGCGCTGGAGCGCAACATCAAGAAGATGGGCGATTATGCGGCGGCGCATGGGATGCGGCACCGGGTGCATGGCAAGATGCACAAATCGGTCGATGTTGCACTGTTGCAGGAAAGTCTTGGCGGGTCGGTCGGCGTCTGCTGCCAGAAGGTTTCCGAGCCGAGGTCTTTGCCCGCGGCGGGATCAAGGACGTGCTCGTCAGCAATCAGGTGCGCGATCCGGCCAAGATCGACCGGCTGGCGCGGCTGCCGAAGCTTGGCGCACGGACGATCTGCTGCGTCGACATGCTTGACAACGTGGCCGACCTCTCGGCGGCGTCGCAGCGTCATGGCACCACCATCGAATGCCTGGTGGAGATCGATTGTGGCGCGGGGCGCTGCGGGGTGAAGACCACGCCCGAAGTCGTGGCCCTCGCCAAGGCCATCGACGCGGCCCCGGGGCTGAAGTTTGCGGGCATCCAGGCCTATCAGGGCGCGATGCAGCACATGGACAGCTATGCCGACCGCAAGGCGAAGATCGACCTCGCGGTGGCGCAGGTGAAAGATGCCGTCGATACGCTCAGGGCCGATGGGATCACCTGCGACATCGTCGGCGGCGGCGGAACTGGCAGTTACTATTTCGAAAGCACTTCAGGGGTTTACAACGAACTTCAGTGCGGGAGCTATGCCTTCATGGACGCGGACTATGGCCGCATCCTCGACAAGGACGGCAACCGGATCGATCAGGGGGAATGGGAGAATGCGCTCTTCATCCTGACCTCGGTGATGAGCCATGCCAAGGCCGACAAGGCCATCGTCGATGCGGGCCTGAAGGCGCAGTCGGTGGATTCAGGGTTGCCGGTCGTCTATGGCCGGACGGATGTGAAATACGTCAAATGCTCGGACGAGCATGGGGTGGTTGAGGATCTGGCCGGGGTTCTGAAGGTGAACGACAAGCTGAAGCTGGTGCCGGGCCACTGCGACCCGACCTGCAATGTGCATGACTGGTATGTCGGCGTCAGGGGCGGCAAGGTAGAGGTCGTGTGGCCAGTCTCGGCGCGCGGCAAGGCCTATTGACAGCGCCCTCGGGCCCCCGGAGACCGACACGTGTGTCGCCTCTTCTTCCCGTCATCTTTCCGTCCTCCTTGCGTCTTTCTGCGGGGAGGACCGCGGAATCCTCAACCATGGGGCCCTGGCGGCCTCCGGAGTGCCTGACATGCGGATAATCCCTGAGGCCCTGATCGCGGATCTGGTGTCGCCCGAGGATGCGTTTTCGGCCGTCGAGGCCTGTTTCGCCGCCATGGCGCGCGGCGAGGCCTACAACTTTCCCGTGGTCCGCGAAGCGCTGGGCGAGGGGCGGCAATATGGTTTCAAATCCGGGCTCGACCGCGCCGGGGGCAGCCTTGGCGTGAAGGCGGGGGGATATTTCCCGGGCAATGCCGCCAAGGGGATCATCAATCACCAGTCGACGGTTTTCCTCTTTGACCCCGAGACCGGGCAGCCGACGGCAATGGTCGGTGGCGGGTTGTTGACCGCACTGCGCACGGCGGCGGCAAGTGCCCTTTCCATCGACCGGCTGGCGCGGAAGGATGCGCGCGTCCTTGGCATGGTCGGTGCGGGGCATCAGGCGGGGTTTCAGCTGCGCGCGGCGGCGAAGGTGCGGCGCTTTGACAGGGTGATCGCCTGGAACCTGCATCCCGAGATGCTGCCGAAGCTGGGTGAGGTTGCGGCGGAGCTCGGCCTGCCGTTCGAGGCGGTGCCGCTGGAGCGGATGGTCGAGGCGGATGTGATCGTGACGATCACCTCCTCGCCCGCCGCAAGCCTGATGTCGGCCCATGTGAAGGACGGCACCCATCTGGCCTGCATGGGAACCGATACGGTGGGCAAGCAGGAGGTCGAGCCGGCCCTGACCGCGCGCGCCACTGTGTTCACCGACGAGGTGGCGCAATCGGCGACGATTGGCGAGGCGCAGCATGCGGTGGGATCGGGGCTGATGACCGCAGCGGAGATCACGCCGATCGGGGAGGTGCTGATCGGGCGCCACCCGGGGCGGCGGTCGGATCAGGAGATCACGCTGTTTGACGGCACAGGCGTCGGATTGCAGGATCTGGCGGTGGCCGGTGTGGCACTGGCGCGGGCACGGGAACGGGGGCTCGGGGTGGTGGTGGAGCCGTGACCCCGAACATCTGCCCCTGTCGCGGGGCAGAGCCTGCCTCGCGCCGGTTGCGCCCGCCTGATGTCGCGGGGGGGGCAGCGATGACCTCGCCGCCCGGTGGACCTTTCGCCCGGGCGTGATACGCTCTGCCGGGACTGTCGGAGGGGGTCAGGATGCCGGTAGAGGTGACGATCTGGACCTATGACTGGGTGCCGCCAGGCCCCGCGGACATGTCCGCGATATCAGGCTGCGGTGGGCGCTTGAGGAGGCGGGCATCGATTACGCCGTTGCGACGGTTCCCTTCGACGGCCGGGGTGCCGGACATCTGGCCAGACAGCCGTTCGGGCAGGTTCCGTTCCTGGATGACGGCGATGTCCGGGTGTTTGAAAGCGGCGCGTGCCTTCTGCATCTGGCCGACAGGAGCGAGCGGCTGATGCCCCGCGCGCCGCAGGCGAAAGCGGAGACGCTGCAATGGGTCGTGGCCGCGCTGAACTCGATCGAGATGGTCACGGTGCCCTGGTGGTTCATCAACATGTCGCGACCGGCGGCAAACCCGCTTGCGGGATGGATGACCCAGCGCCTCGACCGGCTGGAAGCGGTTCTGCAGACGCGGGACTGGCTGGCGGATGACCGGTTCACCGTGGCCGATATCCTGATGTGCGACGTGCTTCGCATGCCGGACAAGCTGGGGCAGCTGACGGGGTACAAAGCTCTCAGGGAATATGTCGCGCGGGGCTGCAACCGGGCGGCGTTCCGCAAGGCGCTTGGTGATCAGCTGGCGCATTTCGAAGCGGCTGACCTGGCCCGCGGGATCGCCGTGAGGTGAGGCAGACCGCCGGTCAAGGCCGCGGCCCGGCCCGGCAGGAGGAGCCTCCGGCGGGGATATTTTTGCCAAGATGAATGCAGCCGGGGCGGATTGTTCCGGGTACAAGATTTGATCAAATGACGGCGTCGGTGGCATTGAAAGCGGGGCCCGGTCATGCTGAGACTGGCGCAGGTCAGGAGAATGGTCATGCGCGTTTTCATCAACGGGTTCGGACGCATCGGGCGGTCTGTGCTGCGGGCCTGGGCGGCGGGACCGGAGCTTTGGCCGGGGTTGGAAATTGTCGGGGTGAACGACATCGCAGCCGCGGAAATGTGTGCCTATCTGTTCGAATATGACAGCACCTTCGGCCCCTGGCGCGGAACGGTGGCCCTGCGGGACGGGGCGCTGGTGGTCAATGACAGGGTGCTGGAACTGGCGCGGGTTGCCGATATCTCGACCCTCGATCTTGCCGGGGTCGATGTGGTGATGGAATGCACCGGACGGGCCGAGGTGCGCGAGGTCGCGGAAAGGGGATTGCAGGCGGGTGCCGGGCGGGTGCTGATCTCGGGGCCGTCGGCTGCGGCGGATGTGACGGTGGTGCTCGGCGCGAATGAGGACAGGTTGACCGGCCAGCGGATCGTTTCCAATGCAAGCTGCACGACGAACGCCCTGGCGCCGCTGGTGCGGCTTCTGGATGAGGGCTGGGGCGTGGTGACGGGGTCGATGACCACGGTGCATTGCTATACCGGCAGCCAGCCCACGGTCGATGCCCCCGCGGCGGAATTTGCGCGGAGCCGGGCGGCGGCGCTGTCGATGGTGCCGACGACGACCTCGGCGCAGCGGCTGCTGGATCTGGTGTTGCCGGGGATGGCGGGGCGCATCCAGGGCTCTGCGGTGCGGGTGCCGGTGGCGAGCGTGTCCTGCGTGGATCTGTGCGTGATGACCGCGCGCCCGGTGAGCGAGGCGGCGGTGAATGCGGCCTTCCGGGCGGCGGGGGGTGTGATCGGGGCGACGGACAGGGCGCTGGTGTCAAGCGACCTCAGGGCGCGGGCCGAGAGCATCGTGATGGCCTGCCCGCAGACGCGGGTGACGCCGCAGGGGATGCTGCGGGTCTTTGGCTGGTACGACAATGAATGGGGATTTTCCAACCGGATGCTGGATGTGGCGGCGCGGATGGGAGCTGGCGGTCAGGCGGGCAGGCAGGGTGCGCGGGTCAGTCCACCCCCTCGTCCTCGATGTTGAGGACCGTGCCGCAGGCCTTGCAATGGACGGCGTCGGTGTCATGGCGCGTCAGGCCACAGACGGGACATTTGTGATCGACTTTCGTCGGCCGCAACATGACCTGGACCAGCCGCAGGAACAGCGAGATGCCGAAGATCATGATCGCGATGGCGATCAGCTTGCCCGGCGTGCCTTTCAGCGTCACGTCGCCAAAGCCGGTGGTGGTGAGCGTGGCCACGGTGAAATAGAGCGCGTCGACATAGTTGCGGATGTTCTCGTTGACGCCTTTTTGCGATTCGTAGACCAGCGCGGTCATTAGAAACACGAAGAGAAAGAGGTTCACCCCGGCGACGATGGTTTTCTCGTTGCGGCGGAAGAAGGCGAGATCCCGGCGCAGGCCAAGCAGCGTCTGTTCCGACCGCAGGAGCCGGAAGATCCGGATGACGCGCAGGAAGGCGAAGCCCTCGCCGAAAAGCGGCAGGAGGAGCGAGGCGACGACAGCGATATCGGCGAGCCCGTAAAAGCTGAAGAGATCGCGCAGGGGTTGCCTGCTGATCCAGAGCCGGGCGAGGATATCGGCAAGATAGACCAGCCCGATCGCCAGATCGATGGCCAGCGTGTGGCTGCCGCGCGGCACGAAGGACGAGACCACGAGAAAGAGGATCGTCATCAGATCGAACGCAAGCAATCCGTAGCGGAAGCGGACGGCACCGCGGCTGCGGCCTTCGTAGAGCTCTTTCAGGGTGGCTTTCACGTCAGGTCACTCGCATTCGACCCGGGAGTGTTGCGGGCCGGCCGGCCCGCGTCAAGGCGCCGATCCGGGGTTTCATCGGTCGCGGGTTTCAGCCCGTACCGTGCGACCAGCCGCCAGACATGGGCGGGGACCATGTTCTTCAGGCGCCGGGGATGGGCACGGCGCAGGTGGAGGATCGTCTCCACCGCCTTCATCTCGACCCGGGCGCGGGCGAACTCCAGGCCGCGGGGGCCAAAGCGGGGTTGCAGGAAGCTGACAAGGGGGCGGAGCCAGTCCGGCATGCGGCGGAGCGGCATCCCGCCGGCGGCACGGGCGGTGTTGTCGAGAAAGCCCTTGACCGCGCCCTGACGTTTCCCCTTGTCGGTCAGTGGTGCGAGGGTAAGGTCACCCTCGATCAGGGCGAGCAGCGCCGCCCCGCGCGGATTGCGGGCGATGATCCACTGATCGCCGTCGCCGCCCATGTAACCCACCGTGATGTCGGCAAGCCGGTTGGTGTAATCGACGCAGGTCTTGCAGGTGAGCGGGAAGAAATCGGGCGGAAGCTGGCTGATCGGCAATTGCAGGAAGGGGATCGTCCGGGCCTTGCGGCCATCGTCAAAGCGCAGCTCGACGCGGTAGTCGGCGCGGAATTCGAGGTAGGAGATGGTGTCAGGACGGCTGTCGAGAAGGCGAAGGAAGTGGTGGAAATTCTCGGTGGTCGTGTTGTCGGAGCAGGGCGTGCCGATGACATGGATCGCCTCGAAGCCAAGTTCGCGTTCAAGCGCCCGCAGCGCGTAGGTCTGGCAGGGAATGCCGATGAAGGCGATGCGGCGGTGTCCGGCCGCGCGGGCCGGTTCTAGAATCGCGAGCGTCGGCGCATAGCCCATGCGCATGCCGCGGACATGGGCCATGGCGGCGGGGTCGGTGACGATGACCGGCAGGGGTTTCCAGCGGTCCGCCGGGTCCGGGGCCACGGTCAGCACAGCGTCGACTGCCCCGGTTTGCAAAAGCCGCCGGGCGATCTCGGTGGTGATCCCCGTCCATTGCGCGCCCGATGCCGCGGGCGACAGGCGGGCGCGGATCATGCGTTCGGTGACGCCGAAAAATGCCTCGTCGCCGCGCAACGCATCCGCCGCGCGGCCATGGGTCCGGTGTTCAAGCCGGGGATAGTCCGGACGGATGAACTGGCAGGCCTTGCCGCAGGCCCGGGGATCGGCCATCCGCGACACTCCGCAATCCGTGCAGAGCCCCGGTCGCGGCGCGCCGGACAGGACAGGGGCGGTAAGGCCGGTTGGCGCAAGCATGAAATCCCTCTTCGGTCGCAGTATAGGAGGGTCACGACAAATTGACAGTGTCGGCATCTTTCAGCCCAGCCGGGCCATTATCTTCTGGAAACCCTTGCAATTTCGCAGCGGAAGGCGCATGTGAGCGGGGCGAAAAAACCTGCTGTCGACCTTCTGTTTCCTTACGGCTTCAGACACTCGATCAAGAGGGAACTTAAGCCGGGCCATCGCATGCTGCGGATGGCGATACTATGAGGAGACATCACGATGGCCAAAGGCACCGTGAAATGGTTCAACGCCACCAAAGGCTTCGGCTTCATTGCACCGGAATCGGGCGGCAAGGACGTGTTCGTCCATGTCACCGCTCTGGAGCGTGCAGGCATCCGCCAGTTGAATGATGGCCAGGCGGTCACGTTCGACGTGGAAGCCGGCCGCGATGGCCGCGAGTCGGCGATCAACCTGGCGCTTGCATAAGCATAGCCCGGGCGTCAGCCGTTGAATATGAAGCGGGGGTGGCGAAAGCCGCCCCCGTTTTCATTGTGCGGAGTTCTGATGCCAGCCCGACGCTTGCAGGCGCGTCAGGCTGGCTTTCACTGTCCGCCGATGCCGGATCCCGTTCTGGCAAGGAAGCGTCAGTGATCGGCGGCCATGGCGGCGGCCTTTGCCTCGTTCTCCGATCCGCTGGCCCCGTTGAAGAAGGCGTTCAGCAGCACGGCGGACACCGAGGCCAGAAGAATGCCGCTTTCGATCAGCGGGTGGATGTCATGCGGCATCCATTGCTTGAAGTTCGGCGCGATGAGCGGGATCAGCCCGAAGCCGAGCGATACCGCGACGATGAAGAGGTTGTTCCGGTTGCCCGCAAAGTTCACCCCGGCCAGGATGCGGATACCGGTCGCGGCGACCATTCCGAACATCACGAGGCCCGCACCGCCAAGAACCATCGTCGGCACCGATTCCACCAGGGCACCCATCTTCGGCACGAGGCCAAGAACGATCAGGATCACCCCGCCGGCCACGCAGACGAAGCGGCTCTTGATGCCGGTGACGCCGACGAGGCCGACATTCTGGCTGAAGGACGTGTAGGGAAAGGTGTTGAAGAGGCCGCCGATCAGCGTGCCAAGCCCGTCCGTGCGCAGCCCCGCCGAGAGCATCGGCCGCGTCACGCGCCTGCCGGTCATCTCTCCCAGTGCAAGGAACATCCCGGTGCTTTCGATCATCACCACGATCATCACCAGCGTCATGGTGACGATCATCACCGGATCGAAGGTTGGCGTGCCGAAGTGAAACGGCAGGATCAGGCCGAACCAGGCCGCATCTGCCACCTTGCCGAAGCTCATCGCCCCGATCGCGACCGCGATGGCCGCACCGATCACGATGCCCAGAAGCACCGAGATATTGGCGACGAAGCCACGGCCGAACCGGGCGATCAGCAGGATCGAGATCAGCACCACCGCCGAAACCGCGATGCTTGACAGCGGCGCATAGGCGGGATTGTTCATCCGGGCGGCGAGCGAAAGCCCCTCCGGCAGCGGCGGGATCGCGGTGCCCCCCGCGGCGGCCATGTCCGCAACGGCTTTCAGCCAGTCGGCATGGGCGGGATCGACGATCTGCGGGGCGGTGGGGCCGACGGGATTGCCGAAAATCCAGTTGATCCCGATCCGCATCAGGCTGACGCCGATGACGAGGATGATGGTGCCGGTGACAACCGGCGGGAAGAAGCGCAAGAGCCGCGAGACGAGTGGCGCGATCACGATCGAGATCAGCCCCGCCGCGATGATCGCGCCGAAGATGGCCCGCGCGCCCTCTGCCCCGCCCTGGGTGTTCGCCATGGCGACGATGGGTCCGACGGCCGCGAAGGTGACGCCCATCATCACCGGCAGGCGGATGCCGAACCACTGCGTCGCGCCAAGCGACTGGATCAGGGTCACAAGCCCGCAGACGAAGAGATCGGCCGAGACCAGGAAGGCGACATCCGCCGGTTCCAGCTTCAGCGCCCGCCCGACGATCAGCGGGACGGCGACCGCCCCGGCATACATGACCAGCACATGTTGCAGGCCAAGGGTGAAAAGCTGCGGTGACGGCAGACGTTCGTCCACCGGATCCATGGTCTCTGTCATCGGTTCGTCCTTTCCCTCGGGGCCTTTGCTTTGATGCCGTCTACGCACTGCCCCGCAGGTGCGCGCCGGTCAGATCTGGCTTGGGTCTGCCAGCACCTTCCAAGGCGCGGCATAGCGATGCTCTTGCAGGTTTGATCCCGGGCCGATGCGGTCCACCACGGCAAAGAGGCCGGGGGCATGAAGCGGCGTCAAGACGCCATGCCAGGTGCCACGGTGCAGGTTGATGCCTTGCGCGCCGTTTGTCACAAAAGCGCGCGGTTCTGCCTGAGGATCGCGCGACACGATGACAAGAAAGGGACGGGCGGTCATCGGCAGGAAGGCCTGCGAGCCGTCGGGGTGGCATTCGATGAGGTCGAAGTCGTAAGGCAGCGCCCGCGGCGTGGCCTGGAAGATCGAGATGCCCGCGCGGCCGTCCGGCCCGAAATCGAGGTGCGCGCGGTCGTGGTGGCGCTGGCAAAGCCCGGCGTTGATCAGCCGAAACTCACCGGTCGCGTCGAGAACATCGCCGAACGGGGCGAAGGCTTCGGCGGTGAGGGGTTCGGAATGGATGATCTGCATCGGCTCTGCCTCTGGCTGGCGGGGTATCTTGGGACAGATCACGCGGTCAAAGGGCCGGGCCAAAGGCGCCGGGCCCGCGCAGCTTCGCGTGGCGGTTGACGTCCTTGTAAAGCAGATAGCGGAACGGGCCGGGTCCGGCGGCATAGCAGGCCTGCGGGCAGAAGGCGCGCAGCCAGAGATAATCGCCTGCCTCGACCTCGACCCAATCCTGGTTGAGCTTGTAGACGGCCTTGCCCTCGAGGATGAAGATTCCGTGTTCCATCACATGGGTTTCCTCGAACGGGATCGTGCCCCCGGGCTGGAAGGTGACGATATTGACATGCGCGTCATGCGACAGATCGGCGGGATCGACGAAGCGGGTCGTCGCCCAGGCGCCGCCGGTATCGGGCATGGGGATGGGCTTCAGCGTCTTTTCATCGGTGACGAAGGGGGTTGGCGCCGCGATCCCGGGGGCGGGCTCGTAAAGCTTGCGGATCCAGTGGAACCGGGCGGGGCCCGCGCCTTCGGCAAGCAGGCTCCACCGGGCCCCGGCCGGGATATAGGCATAGCCGCCCGCATCAAGATCATGGCCCCTGCCGTCGATGGAGAGGGTCAGAAGGCCATGGGTGACGAACAGGAAATGTTCCGCCCCTGTTTCGGTATCAGGCGCGTCCGAGCCGCCGCCAGCCTGTACCTCCATCACATAATGGCTGAAGCTTTCCGCAAAGCCCGAAAGCGGGCGCGCGATGAGCCAGAGGCGGGTCCGCTCCCAGCCGGGCAGGGCGCTGGTGACGATGTCGGAAAAGCAGCCCCTGGGGATCACGGCATAGGCGGGGGTGAAGACGGCGCGTCCGGTCATCAGTGCGGTCTGCGGGGGCAGACCACCTTGCGGGGCGTAATATCCGGTCATGGCAGTTGATCCTTCAGCCGCAGGGTTGCGATGCGTTCGACCGCCGCACAGGCGGTGGAGAATTCGGTGTCGGTGTCATTCGCAAGCCGCGCCTCGAAAGCCCGCAGGATCGCCGCCTTGTCGTGGTCCCGAACGGCGATGATGAAAGGAAATCCGTGTTTGGCCAGATAGGCCGCGTTCAGACGGGCGAAGCTTGCGCGTTCCTCATCGGTCAGCGCATCCAGCGCGGCAGAGGCCTGTTCGGCGCTGCTTTCGGGGGTGAGGCGCCGCGCTGCGGCGAGTTTTCCGGCAAGGTCGGGGTGGGCCTTGAGAACCTGCAGCCGGTCTGCGGGCGACGCGGTCCGGAAAGCACGGGCGAGGGCGCTGGCCAGGCCCGGGGCGCTGTCATGGGCGGGGCCGAGTTCAAGCGCATGGGCGCGGGTGGCCACCCAGGGCGAATGTTCATAGATGCCCCGAACCGTTCGATAAAGCGCTCGCGCGACATCTGGCTTGGCCGCTCGATGCGGCGATGCGGATGGACGGCGGCCCAATGCGCGGCGATCTGGCTGCGGGTGGCGAACCAGACGCCCTCGTGGCGCTGGGCGTGGTCGAGGAACCGCACGAGCCCGGCGATCTTGCCGGGGCGGCCGATCAGCCTGCAGTGAAGGCCGATCGAGAACATCTTGGCGCGGCCTGCGCTTCCTTCGGCATAAAGCGTGTCGAAACTGTCTCTCAGATAGGTGAAGAACTGCTCGCCATCGGTATAGCCCGGTGCGGTGGCAAAGCGCATGTCATTGGCTTCGAGCGTGTAGGGGATGACCAGCTGATCGCGGGCTCCCGCCTCGATCCAGTAGGGCAGATCGTCGTCATAGGTGTCGGAGATCCAGTCGAAGGCTCCGGTTTCGGCCGTAAGACGCACCGTGTTGAGCGAGCATCGGCCGGTGTACCAACCGCGCGGGGGCGCACCGACCACGGCGGTATGCAGGCTGATCGCCTCGGCGATCCGGGCGCGCTCGACCTCTTCGGGCATGTCGCGGTGGTCGATCCATTTCAAGCCATGGCTGGCGATGTCCCAGCCCGCCTCCGTCATCGCCGCGACCTGTTCGGGATTGCGGGCAAGGGCAGAGGCGACGCCGTAAATGGTAACGGGCAGGCGGCGGCCGGTGAACAGCCGGTGGAGGCGCCAGAACCCGCGCGGCACCGTAATCGTAGAGCGATTCCATGTTCCAGTGGCGCTGGCCGGGCCAGGGGGCGGCCCCGGCGATGTCGGAAAGAAAGGCCTCGGACTGCCCGTCGCCGTGCAGCAGATTGTTCTCGCCGCCCTCTTCGTAGTTGAGCACCAGCGAGATGGCGATGCGCGCGCCTCCCGGCCAGGCCGCATCGGGGGCATCGGGCCCGTGCCCTCGGAAATCG
The DNA here is from genome assembly GCA_012032275.1 of Tabrizicola sp. Taxonomy (GTDB): domain Bacteria; phylum Pseudomonadota; class Alphaproteobacteria; order Rhodobacterales; family Rhodobacteraceae; genus JAAURK01. Next base: position 18,901 of record JAAURK010000014.1, read on the forward strand.
CGGGGATATCGGTTCACTGAAGTCTCCTTGCTGACACTGAGGTTAGGGCAGTTCGGCGGCCGCGTCTTTCAAGCTTTGCCTGAAACTGCTGTGCCGGTGAAGCGGGGTCGCGCCGTCGGGGTTTTCGTGGCTTACTCTGCGCAGGATGGTCGCTTTGGAGAGAACCGGATGGGCAGCGGACGGCTGACGACACATGTGCTCGATACCGCGCGGGGGCAACCGGCGGCAGGAGTGGGGATCGCGCTTTTCCGCCTTGCCGCGGGCCGCCGCGACAGGATTGCCGATGCCCGCACCAATGCCGACGGGCGCACCGACCAGCCGCTGCTGCAGGGCGCGGGCCTTGTCATCGGCCAGTACGAACTGGTGTTCCATGCGGGCGAATATCTGCGCGGCAGCGGGCTTGTCGCGGGGGATGTCCTGTTTCTGGACGAGATTCCGATCCGGTTTGGCCTCTCGAACGCGGATCAGCACTACCATGTGCCGCTTCTGATTTCGCCTTTCGGCTATTCAACCTATCGGGGGTCATGATTCCGGCCCTTGCACTTGCCGGAATTACGCGGTTTGCTGCTCCGGTCTGTTGTGAACGCTAGGGAGAACCGCATGTTTCGGATGACCACATTATTGACCGCCCCCGCCTTTGTGATGTTGATGGGAGGGACCGCCCATGCCGCGCTGACCGCGGATCAGGTCTGGCAATCGTGGAAGGATGCGGCGGCGCTGGCCGGATTGACCGTTTCGGCCGCCACTGAAGTGAAGGACGGCTCGGCGCTGAAGCTGAACGGTGTCGCCATTGCGCCTGCGGGCGTCGCCTCGGGCGTGACGATTTCCGACATGTCGCTGACGGAAGAGGCCGACGGGTCCGTCACCATCCGCCCGGGTGCCGATATCGCGGTGAACATGGCGGGCGAGGGAAGTGGCGGCTCTGTCAAGGTGACGCATGACGGGCTGGAGATGAAGGCCCGCGAGGGCGAGGGCGGGGCGCTGATCTATGATTATTCCGCGGCCGCGCTGAACCTCCTGCTGGATGTGACCTACCCCGGTTCCCCCAGCCCGGACGGCAGCGCGCCGCAACCCGGTGCCGCCAAGGGCACGTTCGGTTTTACCGATCTATCGGGAAGCTACAGCGACACCCCCGGCACGAACCGCGCCTTCGGGTTCGATCTGAAGGCAGCCAAACTCGGCTATGATTTCGGGACCGAGGATCCGGGCCTCGAGATGAAGACGACCTCGGTCAGCAACACCTCGGATGTCGAGATCTCGCTCGACGTCGCGCTGCCTTCGACGATGTCGCTTTTTGCCATGGCCTCGCCTGCCGATTTCAGTACTGCGCTGGAAGAGGGGCTGAGCATCTCGATGGCGACGAAGCAGGGCGAATCGATCGGTTCCGCCTCGCAGGAGCAGCAGTTCTTTTCGTACAACATGGACATCAAGGGCGGGGCGGGCCAAGCGACCGGCGTCTTCAACAAGGACGAGTTCAGGCTGGATTCCGGGGGCGCGGGACTTGAATTCAACATGGTCTCTCCCAGCCTGCCGGTGCCGATCAACGTGACCTCCGGCCCGTTTGCCACGGCAATGATCGTTCCGATGAGCGCCGGTGATGCCGCAAGCGATTACGGCCTCGTGTTCAAGCTGAGCCAGTTCACCCTGAATGAGGAAGCCTGGGCGCTGTTCGATCCGCAAGGCGCGTTGACGCGCGGCCCGGCCGATCTGTCGATCGACGTGTCGGGCAAGAGCAAGCTTGATGTCCTTGGCATGATGGCGGCGGAAGGGACCGGGGCGCCGCCGCCGATCCCGCAGCCCGAGACGCTGAACATCAACGACCTGACGCTCAAGATCGCGGGGGCGGCGCTGACCGGCACGGGCGCCTTCACCTTCGACAATTCCGCAGGGGTTCCGATGCCGCTGGGCGAGGCGAATGTCAGCCTGACCGGGGGCAATGCGCTGATCGACGGGCTGATCGCGACGGGCATGGTGACCGAAGAGGATGCGATGGGCGCCCGGATGATGATGGGCGCGTTCATGAGCCCCGGCGCGGAACCCGACAGCCTGACCTCGAAGATCGAGGCCAAGGCGGGCGGCGAGATCTATGTGAACGGTCAGCGCGTTCAGTAACCCGGGCAGGGGGGCCGTCTGCCCCCCTCACCCCCCGAGGATACTTCGGCCAATGTGAAGGCAAGGCGGTTCACTGCCCCCGTCATGGAGGCGGGCCGTCGATGGCGCGGCGCAGCTCGTCACGAATGTGCAGCGCCATGAAATCGGTGAACAGGCGGACTTTGGGGTCTTTCAGGCGGCGATGCTGGCTGAGCGCCGAAAGCTGCGTCGGAAGCGGTGGGGTTGCGGTGGCCACCGGGACGAGGCGGCTGCGCGCAGGTGGTGGGCGACCTCGAAGAGCGGTTTCAGCACGATGCCGCGCCCGTCGAGGGCCCAGCTCGTCAAGACATCGCCATCATCGGATTCGAACGGCCCGCCGATGTCGAACCGGACCACGCCATCCGGGGTCTGCAATGCCCATTGAAATTCCTTGGCGCCCGGAAAGCGCAGGTTCAGGCAGTCATGCCGGTGAGAAACGAGGGCCGCGCCGTCCGCGGGCATGCCGCGCCGGGCGATATAGTCGGGTGCGGCGCACAAGAGGCGCGGGCACTCTGCCAGGGTTCGGACCTTGAGGGTGGAATCGTCGAGCAGTCCGAGATGAAAGGCGATGTCGATCCCCTCGGCGACGACATCGACGCCGCGGTCCGACAGGCGGAGGCGGACATCGATCTCGGGATAATGATCCTTGAAGGCCGGGACATGGGGCGCGATGAACCGCCGCCCGACGCCAAGTGGTGCGGCGACGAAGATGGTGCGCGCGGGTTTTTCGTGACATCCATCACCGCCGCCTCGGCATCGTCGATCGCCTCGATCACGCGCCGGGCACCGTCATAGAAGATGCGGCCGTTCTCGGTGGCCTGCAGGCTGCGGGTGGTGCGGTTGAAAAGGCGGGTGCCAAGATGCTTTTCCAGTTCCGATATCCGCGCCGAAGCGACCGCCGGAGAGGTGCGCTGATCGCGGGCTGCGGCGCTCATGCTGCCCAATTCGTAGACACGCACGAACATGCGGATGTTGTTGATGTAGGACATTTGTGCAGCCCGGCATTCTTCGGGCCGGTTTGAAAGTGATCCGGCGTTTCTTTGGATTACCAGAAGAGTGGGGTTCGGTATAGCGTTCTGGAAACGGCGGGAGAGCGGGATGTATGATTGGGTCGTCTTGTGGGAATGGGTGGAGATCGCGGCGCGCTGGACGCATGTGATCACTGCCATCGCCTGGATCGGCAGTTCGTTCTATTTCATCGCGCTCGACCTTGGCCTTCGCCGCACGCCAAGTCTGCCGCCGCTGGCGCATGGCGAGGAATGGCAGGTGCATGGCGGCGGTTTCTACCATATCCAGAAATACCTCGTCGCCCCCGAGATGCTGCCCGAACATCTGACCTGGTTCAAATGGGAAAGCTATGCGACCTGGCTTTCCGGTTTCGCGATGCTTGTCCTCGTCTATTACCTTGGCGCCGAGATGTTCCTGATCGACCCGCAGGTGATGGAGCTGCAGGTCTGGCAGGCGGTGGCGATTTCACTGGCATCGCTTGTCTTCGGTTGGCTGGCCTACACGATGCTGTGCCGGATCTTCGTCGATGCGAACCAGACGGCGCTGATGCTCGCGCTGTTCGCGGTGCTGGTGGCGATGTCCTGGTTCTACACTCAGGTCTTTTCCGGCCGGGCCGCGCTTTTGCATCTGGGGGCGTTCACCGCGACGATCATGAGTGCGAATGTGTTCATGGTCATCATGCCCAATCAGCGGATCGTGGTGGCGGATCTGAAGGCGGGCAGGGTGCCCGATGCGAAATATGGCAAGATCGCAAAGCAACGGTCGACGCATAACAATTACCTGACCTTGCCGGTTCTGTTCCTGATGCTGTCGAACCACTATCCGCTGATTTTCGCGACCGAATACAACTGGATCATCGCGAGCCTCGTGTTCCTGATGGGGGTGACGATCCGGCACTGGTTCAACACGCATCATGCGCGCAAGGGCAATCCGCACTGGACCTGGGGAGTGACCGTTATCCTCTTTCTGGTGATTGCGTGGCTTTCGACCGCGCCGATGCGGCTTCACCCCGCTGAAGCGTCACTGACCGGGCCTGCGATGCGCTATGCCGATGCGGCCGGGTTTGACGAAGTGGTGGGCATCGTGCAGGGGCGCTGTTCGATGTGCCATGCGGCCGAGCCGGGGTGGGAGGGGCTGCATTGGCCGCCGAAAGGGGTGGTGCTGGAAACGCCCACCCAGATCGCGCATGAGGCGCGGCGCATCTATCTGCAGGCGGGCCTCAGCCATGCCATGCCGCCGGCGAACCTGAGCTACATGGAGCCCGAAGAGCGCGCGCGCATCGTCGCCTGGTTCCGCGGCGGCTAGGTTTGCCGGCGTTGCCCCTTCGGCCTAGCCGCCAAGCTTGGCGTGAACTTCGTCGAGATCGACCTCCTGCTTCGGCGTCTTCCGGGCAGGATTGTCGAAGTCATATTTGAACAGCTGGAAATCGCGCCTGTAGATTTCCCACATCAGATGCTTCGACAGATCGTCGAAATAATCCTCGACCGGATGCGCGCGCTTTGGTCCGTGGCCTTCGCTTTCGTTGAAGCGGGGGATCCGGGCAAGATCCACCGGCACCTTGACGGAGATGTTGTCGAGCACCGACTGCATGCCTTCGTCGAAGGCTTCGGTAAAGAAGATCCGGTTGTAGCGCCCGCCATTGGCGATGAAGGTCGCAATATGCCCAGACATGGCGGACCAGTGAATGTCAGGCTCCATCGGCTTGCGAAAACGGATGGTGTCACGCACGAACAGAAGAAAGCGGCGGAAGCTGGCGATCTGGTCGAAGTCGGCCTTGCCATCCTCTCCACCCACCTCGATCCCGTATTTCTGGATCAAGAGCGGCACGAGGTTGCCGCGGTATCTTTTGCCATTCCGCTGGATGCCGCAGATCTTGTCAAAAAAGGTGGACAGGATGCGCGTATAGGGATTTCGCACGCAGGTGAAGGCATAAACCTGCTGGCCGCGGACCGAAGTCTCGATCACCGGCTGGCTGGCCTCGATCGCCCATTTGTGGATCCCGGCAGTCGCATCATGAATGTCGCCGTCGAAAAACCGCCCATGGTCGGAAAAGAACATGATCTGCCCGATGGTGGAGCAGGCGCATTTCGGAACGACCCGGTAGACGACACTTTCGCTCTCCGTCATCCAGGTGCCGGGAAACCCCATTTTCGATAACCTCCTGACGTTCCGGCGGCACATTTCCTGCCGCCCGAACCAACAGCGCACAAAGAAGCAAAGAATTTCGGTCTTTTCAAGCAAGCGTCGAGCTGTTTAGTGAATTGGGCATGCCTCGACCGGAAGATGGCGCCCGCCGATGATGAAGATTGCCTACATCCTTCTTTGCCACAAGGATCCCGAAGGGATCATTGCGCAGGCCGGGCGGCTGACGGCGGCGGGGGATTTCGTGGCAATTCACTTCGACGGCAACGCCCCGCAGGCGATGTTCGAGACGATCCGCAGCGCGCTTGCGGGCAATGCCAACGTGGTTTTTGCCAGGCGCCGTGTCCGATGCGGCTGGGGTGAGTGGAGCCTGGTGGAGGCGACGCTGCAGGCGGTGAAGGCCGCCGAGGCGGCTTTTCCCGCCGCGACGCATTTCTACATGCTTTCGGGCGATTGCATGCCGATCAAGACGGCGGAGTACATCCACGATTTTCTGGAGCGGGACGATGCCGATTTCATCGAGAGCGTGGATTTCTACAGTTCGGGGTGGATCAAGGCCGGGATCACGGACGAGCGGCTGATCTACCGGCACTGGTTCAACGAACGCCGTCAGAAGCGGCTGTTCTACGGGTCCATGGCGGTTCAGCGCAAGCTTGGGCTGGTGCGGAAGGTGCCGGCCGGGCTTCGGATGCAGATCGGCAGCCAGTGGTGGTGCCTGCGGCGGCAGACCATCGAGCGGATCCTCGAATTTCTGGTGGAGCGGCCGGATGTGACGGGCTTTTTCCGGACCACATGGATCCCCGACGAGACGTTTTTCCAGACGCTGGTCCGCCATCTGGTGCCGGAGACCGAGATCCGCTCGCGGCCGCTGACCTTTCTGCTGTTCACCGATTATGGAATGCCCGCGACCTTCTACGATGACCATTTCGACTTTCTGATCGGCCAAGATTACCTGTTTGCCCGCAAGATCAGCCCGCATGCGAAGGGTCTGATCGGGCGGCTGGGCGATCTTTACGCCGAGACCGGAAGGTCGTTCGAGACGACGGGCGAGGGGCCGCGGCTGTTTCGCTTCCTGACCGGCCGGGGCCGGATCGGCCGCCGTTTCGCGCCGCGCTTCTGGGAGGTGGAAAGCAGCGTCGGGCGGGACCGGACCCTGATGATGGTCACCTGCAAGAAATGGCATGTCGCAAAGCGGCTGGTCGAAAGGGTGCGGGCCGTGACCAACCTGCCCGCGATGGACTATCTTTTTGACGAGGCCGAAACGCCGTTGCCCGATCTTGGCGGCATCCAGACCACGGTCGAGAAACGCGCCCGTCACCGGCGGGCCCTGGTACGCATGTTGTTCGATTACTGCCAGACGGATCGTCTGATCTTCTGTATTGACCCCTCGAATACGGAAATGATGCAGGATTTCTACAACGACCGCTGCAAGGTTCGTGTGCTTGAGATCGAGTGTGATTTCACCGATGACTATCTGATCGGCCATGCCCGCCGCATCGGCCTGGCGGGGGAGCGCAGCCCTCCGGAGGCGCTGGAGCGGCTGCTGCCGACCATCCGCCATGAGATCCGGTTCGAAAGCGACAGCCTGCGCGATATGGATTTCGCGCGGTTCAGCCGTATCCGCCAAAGCGCCTCGGCGGACGAGAACAGCTTGCCCCTCGCAGAGTTTCTTGACATTCCGGTGGACAAGGCGCGCGAAATCGCGGCCACCGAATATCTTTTCGTGGATTGAGGCCGATGACCTACACGTATGACCCGCAGAACATCTTCGCCCGCATCCTGCGCGGCGATATCCCGAACAAGACCGTGATGGAGACGCCGCACACGCTCGTCTTTCACGATATCCGTCCGCAGGCACCGGTGCATGTGCTCGCCGTTCCGAAAGGGGCCTATGTGACCTATGACCATTTCGCCGCCGAGGCGAGCGCGGAGGAGATCGTCGATTTCCACCGCACCGTGGCCAAGGTCTGCCAGATGCTGGATATTGCCGGGCCTGAGGGCTACCGCGCGATCACCAATGCGGGGGAGCACGGGATGCAGGAAGTGCCGCATTTCCATATGCATATCCTTGGCGGGCGTCCCCTGGGCCGGCTGGTCGAACTGATCTGAGATTGCGCAAGGATCGGGTCGCGCGGGGCCTCCTGCCGCGGCATCTTCGGCTGATGGAGGATGCCATGCGATACACAGCGATACCGACCGATCTTGCGCGCCACTACCAGTCGGGCGGCGCCGATGCCAATGGCCAGATGCCCGAACGCCAGGTTTCGGACGGGGACGGCAATCCCTGCCGCCACTGTCTGGCGATGATCCCGCAGGGTGCGGCGATGCTGGTGCTGGCGCATCGGCCCTTCCCGGCACCGCAGCCCTATGCCGAACTGGGGCCGATCTTTCTATGTGCCGAGCCTTGTGCGGCGGGCGGCGGGGCCGAGCTTCCTGCGATGCTGGCCTCGCCCGAATACATCCTGCGCGGCTATGGCGCGGATGACCGGATCGTCTATGGCACGGGCCGCGTCGTTCCGACCGAGGGGCTGCCTCAGGCGGCTGCGCACAGCCTCTGCGACCCACGCATCGCCTATCTGCATGTCCGCTCGGCGCGCAACAATTGCTATCAGTTGCGCATCGACCGGGATGGTGCCGGGCGCCCGGGCTGACCTCGGGGCAACCCGCAATATATTGGGGATAAGCGCCATCTTGCCGCCAGATAGAGGGTGCGGGTGTTGACTTGCGGCGCGCTGGGCCAGACGATACCGGGCACAAGAATCGCGAGGGCAGCGTGCGTCTTACCCGACTTCGGCTCAACGGCTTCAAAAGCTTTGTGGACCCCACGGATCTTCTGATCCACGAGGGGTTGACCGGCGTTGTCGGCCCGAACGGCTGCGGCAAGTCGAACCTTCTGGAAGCGCTGCGCTGGGTGATGGGCGAGAACCGGCCCTCGGCCATGCGTGGCGGGGGCATGGAGGATGTGATCTTCAACGGCGCCGCCACCCGCGGCGCGCGGCATTTCGCGGAAGTCGCGCTGGTGATCGACAATGCCGAACGGCTGGCCCCCGCAGGCTTCAACGATGCCGACCAGATCGAGATCGTGCGCCGGATCACCCGCGACGCGGGATCAGCCTACCGGGCGAATTCCAAGGATGTGCGGGCGCGCGACGTGCAGATGCTGTTTGCGGATGCCTCGACCGGCTCGCATTCGCCCGCCCTCGTCCGGCAGGGCCAGATCAGCGAGCTGATCAATGCGAAACCGAAGGCGCGGCGCAGGGTGCTGGAAGAGGCGGCGGGGATCAGCGGGCTTTATGCGCGCCGCCATGAGGCGGAGCTGAAACTGGCAGGAACCGAGCAGAACCTGCTGCGGGTGGACGACGTGCTGGAACAGTTGGCCCAACAGCTTTCGGTGCTGATCCGGCAGGCGAAACAGGCGGCGCGGTACCGCGAGATCGGCGAGGATCTGCGCCGCGCCGAGGGCATGCTGCTCTACCGCCGCTGGCGCGAGGCCGATGAGGCGCGGCACGTGGCGGAGGCGGCGCTGCGCGAGCGTCTGGTGGCCGCCGGGCAGGCCGAGATGGCCGCGCGCGCGGCGACAACGGCGCGTGAGGCGGCCGAGGAAAGTCTTCCGGCGCTGCGCGAGGAAGAGGCGATTGCCAGCGCCGTCCTGCAGCGGCTGGCCCTGCAGCGCGACGCCCTGGGCGATCAGGAAGCGCGCGCGCTGGCGATGATGACACGCTGAAGGGCCGGATCGAGCAGTTGAGCCGCGACATGGACCGCGAGGCAGGTCTGAACCGCGATGCGGGCGAGGTGATCGGGCGGCTTGACTGGGAGATCGCGCAGCTTGCCCGCGCGCATGACGGCCATGACGAGCGGCTGGCGGAGG
>JAAURK010000225.1 GCA_012032275.1 Tabrizicola sp.
CAGGTCACGGCGCTGCGCTATCTCGGCGCGGGAACCCGGGTCATCCTCTCGGTGCAGGGCACCGAACTTGCAGCCCTCGTCCCCAAGGGCCAGCCGATCCCGGCCGAGGGCGCCTCCACCGCGATCGCCTTCGATCCGGCGGCGCTTCATCTGATGGAAGGGGACTGAATGCCTTTTCACATGGGCCGAAATATCCCCGCCGGAGGCTCCCGCACCCGCCGCTCGCGCACCAATCGGGGGGCAGGATGACCGCGCGCGCCATCCTTCCGGCAAGGGGCCCGGCCGACAGGCTGACCGCGCTTTTCTGGCGGCGGCCCAATCTTCTGCTTCTCCTTCTTGTAAGCCCGCCGCTTCTCTGGCTTGGCCTCGTCTATCTTGGCTCTCTGGCCGCCTTGCTGCTGCAAAGCTTCTATTCCGTCGACGAATTCTCCGGGCTGGTGACCGAGGAGCTCACGCTCAAGACCTATGGCGAGCTGCTGCGCCCCGAAAATCTCGACATGATCCTGCGCACCGTGCTGATGGCCGCCCTTGTCACCCTGGCCGCCGCGGTGCTTGCCTTTCCCATCGCCTGGTTCGCCGCCCGCCATGCCCGCGGCCCCTGGAAGGCCATCTTCTACCTCGGAGTGATGCTGCCGCTCTGGTCCAGCTATCTGGTCAGGGTCTATGCCTGGAAGCTGATCCTCGCCAAGGAGGGGATCGTCACCTGGGCCGCCGAGGCGACCGGAACGGGTTTTGTCATGAACGGGATCCTTGCCCTTCCCGTCATCGGCGGCAACTCGCTTTCCACCAGCTATATCGGCACCTTCCTCGTCTTTCTCTATGTCTGGCTGCCCTACATGATCCTGCCGATGCAGGCGGCACTTGAACGAGTGCCGACCACGATGCTCGAAGCCTCTGCCGATCTGGGTGCGACGCGCGGGCAGACGTTCCGCACAGTCGTGCTGCCGCTGGCCATGCCGGGGGTGATCGCGGGGTCGATCTTCACCTTCTCGCTGACCCTTGGCGACTACATCATCCCGCAGATTGTCGGCAATTCGGCCCGTTTCATCGGCCTCGCCGTCTATCAGCAGCAGGCCTACAATCTGCCGCTTGCCGCCGCACTCGCGATGATCCCGATCGTGATCATGGTGATCTACCTTGCGCTCGCCCGACGCGCGGGGGCTTTCGATGCGCTCTGACATCCGCGCTTCCTTCGGGCTCAAGGTCGCGGCCATCGGCGGGCTCCTGTTCCTGCATCTGCCGATCCTGCTGATCTTTCTCTATGCCTTCACCACCGAAGAGCGGAGCTACCAGTTCCCGCCGCCGGGCCTGACGACGAAGTGGTTCGCCGTCGCCTGGGCGCGCGAGGATATCTGGGGCCCTCTGTGGCTGTCGATGAAGGTTGCGGCCATCGCGACCGGCCTTGCCATCATCCTCGGCACGCTTGCCGCCGCCGCAATGGCGCGCGCCACCTTCTTCGGGCGCAACCAGATCACCCTGCTCATCATCCTGCCCATTGCCCTTCCCGGCATTGTCACCGGCATGTCGCTGCGGTCGGCCTTTGCCCTGGCCGACATCCCCTTCTCGATGTGGACGATCATCCTTGGCCACGCCACCTTCTGCATCGTGATCGTGTACAACAACGCCGTTGCCCGTTTTCGCCGCCTGTCCGGCAGCATTGTCGAGGCCTCCGCCGATCTTGGCGCCAACGGGTTTCAGACCTTTCGCCACGTGCTGCTGCCGAATCTCGGCTCCGCCCTTCTTGCCGGGGGCATGCTCGCCTTCGCATTGTCCTTCGACGAGGTGATCGTCACCACCTTCACCGCGGGGACGGGGCTGGAGGCCAAGACCCTGCCGATCTGGATGCTTGACGAACTCATCCGCCCACGGCAGCGCCCCGTCACCAACGTGGTTGCCATCGTCGTCTTCGCGGCCACCGTCCTTCCCATCCTTGCAGCCTTCTACCTCACCCGCGGCGGGTCCGAGACCGCCGGTTCGGACAAATAAGGGAGATATCAATGGACACGCTTACCACCATCGACACGGCGCTTCTGATCGGTGCCGGTTTCGAAGCCGGGCAGGAAACCCGCGAGCCGATCCTGAACCCGCGCACCGGGGGCCTGATCCTCGAGGTGCCGGAAGCCTCGACCGATCAGGTCGACCGTGCCGTCAATGCCGCCCGCCGCGCCTTTGCGGGCTGGTCGCGCACCACGCCCGCCGAACGCGCCACGATCCTTCTGCGCATCGCGGACCGCATCGATGCCGAGGCAGATGCCTTCGCCGCCCTCGAAGCGCTGAACTGCGGCAAACCGATCAATGCGGCGCGCAACGACGAGATCCCGGCGATCACCGATTGCTTCCGCTTTTTCGCCGGTGCGGTCCGGTGCCAGACGGGGGCCATCGCAGGCGAATATCTCGCCGGACACACCAGCATGATCCGGCGCGATCCGGCGGGCGTGATCGCCTCCATCGCGCCATGGAACTACCCCCTGATGATGATGGCATGGAAGCTTTGCCCCGCGATCGGCGGGGGCAATTGCGTGGTCTTCAAGCCCTCCGAACAGACGCCGCTGACGGCGCTGAAACTGGCCCGCATCCTGGCCGAGGAGCTTCCCGAAGGCGTCGTCTCGGTCGTCACCGGGCGCGGTCAGACTGTGGGCAATTATCTGATCAACCACCCGGGCGTGGACATGATCTCGTTGACCGGCGATGTGGCGACGGGCCGCAAGATGCTGGATGCGGCCGCAAAATCCGTCAAACGCACGCATCTGGAACTTGGCGGCAAGGCGCCGGTCATCGTTTTCGACGACGCCGATCTTGATGACGTCGTGCAAGGCCTGCGTGCCTTCGGCTTTTACAACTCGGGTCAGGATTGCACCGCTGCTTGCCGCATTTATGCCGGGAATCGGATTTACGACCGTGTCGTGGCCGAGCTGACCTCTGCAGTTTCGTCCATCTCGCTGGCGCAGGAAGATGATACGGCCAACGAAATCGGCCCGCTCATCTCACTGCGTCAGCGAGACCGCGTCGCAAGTTTCGTCAACCGCGCACGCGAGCTTCCCCATATCGAGATCACGACGGGCGGCGACGTGATGGCCGACGGCTTCTATTACCGCCCGACCGTCGTTGCCGGCGCCCGCCAGGAAGACGAGATCGTGCGGCGCGAGGTCTTCGGCCCTGTCGTCTCCATCACCCCGTTCTCAGACGTGGACCAGGCTGTCGGCTGGGCGAATGACAGCGACTACGGGCTGGCGTCATCGGTCTGGACAAGGGATGTCGGCCGCGCCATGTCCACCGCCGCGCGGCTCCGCTATGGCTGCACCTGGGTGAACACGCATTTCATGCTGGTCAACGAAATGCCGCACGGCGGGCTGAAGCAGAGCGGGTATGGCAAGGACATGAGCGCCTACGCGCTGGAGGACTATACCGTGGTGCGGCATGTGATGGTGAAGCATGGGTAAGGGTGGGTGACGGCGGGAAAGGGACAAGGTCGGTCCGCAAGTGTCATCGCCAAAGGAAACCCCGGCCGCATGGACCGGGGTCTACGCATGCGATCGCGACTGTCTTACCGACGCGGCTGATCGTCCTCGTCATCCTCGTCATCATCGCCGTGCGGCAGGTTGAAGAAGCTTTCCGCATCCGAGAAATCGCCCGCCGCTTCCTTCTCTTCATCCCCGAAGACCTCAAGGCCCGAAAGCCCCTCGGGCATCTTCGGCTCGGGTGCCATGCCCAGCGACTGCTCGGTCGACACAAGCTTGCGCCTTTCGTCGTCAGACATCACCACCCCGTCCGTTGCCTTCTTGCGCGCCGCTGCCTGAACGGCGGCATCAAGCTCTGACTGCCGGCAAAGACCAAGTGCCACAGGATCGATGGGGGTGATGTTCGAGATGTTCCAGTGGCTCCGCTCGCGGATCGACAGGATGGTGGGTTTCGTCGTCCCGACAAGCTTGCCGATCGCGCCATCCGAAAGCTCGGGGTGGAACTTCACCAGCCACAGGATCGCGGCCGGTCTGTCCTGCCGTTTGGAAAGCGGGGTATAGCGGGGGCCGCGCCGTTTTTCCTCGCCCACCGCGGCGGCATTGAACTTCAGCTTCAGCCGATAGGCCGGATCGGCCTGCCCGCGCGAGATTTCGATCGGGTCAAGCTGGTTGTTGGCGATCGGATCGAATCCCTTCACGCCCCCCGCCACGTCGCCATCGGCAATGCCCTGCACTTCCAGCTCGTGAAGACCGCAGAACTCGGCGATCTGCTGGAACGAGAGCGTGGTATTATCCACAAGCCAGACGGCGGTGGCCTTTGCCATGAGCGGCTTTGACATCGGATCTCTCCTTTACAAATCTCTCCCGGGCCGGGAAAACGGCGGCGGGCGGGGCCCGCGAGTTCCACGTTTTCGGGGAATTCCCCGCTCATATAGGGCGATTTCCGGCAAAGGGGAAGGGAAAATGCGTCATATCCTGCTGGCTCTGGCATGGCTTTGCGCGGCGCCTGCGGCGCGTGCCGAGGGCGAGAGGGCCGGGCAGTTCGACTATTACGTGATGGCGCTCTCGTGGTCCGCCGCCTGGTGCGCGCTCGAAGGCGACGACCGGCGCGATCCGCAATGTGATGCGGGGCGTGGCCTGACCTTCATCCTGCACGGACTTTGGCCGCAGAATGAAGAGGGCTGGCCCTCCTATTGCCGCACCGCCGCGCGTGACCCCTCCCGCAGCCAGACCGCCGCGATGGCCGATATCATGGGCGGCGCGGGCCTTGCCTTCTATCAATGGAAGAAACACGGCCGCTGTTCGGGCCTCTCGCCCGAGGCCTATTTCGCCACCGCCCGCCGCGCCTTTGGCGGCATCGTGATCCCGGCGCTTTTTGCCGATGTGGACGCGCGGCTGACCCTTCCGGCCAGCGTGATCGAAGACGCCTTTGTGGAAAGCAACCCCGGGCTCGGGCGCGATCAGATCACGGTGACCTGCAAGGACGGGCTGATCGAGGAGGTCCGCCTCTGCCTGACAAGCGATCTTGCGCCGCGGCGCTGCGCGCGGATGCGATCAGCGACTGCCGGTTGACGGATGCGGTGCTGGAACCTGTGCGGTGAAAGGTGGCGGGATCGGCAACAAGAAAAGTCACATCGAGGGGAAGTTCGACAAAAAGGCTTCGTTCAAATGTCTGGTCCGGTCCACCACTGGGGATAGCGTTCCGGCAAAGTCCTGGATCAAATCTCCGATCCCGCCTGAAGTATGGATAACAGAACGAAAACCCGTTTGCGCGTGAAGAAATCGTCAATCAGATGACGTAGCGTCAATTTCGCGCATTTCTCGACAAACCGGGTGCGGAAAACCTATCGGGCGGGGATCGTCGTCTCGATCCGCGTCAGCTCCCAGCATTCCTCCGTCGGCATGAAGACAAGCGCGCCGGGATCGTCCTTTTCCTCGATGATATTGCCGGGATCGTCACCGCCGGCCGAGTCGCCGTCATAGACAACGGTGTGCCATTCCACCCGGATACTGCCGTCATCCAGCAGATCGGTGCCATCGCCGCTTTCCTTGAAATCCAGCAGCACATGGGAATAGCCGGGTTGGGGAACCGGCTCGGCGTTGACGTAATAATAGTCGGCCATGGCCAGCGGGAAATCGGCGTAGCTTTCCTTCGGGACCACCTTCTCCTCGCGCCCGGACGCGCTGTTGGTGACGACCGCAAGCTCGTCTGCGGAATATTTCTGCCGCACCGCCGCTGAACTGATGAACGCATCGAAAAAGCCGCGGACATCGCGGCTCTTGCAAGCGCCGGTTGCCCATTCGCCGACGATCTGCGCCGAGGCGGGATCCTCCTCTTCGGCAAGGGCCGGCGAGGTGAGGGCGATGCAGAGAAGGGCGAGAAAGCGCGCGCGCAATTCGGGTGTCATCTGGGCCATGCCTTGTGCAATCACGGTGATCCGTTCCGTCCCGATGGCGCGGAACAGACGTTACTTACGCGGATCACCGGCCGGATGCCAAGGTGTGGTTCAGCTTACCTGCAGCACGATCTTCCCGATATGCCCCGGCGTTTCGATCCGCCAATGGGCCGATGGCGCCTCGTGAAGCGGATACTCGCTGTCGACCACAACCTTCAGCGCGCCCCGCGTCAGCAGCGGCCAGACATGCGTCTCCACCGCTTCGGCGATGCGCTTCTTGGCCAGATCGGATTGCGGGCGCAGCGTCGAGCCGGTGAGCGTAAGGCGGCGCATCATGATCTGGGCGAAGTTGAGTTCGGCCTTCGCGCCCTCAAGGAAGGCGATCTGCACCAGACGGCCTTCATCGGCAAGCGACTTGATGTTGCGGTCGATGTACGAGCCGCCGACCATGTCGAGGATGAGATCGGCGCCGCCTTCGGCCTGCATCAGCGGCACGAAATCCGCGGTCCGGTAATTGATCGCAAGCTCGGCGCCGAGATCGCGGCAGACGGCGCATTTTTCCTCTGATCCTGCGGTCGCAAAGACGCGCGCGCCCAGCGTGCGGGCGATCTGGATGGCCGTGGTGCCGATGCCTGAGGTGCCGCCATGCACCAGGAACCGCTCCCCGGCCTTCAGGCCGCCGCGCATCACCATGTTCGACCAGACGGTGAAACAGGTTTCCGGCAGGCAGGCCGCCTCGGCCATCCCCATGCCATCCGGCACCGGCAGCGCATGGTCGGCATGGCACAAAGCATATTCGGCATAGCCGCCCCCCGGCAGCAGGGCGCAGACCCGGTCACCAAGGGCCCAGCGCGTGACGCCGGGCCCCATTTCCACCACCGTGCCCGATGCCTCCAGCCCCGGCAGGGGGCGATGCATTTGCGGGCGGCGCATAGGCACCCGCCCGTTGCAGCGCATCGGGGCGGTTCACGCCGGCATAGGCCACGCGGATCACGATCTGCCCATGCCCCGGCACCGGCACGGGTTTTGTTGCGGGCACGAGCACATCCGGCCCGCCGGGTTCACGGATTTCAATCGCC
>JAAURK010000226.1 GCA_012032275.1 Tabrizicola sp.
TGAAGTCCGAAATGAAATTGAAATCGCAAAGCAGAAACCCGCGCCACTTCCAGCGCTACCTTGCGGAAATCATGTGAAAACCACGCAGTGAAATCGTGAAGGAAAAGCGACACTGGTTTCTGCCGGGACCACTTGAAGAAGAACCGGATGATTTGCCTCCCGGGCCACGGGCAGAACCCTCCGACATTGCTGTCATCGAGGACTGGGCAAAGGCAGAAGGCGTTCACGCTGCGCGACTGGCACGGGTCGCTGGACGCCTGGGTGCGCTGGATGACCGGCTGCTGCGCGGCCCGGAAGGCTGGCGGCATCGCCTCGCTCTTATCGAGGCAGCGGACCTCAGCTGGTTCGCTGGCGATCGGGTGAGTTCTGATCGTCTGGCGCTCTGGATATCGATGCGGCTCTCGGGCGCACAGGATGACCCAAATGCTTTGGCACGGATTGGATGGGCTGTTCGGCGCCTGACGGGCGGTCCCGGACCGGAGGCTGACTTGGCCGCCTTTCTGGATCGCCGCGATCCAGAGAATATTGAAGACAACGCCGAGCGTCTCGAAGATCGCGCGGGCGGATGGCTGGACGTAATGACAGCCGCAGCCGAGCTCCACCCGATCACCCGAGCTTGCATGGGTTTTCATCTCTGGAGTCTGGCCGGCCTCGGACAGCACGGCGACCTGATCGAAGCCGCAGTCACCGCATCCAGGATCGCTGTCGGCGATGAAAAGTGTGCCATATTCGCCCCGATAGCTATGGGTGGGGCAGGGGGGCTGCGGGTCTCGGGTTTGCCAACCGAACGCTTGGCACTCTGGTTGGATGGGATGAACAGCGCAATTCTGACGGCGATGCGAACACTGGGCGATATTGAGGCGTGGACCGGGCGGGCGGAAAACGTCATGGCGCAATTGTCTGGCCGCACGCCGGTTGCCTTGCGAAAGACCTTTTCTCAGTGGCCCTTGGTCTCCGCCCCAATGGCTGAGGCGACGACTGGAGCCAGTCGCGCCGCCGTTCAGCGTAATATCAGATGGATGGAAGAGAGTGCCTTGTTCCGTGAAGTGACAGGGAAGGGGCGCTTCAGGATGTGGCGGATCGACATCTAGTTGCTTTATAAGACCCTGCGCCAACCCGGCCTTGCGGGAAAGCAGCCATTTGTCCTACGCGCAGAGAACGACGGCAGAGAGCCCTTTGCCGACTTTCAGCCCAACCCGTGGATAGCCCATTTCAGACCGGGAGGCCTGCCTCTGTGTCGGGCAGGTCGTCACCTTTGCGTCGTGCGATTTTCCTGTTGACTTTGACCCTGCGTGAAACCGGTATCAGGTAATCCGTTGCATTAACTGCAGGGATGGCTTGATGTTCCAGATAGGTGAGTTCGCCCAGATCGCGCAGGTCTCGACCCGCCAGTTGCGCTTCTATGGCGAGTTGGGTCTGTTTCGCCCCGATCACGTCGACCGGCAGACAGGCTACCGCTACTACGCGATCCGGCAACTGCCGCGCTTGAACGCGATCCTCGCGCTAAAGGATCTTGGCCTGTCGCTCGATCAGATCGGCCTGCTACTTGAAGAGGCGATCACCCCCTCTCAGCTTCGGGGTATGCTCCTGCTCAAGAAGGCAGAAACCGAGCAAGCAATCCGAACCGAGAAACAGCGTCTACGCCATATCGAAAGCCGGATCGCGCAGATCGACCTCAAGGATGATATTGCGGGCTACGATGTCGTTGCCAAATCGCTCCCGCCGCAAGCGATCTTTGCCACGCATCTTGCCGTATCGGACATCGCGGAGGCAGCCCCCCTCGTGGCTACGGCGGCAGCGGTGGCCCGGGCGGCCCTGCGCCCGGTCCTTCGCGGCAACCTGATCGTGCTGGCCCGAAACGAGCCCGAGTCCGACCAGCTCGTTCTCACGGTTGGCTACACGGTGACCCGGCCAGGCACACGCAAGCTGGTTGCCGAAGGCCTGACATTCTCGTCCGAGATTCTCCCTGCGGTCGAGATCGCGGCCACGGTCGTGCGCCAGGGCACCAATCCCGAGAGCCACGCGGCATTCGGCGCCATCGGCACCTGGATCGAGAGCCATGGCTATGCCATCGCCGGTCCGAGCCGCGAGATTTTCCTGGAGCCCGTGCTCGAACCACCGGGCTTCGAAAAGGCGTTGGTCGAGATTCAGTTTCCCGTCACCACCGCCTGATCTTCCGATCCTGCTTTCCCGACCATCCGCCTCCGCTACCGGGACGGAGGTGGGCAGACTGTTGCAGCCTTCCCGGCCCAAAGAGGATAGACATGATGAAACTCTACGGCGTTCCGCTTTCCGTCCATACCCGCAAGGTCCAGTTGGGTCTCCGCGCAAAGGGCCTCGATCACACGTTGCGCGTCGTGATCCCGATCGCGCCTGACACCTTGCCCGAGAACTGGAAAACCCTCAGCCCCACCGGGCTGATCCCAGTGATTGAGGATGGTGACCTTTCCTTGCCCGACAGCGGCGCGATCCTTCAGTACCTGGACGCGAAATATCCCAATACACCGCTCACTCCCACCGATCCGGAGCAGCGCGGCCGAGCCATCTGGTTCGAGGCCTATCTGGGCGCGTTCTTCCGAGATGTGTTACATCCGCTCTTTCACCAGCGCGTCGTCGCTCCGATGCAGGGCGCCGTGGCGGATGATGCTCTTATGGAACGGGTGCTAACGGAGCGGGCGCCGCGTTACCTCGACTATCTCGAAGGTCAAGTCGATGGCGATTGGCTGGTCGGCGACGCACTCTCCGTCGCCGACATCGCGGTGGGCGCAAATCTGGTCCTGTTCAGTTATCTGGGTGAAACAGTGCCGGCGGCTCGCTACCCGGCGCTATCGACCTACTTTCGCCACCTTCTGAGATTGCCGGTTTTCATCGCACAACTCGCAGACGAGAAACCCTTTACCGCGCAAATGGGCTTTTCGCAGGAGAGTTTGACAGCCTGAAGCTGATCGGCCGACTGCACCCCTCGGCCGAAAATCTCCAGCGCAAGCTTGGGAAGCCACGAAGCATTTCAGGCACGTGATATGCCGCAGAGTCGGGTAGTGCGCTCTGAAATGAACGAACGTCAGCTTCGTCCCGCAAAGCGGTCATGCACTAGCCCGGTCTGCACATCCGCTTTCGGGCGGCGTTCGCCAACAGCCTGTATTTCTTCGCTACAGTTCGATCCGACGACTAACTGCCTTGATGAAGCTTGATTTCCCGAATGATGAACCCTGACTTACTCTCCCAAAAAGAGAAGAAGGAGCATGCCAGCGACGAAAATCCTGTGGGGTCGGATCATCGTCGTGTAGCTCACCGTGTTGACCGCGACATGGGCAGCGACGCAATGGACGGAGCCGCTGCTCGGCGAGCACTGATACGCGTTCCTCAACTGGCTCATCTAGGACCCTCCAGCGTTCTTCCGGCGGTGGCATGCCTAGGGCGCCTGTGGGCCTCGAAACTTCTTCAATGGTGCGATCACTTGCGGTGAACGACTACCGAGCCTCGTCAAAAGATAGCAACTTTTTTGCACTCTCGGTCACTTGTCAACGGCGGCGCAAAAGTCGGCCATGGCGGCGGAGCAAAACCAGGCCAGTTGGTGAGAGTGTGCGCCATGGCGCGCGCGCTTCCCTCATAGCTGGCGCGGGCCATGGCGCACTGGCCCGTCAGGGCCAATCGTGTTCAGATGTCTGGATCAAGATCAGCGCCGCTTGCGGGCAGAGCTGTTTGCGAGGCGATAGCTTTCGCCGTTCATCTCGAGAATGCTGACGTGGTGGGTCAGCCGGTCGAGGAGCGCGCCGGTCAGGCGCTCGGAACCGAAGGTTTCGGTCCATTCATCGAAGGGGAGATTGCTGGTGATCATGGTCGATCCGCGCTCATAGCGCTGCGAGATCAGTTCGAACAGCAGCTCGGCGCCGGTCTTCGACAGGGGCACGAAGCCGAGTTCGTCGATGATGAGGAGCTTGTAGCCGGCCATCTGCTTCTGGAAGCGGAGCAGACGGCGCTCGTCGCGGGCCTCCATCATCTCGCTGACCAGCGCCGCGGCGGCGGTGAAGCCAACCGAGAGGCCCTTCTGGCAAGCGGCCAGCCCGATGCCGAGGGCGACATGTGTCTTGCCGGTGCCGGACGGGCCAAGGGCAATGACATTCTCGCGACGTTCGATCCATTCGCACCGGGCCAGTTCCAGAACCTGCATCTTGTTCAGATTCGGGATCGCCGCGAAGTCGAAGCTGTCCAGGCTTTTGACGGCCGGGAACTTCGCCGCCTTGATGCGGCGCTCGACCATTCGCCGTTCCCGGTCGATCAGTTCGAGTTCGACGAGCCGGGCCAGGTATCGGACATGGTCCAGCCCTTCTGCCGCGCATTGACCGGCCAGCTTTTGATGCTCGCGCAGGAACGTCGGCAGCTTCAGCGCCTTGAGATGATGGGCGAGCAGGATTTCCGGGGCATCATTCATGCCGCATCCTCCGCATCGCCCGACAGCAACCGCATGTAAGACCCAGCCCTGGTCTTCTCGACCGTCGCCTTCGGCAGGTAGGGATAGCAGTCGAGGTCCAGTCGTGGCGGTCGACGCTCCACCCGGCACAGGAGCAGATGCTTCACCGCATCGAAGCTGAGCGCCCCCATCCGAAGAGCCTGGATCACTGCGGCACGCACGTTGGCCAGATCGAAGGCCTCCAAGAGCCGCAGAACCTGGACATATTCGCGCCGGCCCTGTCGGTTCATCCGCGCCTCCATCAGGCGACGCAAGGTGGCGAACTCCTCCGGCAGTTCCCAGCCCTGCAGCGGCGCCGCCTGATCCAGTGCATTGATCTTCTGCTCGATCAGCGGAAGGTAATGGATCGGGTCGAAGACAAGTTCATCGCGCTCCCAGCACCGGGGGTGACGGGCGATCACTTCGCCCCGGCAGCCAATCACACCTCATGGACATAGCCCCGGATCCAGACATCCTGATGGCCGTAGGCGACCGGCGCCGAGTAATCATTGGTCTTGTAGCGCACCAGCGATTGCGACGAGACCCGGCCGTTGTCCTGATCGCAGGCATCGAACGGCGCCGCCGGGAGGGGGCGCATCGCAGCAAGGTCACGTTGCAATCTCTCGCCGATCGTCTCGCTTTCGCCGCGCAGGACCGCGCGCTGACGCTTGCGGCACTGTTCTTCCAGCCACAGATTGAATGCCTGCCAAGTGGCGAACTCCTGCATCGGCACCATGAAGTTGCGGCGCGAATAGCCCACCAAGCCTTCGACATTCCCCTTGTCGTTGCCCTTTCCCGGGCGGCCGTAACGATCCCGGATCAGATAATGCGACAGGAACCCGCTGAACAGCGAGGCGCGCTTGCGCGTTCCGTCCGGCAGGATCTTCGCCACCAGGCAACGGTCGTTGTCGTAGAGCACAGACTGAGGAACCGCGCCGAAGAACGCGAAAGCATGGATGTGGCCATCCACCCACGACTCGGCCACCGCTGCAGGGTAGGCTCGGACATAGCACGCATCGCTGTGCGGTAGGTCCAGCACGAAGAAGTGGGCCTTCTGCTCAATACCTCCGATCCGGACCAAGGCCTCGCCGAAGTCGGCCTGTGCCTGGCCCGGCGGATGCGACAGCGGCACGAACACCTCCTGGCCCCGCCGTTCACGTTCCCGGATGTCGCGTAGCCCTTAAATGGGGTCATCCTCAATTTGTGTGGTGGAATGGGAGCATGCGAGCCCTGAGCAAGTTTGGGCCTGCTCGACCGTACATCGCGCGCTTCAAGGTCTTCAGCCGGTTGATCTGGCCTTCAGCTTGACCATTGCTCCACTCCATTTCGATCGCATTGCTGACCGCATCAATGTCCCTGTTTAAGGTGCGGGCGAACCGCACGATGGGCGCTAGGTCCGTTTCGATCGCATCGTCGATCCATGCGGGCAGCGGGTCTGCTTTGCGACCACGCAAGATGCCTTTGAAGCGCATGGCTAGGCGCCGCATCGTTGTGAGGGCAGGCGAGCCAGCCTCGAGTGCTTCGACTTTTCTCGCCTGTTCTGCAGTGAGTTTTCCTCTTGGTTTGATGCAAAGCGCAGCCGCGATGACCGGGGATTTTGCGTGGCCTGTTTCCGGGTCCCGGACCGGTTCAAGGATTTGGTGATCCTCAATGGGACCCCCATTTTCCTGTTCCTCTGCTCTGCGCCATCCGGCCAAGAGCCGCTGCAAGTTTGACAGGCTGCCCTCGTATCCGTGCTCTTGGATCATGGAGAACAGGGCATTGCCGCTGCGAATGCCGTTTGCCCAGGTTTGCTGCAGGTACTCTTCAAAATACCATGCGGACGAGCGTTTGAGGACGGCACGCTTTCCGTCCGGTGGCGTCTCGAACTGCAGCCATTTCGCGACGCTACGTCGGGGAAACCCCGTTCGCCGCCCGATCTCGCTGCACGTCAGCCCTTGCAGCCGAAGTGCCCGAATTGTCTCGTATATCTCCTCCCGCGACTTGCGGTGTGCAAGACGTGACTTCAGAAGGTTACTGGCTGTGCTGATGTTGTCCGCGTCGGAGAGCAATGCCCTGCCAGTCGCGCGACCGTGCAGGTTTATTTGCTCCTCGATTGCCATGCGAAGGTTGTGCACGATATGAAACCGGTCGGCGACCTGTTCCGCCTGGGGCGCGCCCTGTCGAGCGGCTTCGGCGTAGAGACCGCAGCGATCCCGGCTTATGACTTCGACTTCAGGATGACGTTTTAGCCAATCGGTGCACGTGACGACATCACGATCTTCAAGAACATCGATGACGGCGCGACGCTCGAGGTCGATGATGATCGTCCCGTAGTTCTGCGACTTTCGCCAACTCCAATCATCGATCCCGATGATCCGTGCGCGTGGTGGAACAACTTGAGCTGCGCGTAGCAGCTGTCGGAGAATAGTATCGTCACTGACCCGGATACCCAGTCGCCGCAA
>JAAURK010000227.1 GCA_012032275.1 Tabrizicola sp.
GCACCCCAGGCGGGCTTCGACAGATCCTGCCCCACGGCGAAGGTCGGCAGGGTGTCATGGCCGCGTTCACGCACCTTCGCCGTCCTCGAACCGGTCAGAATGTCGATCAGATGCCCCGCGCCGAACCACTCACCGGTGCGCAGGATGGCCGACAGCGCCTTTCGCACCGCATCCGTCGCATCGAAAAGCTGCGCCGGACGATCGCAAAGATCGCAGGCCCCGCAGGCAGCGGCCTCCTCCCCGAAATAGCCAAGCAGCACCTGACGGCGGCAGTCCAGCGCCTCGGCCAGACCGAGCAGGGCATTCAGTCGCGCATGATCGGCGGTCTTGCGATCGGCCGGTGCCAGGCCCTCGTCAATCTGGCTGCGGCGCAGACGGATGTCATCGGGGCCATAAAGCGTCAGCGTTTCGGCGGGGGCGCCATCGCGGCCCGCGCGGCCGATTTCCTGGTAATATCCCTCGATCGACTTTGGCAGATCGGCATGGGCAACCCAGCGGATGTCGGGTTTGTCGATACCCATGCCGAAAGCGACGGTGGCCACGACGATCAGCCCGTCCTCGCGCTGAAATCGGGTCTCGACCTGACGCCGCGGCTCCGGCTCCATCCCGCCGTGATAGGCGACCGCTCCATGCCCCGCATCGCGCAGGGCCTGGGCAAGTGTCTCGGTCTTCGCCCGCGTCGCGCAATAGACAATCCCCGATGTCGCCCCGCGCGCCTTGGCAAAGGCGAGAATCTGCTCGCGCGGGCGGTCCTTGACGGCGAAGGCAAGATGGACGTTCGGGCGGTCGAAGCCGCGCAGGAACGTCTCTGGTGCCACCCCGTCGAAGAGGCGGGTCACGATCTCGGCCCGCGTCTGCTCATCCGCCGTGGCGGTGAAGGCGGCCAGTGGCACCCCAAGGCTGCGGCGCAGATCGCCGATGCGCAGATAATCGGGCCGGAAATCATGGCCCCACTGGCTGACGCAATGCGCCTCGTCCACCGCGATGAGGCTGCAGCCGATGCGGCGAAGCATCTGCACCGAAGCGCCCGCGGCAAGCCTTTCGGGTGCCATGTAAAGGAGCTTCAAGCGGCCCTGATCCAGCGCGGCGAACACCTCTTCGGTCTCTTCCGGCGTATTGCCCGAGGTGAGCGCGCCCGCCTCCACCCCCGCCTCGCGCAAGGCGCGCACCTGATCCCGCATCAGGGCGATCAGGGGGCTGATCACCACCGTCACGCCCTCACGGCACAGCGCAGGCAGCTGGAAACACAGGGATTTTCCGCCACCCGTCGGCATGATGGCCAGCGTGTTCCTGCCCGCCAGCACAGCATTGACGATCTCGGCCTGACCGGGACGAAACTCTGCGAAGCCGAAGACAGAGTGGAGAAGTTCTTCGGCCTGCATCTGTCAGAGGAACACGGCCTGATTGTTCACAAGAACGATGCGCAGCGCGTAGACGGCAATCAGCACGATCAGCGGAGCGAAGTCGATGCCGAGGTTGCGCGGCAGCAGATTGCGCACGGGGCGATACAGCGGCTCCAGCATGCGGTTCAACCCGTCCCACAGGCCCGCGACGAGCGGCTGGCGCAGGTTCAGCACCTGAAAATTGATCAGCCAGCTCATGATCACATGCGCAAGGATCACGAATTGCGCGATGTCGAGGATCAGCATCAGGATATCAAAGACGGATTTCATCCACGGCTCCGAACACAAACTGTTGTAGAACAGGTAGCGTCCCGCCCCCATAAGAGCAATGCCCTACGCGGCGTTATGCTTGACCTTTCCGCGCCTCTTCGGCAGGGCCTGTGCATCCGACGGAGGCTGCGATGTATCCTTTTCTGCGCATGTTCAAGGAACTGTGGAAATTCCGCAAGGCGCCGCCTCTCGGGCTGTTTGACACGCATGTGTCGCATCACCTCTGTTGGCCCTGGGATCTTGACCCCTGGAAAGAGCTGAACAACGGCCGCACCCTGACCCTGTTCGACCTTGGCCGTCTGCCGCTTGGTCAACGGGTGGGCATGCACCGGGTGCTTGCGCAAAAGCGCTGGGGGCTGGCCGTCGCGGGGGCTTCGGTCCGCTACCGCAAGCGCGTGACGCTGTTCAACCGGCTTACCATGCGCAGCCGCTGCATTGGCTGGGACAAGCGGTTTCTCTACATCGACCAGACGATGTGGAAAGGCGGCGAGTGCACCTCTCAGGCGCTGATCCGGTCGGCGATCACCTCGAATGCGGGTATTGTCGATCCCGCAGAGCTTGCCCGGGCGCTTGGTGCCGCCGAAGAGAGCCCGCCGTTGCCCGCCTGGGTCACGGCATGGATCGACGCCGAAGCCACGCGCCCCTGGCCCCCCGCCGCCTGAGCTTGCTTGCGCGAAAGCGGAATTCAGGCTTCACTCGCCCGCAAAGCAGGGGCAGTGAATGGTCAGCGCAAGAAAACGAATCTGGGGCTGGTTTTTCTTTGACTGGGCCAGCCAGCCCTATAACACGCTGCTTCTTACCTTCATTTTCGGACCCTATTTCGCCGAGGTCGCGCGCGGCTATTTCGCGGCCCAGGGTGCCGACCCCCTGATGGCAAGCGCCCAGGCGCAGGCTTACTGGACCGGCGGGCAGACGATCACCGGCCTGACGATCGCGGTCCTCTCGCCGGTCCTCGGCGCTATCGCCGACGGCACGGGGCGCCGGATGATCTGGATCTGGGTGTTCTCGGCCATGTATGTGACCGGATCGGTCGCACTGTGGTGGACCCTGCCCGACATGCCCTCGCTGATCTGGCCGATCCTGTGGTTTTCGCTTGGTTTCATCGGGATGGAGATGGCGACCACCTTCACCAACGCATTGATGCCCGCGCTGACACGGCCCGAAGACATGGGCAAGGTCTCGGGTTCGGGATTTGCCTTCGGCTATGCGGGAGGGGTGACCGCGCTTGTGCTCGTGCTGTTTTTTCTTGCCGAAAGCGGCAGCACGGGGAAAACCTTCATCGGGATCGAACCGCTGTTCGGCCTTGACCCCGCGATGCGCGAAGGCACCCGCTCGGTCGGGCCGTTTACCGCGATCTGGTACATCGTGTTCATGGTGCCGTTCTTTCTGTGGGTGAAGGAACCGCGGCTCAGCGGGCCGCGCAGGAAAGTCTCAGAAAGTCTTGCGTTTCTGGTGCAATCCATCCGCGACCTGCGCCAACGGCGCAGCCTTGCGGCCTTCCTGGTGAGTTCGATGTTCTACCGCGATGCGCTGAATTCGGTCTACGGGCTTGGGGGTGCCTATGCCAGCAATGTCATGGGCTGGACGGTGGTGCAAAGCGGGATCTTCGGCATTCTGGCCGCCGTCACCGCCGGGCTTGCCTGTTGGGCGGGAGGCGGACTTGACGCGCGCTTCGGGCCAAAGCCGGTGATCGCGGTCTCTGTCTGCGTGCTGATTTCGGTGATCGTCGTGATGGTGGGCCTCACGCCGCAAAGCCTGTTCGGCGTTCCGCTGGCCGAAACCTCGCGGCTTCCCGATACGATCTTCTATATCTGCGGCGCGCTGATCGGCGCGGCGGGCGGCACGGTCCAGGCGGCAAGCCGGACCTGATGGTCTATCACACCCGGGTCGAGAATGCGGCCAGCAGCTTCGGCCTTTACGGTCTCTCCGGCAAGGCGACGGCATTTCTCGCGCCCGCGCTGATCACCGCCGCCACCCTGCTGAGTGGCAGCCCGCGCATCGGCATCTCGCCATTGATCGTGCTGTTCCTCATCGGGCTTTTGCTGCTACTCTGGGTGAAACCCAAAGGCGAGTTGACCCCATCATGATCTTGCGCTTTCTGCTTTGCGCGGCCTTGCTTGCGCCCTTTCCCGCCCAGGCCGAAAAGCTTGCCAACAGGCTTTTCGGCGCGATGGATGCCCCGTCAAGACAGGATCCGATGCCGATCGGCACCTATGCAAAGGGCTGCGCCGCAGGATTGGTGGCGCTGCCTGAAAGCGGGCCAAGCTGGCAGGTGATGCGGCTGTCGCGCAACCGCAACTATGGCCAGCCGGTGATGATCGATTTCCTGATGGGCCTCTCGGTGGCCGCGCAGCAGGTCGGCTGGGCCGGGCTTTACATCGGCGATATCAGTCAGCCCCGCGGCGGGCCGATGACCTCGGGCCATGCCAGCCATCAGATCGGGCTTGATGCCGATATCTGGATGCTGCCGCCACGGCGGCTCAATCTCACGCGGGCCGAACGGGAGGATATCTCGTCGATCCCCGTGCGGTCGGCTGACCAGCGCTCGGTCACCGAATACTGGACGCGCAGTCATCACCTTCTGCTGAAGGCCGCTGCCTCCGACCCCCGGGTGGACCGCGTCTTCGTCGCCGCCGCCGTGAAGCTAGAGATGTGCAGGACCGCGACCAAGGCCGATACCAAATGGCTGCAGAAGATCCGGCCGGTCGCGGGTCATGACACGCATTTCCACGTCCGCCTGAAATGCCCGAAGGGCGCGCGGCTCTGCCAGACGCAGAGCCCGACGGTGTCCGAGCTTTCGGGCGGCGGCAACGGCTGCGACGCCACGCTGACGTGGTGGGTGACAGATTACCTCACACCCCCCAAGCCCACGAAAAAGCCGAAGAAGCCCGCCGAAGACGAGCCCCGCAAGAAGGGAGCGAGAGAGTTCACCCTCGCGGATCTGCCGAAGCAATGCCGCAACGTTCTGTCGTCGGAATAGGGCTTGCCGCCGCTCTTCTGACCGGTCTTCAGGGCAGTGCGAGGCATCCACCGGCGGCGGGGTTCATCGGCTCCTATCACTGGCAGTCGGATAACGCCGATTTCGGCGGCTTTTCCGGCCTGCGGCTGACGGAGGACGGATGCAGCCTGATTGCCGTCACCGACCGGGGCCACATCCTTCGCGCCGAGATCGTGCGCGCGGCGGATGGCCGGATCTCCACTGTCGTCGCCCATACCCTCACCCCCCTTGTCGGCGAGGATGGCAAAGCGCTGTCGCGGCGGCGCAGCGATGCCGAGGATCTGGAACTGGGGCCGGACGGCCGCATCTATATCTCGTTCGAGCGTGCGGCCCGCATTTCCGTTCAGGAGGGGCTCGATGGGCCGGTACGCATCCTGCCCGTGCCCGACGCCTTTTCCCGGATGCCCAGCAACGCCTCGCTTGAATCGCTCGCGATGGATGGCGATGGCCTGCTCTACACGCTTCCCGAACGCTCGGGCAGCGCTTTTACCCCCTTCCCGGTGTTTCGCTACGCCAATGGCACCTGGGATCAGCCCTTCTCCCTGCCCCGCGACGGGCCCTTTGTTCCCGTATCGGCGGATTTCGGGCCCGACGGGCGGCTTTATCTGCTGGAACGCGCCTTCTACGGCATCGCCGGTTTCGCGATGCGGGTTCGGGCGTTCCCCTTCGGCCCCGCAGGGCCCGGCCCGGCCATGACGCTGCTCGAGACCGCGCCGGGCGTGCATGACAATCTCGAAGGTCTCTCGGTCTGGCGCGATCCGGAGGGGACGATCCGGCTGACCATGATCGCGGACGACAATTTCATGCCCTTCCAGCGGACCGAGATCGTCGAATACCGTCTTCCCGATTGACAGCCCGGCACCGGAAGCCTATCCCGCGCCGTCCCCGATCGTCGGGGGCCAAGTCTCCGCGACCTTGTCAAAACGGAACATCACATGCGCTTCCTGATCCCCGGCATCCTTGCCATGGCCGTCGTCGTTGCGGCCTCCAACGTGCTCGTGCAGCATCCGCTTGGTCTTTACCTCACCTGGGGCGCGCTGACCTATCCGTTCGCCTTTCTGGTGACCGACCTTACCAACCGTCTTCAGGGTGCCACGGCCGCGCGGCGCGTGGTGGTTGCCGGGTTTCTGACCGGGCTTGTCTGTTCGCTGATCGGCACGCAGATCGAGGGCGAGTTCGGCCCGCTTGTCACGCTGCGCATCGCGCTCGGCTCGGGGCTGGCCTTCCTCGCGGCGCAGCTTCTTGACGTGGCCCTGTTCAACAGGTTGCGCACAGCTTCCTGGTGGAAAGCGCCGCTCGTCTCCACCCTTTTCTCCTCCACCCTCGACACCGCGATCTTCTTCACCATCGCGTTTTCGGCCGCGCTGACGGTCATCGAGCCCGGCAATGACGTCTCCTGGGCCACCGCACCCGGGGCGTTGCTTGGCTTTGGCCCGGAAGTGCCGTTCTGGGTCTCGCTGGCCGTGGCCGACTGGTGCGTAAAGATCGTGCTGGCATTGGTTGCGCTTGTGCCATTTCGCATCGTCATCGGAAAGGTGATGGCAAAGGTAGCGTGATTTGTTTTGACAAACACAAAATCTGTGTCACGATTCCCCTATCGGCAACCATTTGAAAGGAGGTGATCCAGTGTCTAGAGTGATATTGGAGAGGCGCGTCGGGACAGTCATGGGGGGTGTTTTCTAGGGGCAAACCTCTGGACGACAGACCACTGATTGGATGGAATGCCTAACTGGCCCATCTCCTTAGATCTCGGAAAGGGTTGTCGTACTCCGGCAACCCTTTCTCTTTGACAGCCAACGCATTAGCCTTTGCCCATGCTGCATGTATCGAACACCGTCACCATCGAGGAATGGGAGCTTCAGGAAAGCTTCGTTCGCGCCTCCGGGCCGGGCGGGCAGAATGTCAACAAGGTCTCGACGGCGGTCGAGCTGCGGTTCGAGGCGGAGCGGTCGCCGCATCTGGCGGAAGCAGTGAAGACTCGGCTGAAAAAGCTCGCGGGCCGGAAATGGACCCTGGAAGGCGCGATCGTGCTTCAGGTTGAAGACACCCGCAGTCAGGCCAGGAACCGCGAGATCGCCCGCGAAAGGCTGGCAGAGATGATCCGCGCCGCGCTTGTTGCGCCAAAGCGCCGGATCGCCACCAAGCCCAGCCTTGGCAGCCAGCGGCGGCGGGTGGCCGCCAAGACGGCGCGGGGCGAGGT
>JAAURK010000228.1 GCA_012032275.1 Tabrizicola sp.
ACTCCGCCGCAGTCTGGCCCGCCACCGGGCCACCCAGCGCAACCGCCAGCGCCAGCCCCAGCCTAATCCGCATCGCCATGGGTCCAGCCAATGTCCAGCGTCACACCCTGAAACAGCGGAGCAGCCTCGGACAACGTCTCTGGCACGCCCGTCATCGCATAGCCCGCGAACCGAACCGGGCCCAGCCCCGGGTCAGCCCGCAAGGACAGGGTCAGATCACCCGCAGGGTTCGGCAGCTCCGCAATCAGCACGTCAAGTGCCGCCTTGCTTTCCGCCGAGACGCTCGTCTCCGGCAGATCACCCATGGTTTCCGACAGATCAGCACGGAAGGTTTCCATCGCCGCGTCCATGTCGCCGTCCGGCGGAAGCACGACAGACCCCAGCACCATCAGAACATACCATTCAAAAAGCCCATGCGTCGTGATCGCAAGGTCGACATCGGTCAGCGCAAAGCCCGTCGCCGACATCTGCATCGCTCCCATCGACGACAGGTCCACCCCGGTCAGGACGGCCGAGGCCCGCAGCATATTGTCGCCCGGAAAGTCCAGGCTCACCCTTTCCAGCCGCAGCACCTTAGCAACGGGGTCCCAGCCCAGCACAGCTTCGGCGTCGATCCCGTTCGGCCGCGCCTGCGCCGCAATCAACCAGTCCATCTGCGGGTTCCCGGTCTGCACCACCACCCGCAGACCCTCGACCACAAGCTCAAGCCCCTCGGGTAGGGTCGAGCCGCCTGCAAACCAGCCCAGCGCCGACCCGCGAAACCGCAGCCGGTCCATGTGCCAGTCCACCCGATAGTCGCCCTGCACATCCAGAACCGGCGCATCGACAACGCACCAGTCGCCCTCTTGCCTTACCGATGCATCGGTCACGACGCCAAGGCCACCCATCTCCGTGTCGGCCTTGTCCCAGACGGCGGCGCACAGCGCCTGACCGACCAGACCCTCAGCCGCCGCCGGGCCCGCCAACACCAGCGCCATCAGCCCCGCGCGGATCATCCTTCTGTCCCCACCAATGCCTTTGCGAATTCCTCAGGATCAAACGGAGCAAGGTCATCGATCTGCTCGCCCACCCCAATCGCATGGATCGGCAGCCCGAACTTGTCGGCCAGTGCCACCAGCACGCCGCCCTTCGCCGTCCCGTCGAGCTTGGTCATCACCAGACCCGACACATCCGCGATCTTGCGGAAAATCTCCACCTGTGCGAGCGCATTCTGGCCAGTGGTCGCATCCAGAACAAGTAAGGTATTCTGCGGCGCATCCGGATCGATCTTGCGGATCACGCGGACGATCTTGGCAAGCTCTTCCATCAGGTCCTGGCGGTTCTGCAACCGGCCAGCCGTGTCGATCATCAAGAGATCGGCGCCGTCCTGTTGCGCCCTGATCAGCGCGTCATAGGCCAGCGAGGCGGGATCGGACCCCTCTGGCGCGGTCAGCACCGGTACCCCGGCGCGAGCGCCCCAGATCTGCAGCTGTTCCACCGCCGCCGCGCGAAACGTGTCGCCCGCCGCGATCACGACCGATTTTCCGGCGGCCTTGAACTGGCTTGCAAGCTTGCCGATGGTCGTGGTCTTGCCCGATCCGTTTACCCCGACCACGAGCACGACCTGCGGCTTCCGCGGGTAAAGCGGCATCGGCCGCGCGACAGGCGCCATGATCCGCGCCACTTCCGACGCGAGGGCCGTGCGCAACTCACCGGTCGAGACCTTGCGCCCAAAGCGTCCTTCGGCGATGTTCGCCGTCACCCGGACAGCCGTCTCCACGCCCATATCGGCCTGGATGAGCAGCTCTTCCAGGCTTTCCAGCATGGCGTCATCCAGCACCCGGCGCGGCTCTTCCGCTGCCGTCCGCCCGAACAGGCGTCCGAAAAGTCCGGGCTTTGCCTCCTCCGCCGCTGGCGCAGCCGGGGTCAACGGGCCAGGCTTGATCGCCGTTTCGACCGGCTGGGGGGCCTCGGGCATCGGTGGCTCTGGCAGGGGGTCGACCGGATCGGGTTCCACCGGCTCGGGCGCCGGCACTTCGGGCAGATCGGGGGACGGCACTTCCGGCACCGGCAGGGGAGGAGTGGCGCCCGCCGGGTCCGGCCGCTCCGCGCCTTCGGCAACCAGTGCCTCCAGCCCTTCGCCGATCTTGTCCGACGAGCGGAACATCCTGTTCTTGAGCTTGGTGAAAAAGGACATCCGCCCTCCTGATCCAGACGCCCCTTTCACCTAATCGCTTTCCCGTCCGGAGGGAAGGCCCGCAGGCCTCTCCCGCACCGGTGCGCTTCCCCGCGGTCCAAAGCTGATCTACAATCGCCGCCGATGACCAGAGCGCCGCTTCCCATGCCGCTTTTCGCGCTTGCCGCCTTCACTCCGGCGCCGCTTTTGCTGGCCGGGGCGATGTTCGGCGGGCTCTGGATCTGGGCCGCGTTTCTCTACATGGGCGTGCTGACCCTGCTGCTGGATCAGATCGTCCCGCTCGCCGCCGGTGACGCGACCGAGGGGCAGGAGTTTCCGGGTACGGACGCGCTTCTCGTGGCGCTTGCCGTCGGTCATCTTGCCGCGCTGCCGACCGCCACCTGGGCCGTGGCCGGTCCAAGCGGCCTTGGCGCGGGAGAGCGCGTGCTTCTCTTCCTCGCCGCCGGGTTCTGGTTCGGCCAGGTCTCGCACCCGGCGGCGCATGAGCTGATCCATCGTCCGGCCCGCGGCCTGTTCCGGCTTGGAGCCGCGATCTATACGACGCTGCTTTTCGGCCAGCACGTATCAGCCCACAGGCTTGTGCATCACCGTCATGTCGCAAGCGGCGCCGATCCGAATACGGCCGCGCGGGGGAAGGCTATTACCGTTTCGCCCGCCGCGCCTGGGTCGGCAGCTTTCGCCAGGGCTGGTGGGCGGAAACCGACCTGCGCCGCCGCACGGCGGCACCCGGACCGCATCCCTACGGCGTCTATCTTGCGGGCGGCGTCCTGTCGCTTCTGGCCGGATACGGGCTTGCCGGACCGGCTGGCCTTCTGGTCTGGGCGGGCCTTGCGGCACACGCGCAAAGCCAGATCCTGCTGTCCGATTACGTGCAGCATTACGGCCTTCTGCGCGCCACGTTGCCCGATGGGCGGCAAGAGCCTGTCGGCCCCCGGCACAGCTGGAACACGCCGCACTGGTTTTCCTCGGCCATGATGCTGAACGCGCCGCGCCATTCCGATCACCACGCCCATCCCGCCCGGCCCTATCCAGCCCTTCGACTGCCGCCCGAGGGCGAGGCCCCCCGCTTGCCCTGGCCGCTGCCCCTTGCCTGCGCCATCGCTCTCATCCCCCGCCTCTGGCGGCGGAAGATGCAGCCGCTGCTCGCGAAATGGTCACCAAAGGAACGGACTCCCTGACTGGTAAAACCTCTTGCCCTCTGGCATCCTGCGCCTGTCACGTTACGGAGCTGCAGATGCGTCACTTCTTGTTTTGCCTTGTTCTTTTGCCCCTTCCCGCCTTTGCCGACGAGCCGTTGTCCGGAAACCAGTTCGACCAGAACGTCACCGGCCGGACGATCACCTATGATTACGGCGGTGGCGTCTCCGGCACCGAGGAATATCTGCCCGACCGCAAGGTCCGCTGGGCGTTCGAGGGCGATCTTTGCGTCTATGGCATCTGGTACGAACAACAGGGCAACGAGATCTGCTTTGTCTATGACAATGATCCCGAGGCAAAGTGCTGGTATTATTATCTGCGCGACGGGGTCATTCACGGCCAGTATCTTGGGCCCGGCGCCGACAACATCGTCGAGGTCGAGCGGACCGCGACCCCGCTGCCCTGCGCCGGCCCGGATGTGGGGGTATAGCGGAATGCGTCCTGTCGCCACAATGACCGTTGCCCTGATCATCGCGGGCCTGCCCGCCCTTGCGGAAACGCCAATGACGGGCGACCAGTTCGAGGCCCATGTCGGGACCAACCGGCTGACCTACGATTATGGCGGCGGTCTTCTCGGCATCGAGGAATATCTGCCCGATCGCCGCGTCCGTTGGGCGTTCGAGGCCGATACCTGCCTCGAGGGCACCTGGTACGAAGACGGCGACCAGATCTGTTTCACCTACGAAAACGGCGGCGAACCGGCCTGCTGGCTGTTCTTCGATCTCGGTGGCACGATCAAGGGCCGGTTCATGGGCGAAGGCGGCGGCTGGGAGATTTTCGAGATCGAGAAGAAGGACGCCCCGCTTTCATGCTCCGGGCCGGATGTGGGCGTCTGAGGGCATGCGGTGGATCGCGACCCTGACTGCAGCCCTGTTGATCACGGCCCCGCCCGCCGGGGCGGATACGCCCATGACCGCCGATCAGTTCGAGGCCCATATCGGAACCCGGACCCTGACCTATGATTATGGCGAAGGGGTTCGCGGCACGGCGGAGCACCTGCCGGAAAGACGCCTGCGCTGGGCGTTCGAGGGATATCCCTGCATCGAGGGAAGCTGGTACGCAAGGCGCGACATGATCTGCTTTGTGTTCAGCGATCCCGGTGCCTCCGCCTGCTGGCATTTCTACGATCTCGATGGCAGGATCAGGGGCCGCAGTTACCTGGATGATGGCATGATGTTCGAAATCCTCGAGATTGCCCGCACGGATGCGCCGCTCTCCTGCCATGGCGCGGAAGTGGGCGTGTGACCGGGATGAAGCTTTTTCCTGCATCCCTTGCCGCCGCGCTGCTCCTGATGCCTGTTATCGCCAAGGCCGAACCACCGATGAGTGCCGAGGCCTTCGACACCTACGCCACGGGAAAGACGATGACCTATTCCCTGGCCGGCCGCGTCTACGGGACCGAGGAGTACCTCCCCGGAAGACGGGTGCGATGGGCCTTCACGGCCGACATCTGCCAGTTCGGCTCGTGGTACCAGCAGGGCGAGGACATCTGCTTTCTTTATGACGGCGATCCCGAACCGCATTGCTGGAAATTCTGGGACCGGGGTGGCTGGCTTGACGCGCTGGCCGTCACCGACGCCCCCGATGCCGGTCTGAGCGAGGTCGCCGAGACCGAAGAACCCCTTGCCTGTGCAGGCCCCGATGTCGGCGTCTGACCGGCACTTGCGGGCCGTTGCGGCGGGCCTGATGCTTCTCCTCGCCGCGCCGGGCCTGCGCGCGGAGACGATCCTGACGCCCGAGGAGTTCGATGCCCTCTCGGTTGGCAAAACGCTATCCTATGCCCAAGACGGGCAGATCTATGGCCGCGAGATGCACTTTCCCGGCCGTCAGGTCCGCATTGCCATTCCGGGAAGGGAATGCGGAAAGGGCACCTGGTTCGCCCGAGGAACGGAAATCTGCTTTGTCTACGAAGGCCTCCCGAACGAGCATTGCTGGACGTTCCGGCGCGATGGCGACCGGCTTCTGGCGCATGGCAGCGCGGCAAACGGCGACAGCCCGCCAAGCGAAGTCACCCTGTCGGATGCCCCGCTTTCCTGCCCCGGCCCCGATGTCGGGGTCTAGGATGAAGGTCGCCGCCACGCTTCTGCTGCTGACGCTCGCGCCCTCTGCCGGGCTCGCCGAAGGGCCGGTGATGACGGCGGATGAATTCGACGCCGCCTCTCAGGGCAAGACCATGACCTGGTCCGATTTCGGCGTCGTCTACGGGATCGAGGAATATCTGCCCGGACGCCGGGTTCGCTGGGCGCTGTCGGCAGATCTCTGCCAGACGGGCCGCTGGTATCCGATGGGAGATGCGATCTGTTTCGCCTATGACGGCAACCCGGACCAGTATTGCTGGACGATCCGGCAATCGGGCGACGGCCTTCTGGCCTTTGATACCGCAGAACCGCCGGACCGCGCGCCGGTCGAGATCATGCCAACCGATCAACCCCTGACCTGCACGGGGCCGGACGTTGGCGTATGACCCTGGCAAAGCCCTGCTGGCCGGGGTCGCGGCGCTGGCCCTCCTCCCCGCCGCCGCGGTGGCGGACGAGATGATGACGGCCGCGGAATTCGAAACCTTCACCGCCGGCCGGACCCTGACCTTCGCGGTGGAGGGCGTTGTCTATGGCACCGAGGACTATCTGGCAGACCGGCAGGTCATTTGGGCCTATGTCGGCGGACCCTGTCAGAGCGGCATCTGGTATCCCAAGGGGAAGGAAATCTGTTTCACCTATATCGGCGATCCCGGGCCTCACTGTCGGCTTTTCTGGCGGCAGGGCGACGGTCTTCGGGCAACCGCCACAACCGACGGTCCTGACGCCCCGGTGCGAGAGATCGCCAACTCGCCGCACCGGCTGTCCTGTGACTGGCCCGAACCTGGGGTCTGACAGCGCATGAACCCCTGCCGACAGGAATCCGCCCAGCCCGCCGATCGCCGGCCACGGCATGGTTTCGGCGCTGAGGTGGCCCGCGGGGCGATCCTCGGCCTCGCCCTGTCGTCA
Source organism: Tabrizicola sp. (assembly GCA_012032275.1). Lineage (GTDB taxonomy): Bacteria > Pseudomonadota > Alphaproteobacteria > Rhodobacterales > Rhodobacteraceae > JAAURK01. The sequence continues at coordinate 6,358 of JAAURK010000228.1, forward strand.
CTGGCGGTGCTGCCTCTCCGGGTGGCTGCCGAGACACCGATGACCGCCGATGAATTCGACGCCTTTTCCACGGGCCATACGCTCGATTACTATGTCGACGGCGACTATTGGGGCAGCGAGATGCATTTTCCCGGCCGCAAGGTCCGCGATGCCGATCTTGGCGGCACCTGCCGCGACGGGCGCTGGTTTCCGAAGGGCCCCGAGATCTGCTTTGTCTACGAAAGCGACCCGACCGAGCATTGCTGGACCTTCTCACGGCACGAGGGCGGCGTCATCGCGCGGGCCACGACGACCGACACGGCCAGCGACGTCTCCTGTCGGATGCGCCGGTCTCTTGCGCGGGGCCTGACGTGGGGGTCTGAGATTGGGGGGGCTGAAATTGGGGGGGGCTGGCCGCGACCGCGGCCTCACCCCTTCCGGCCAAAGGCTGGGCGGCATCGGGCCGAACGCG
>JAAURK010000229.1 GCA_012032275.1 Tabrizicola sp.
GGTTGCTCTCCATCTCCGCCACGCCCTGACCGCCCGGGATCACGCTCACCACCGCCCTGTGGCGCAGCGGAAACTGCAGCGCCGCGTCGATCAGCCGGACCCCATGGCGCTCGCAGACAGCCTGCAGCCGCGCCACCCGCGCCATCACTGCGGCCGGGGCGGGATTGTAGTCGAACATCGCCCCCGGTCGCGCGCCGGTGGCGAGGATCCCCGAGTTATAAGGCCCCCCGATCACCACGCCAAGCCCGCGCGCCGCCGCTGCATCCATGAACCCCGCCGCCCCCTGCTCCAGCAGCGTATAGCGCCCCGCCAGGAGGAAAAGATCGAAATCGCCCCGCTCCATCAGCCACTGGCAGGCTTCCCATTCGTTCACACCCGCGCCGAAGGCCCGGATCGCGCCTTCATCCCGCAACTTCTTCAGCGCCAGATATCCGCCTGCGACAAAGGCCTCCAGCTGCTCCCTCTGCGCGGCGGCGGAGCCGTGGGTGAAGATATCCAGATCATGGGCGTAAAGCACATCCACCCGGTCAAGACCCAGCCGTTCCAGCGACATCTCCAGACTGCGCATCACCCCGTCATAGGAATAGTCGAACATCTCGTTGCGCGACGGCACCTCGAACCACTTTCCGATCCCGTCGCGCAGATCGGTCCGTGCCCACCGCAGAAGTCGGCCGACCTTGGTCGAGATCACATAGGCGTCGCGTGGCTTGCCGCGCAGAAAGCTGTTCAGCCGCGTCTCCGACAGGCCAAAGCCGTAAAGCGGCGCGGTGTCGAAATACCGGATGCCCGCATCCCAGCCGCGCTGCAACAGGGCCTGTGCCTCCGCCTCCGGGATCGCGCGGTAAAGATTGCCAAGCGGCGCCGATCCGAACCCCAGTTCGGTGAAGGACAGCCCGCCGTCGCCGCGCCGGTCCCAATGCCTCACTGCCTGCATCCTCACCCCCCCCTGTTCCCGACAGGCTACAGCGCACCTTCCCGATTTCAAAGCCGTCGGCAGCGCGGCAGCAGGAAAAGTGCGTTTGCATCCCCGCCGGGCTGCGGTAGACCGTTGCCTGTGTCACCCCGGACCGGGAAACAGGAAACGCCGTCATGACCTGCACCCTCGGCATCGATATCGGCACGTTCGAGACGAAAGGCACCCTTGTCGATGGCGCAGGCCAGGTGCTTGCCTCCGCCACCCATCCGCACCGGATGATCGTGCCGCAGCCGGGATGGGCCGAACATCGCGCCGATGAGGACTGGTGGGGCGATTTCGTCGCAGTGACCCGGGCGCTTCTGGCCGAAAGCGGGGTCGCTCCTGCCAGGATCAAGGCGGTCGCGGTCTCGGCCATCGGGCCCTGCATGCTGCCGGTCGATCGCTCTGGCACGCCGCTGATGAACGCGGTTCTCTACGGCGTGGATACCCGCGCCGCCGCCCAGATTGCGGCGCTGAACCGCCGGATCGGCGAAGATGTCATTCTCGCGCGCACCGGCAATGCGCTGACCTCGCAATCGGTGGGGCCGAAAATCCTCTGGCTGAAGGAAACCCGGCCCGATCTTTATGCCCGTACCGCCATGGTGCTGACTTCGACCAGCTATCTCGTCTGGAAACTGACCGGCGCCTATGTGATCGATCATTTCACCGCGGCGGGTTTCGCGCCGCTTTACGACGCCGAGGCGTTGCGCTGGAACACGGATCTTCCCCCGATATCCTGCCGCCCGACCGTCTGCCGCGGCTTCTGTGGTCCACCGATATCGCGGGCGTGATCACTGCCGGGGCCGCCGCGGAAACCGGGCTCGCCCCCGGCACGCCGGTCACCTGCGGCACCATTGACGCGGCGGCCGAGGCGATATCGGTCGGGGTGCAGGCACCGGGCGAGATGATGCTGATGTATGGCTCCACCATCTTCGTCGTCGAGGTGACGGCAACTCCCGTGCGCGACCCGCGCCTTTGGTATGCGCCCTGGCTCTTTCCGGGCCTCCATGCCGCGATGGCGGGGCTGGCCACCTCCGGCACGCTGACCCACTGGTTCCGCGATCACCTTGCCCCGGACGTCGATTTCGCGGCTCTGGCTGCGGCCGCCGCCGACAGCCCGAAGGGCGCGCGCGGCCTTCTCTGCCTGCCGCATTTCTCCGGCGAACGCACCCCGATCCACGACCCGCGGGCCAAGGGCGCGTTCTTCGGCCTCGATCTCACGCATGGCCGCGGCGATCTCTTTCGCGCCGTGCTGGAAGGCATCGCCTCGGCCACGGCGCAGATCATGGAGACCTATGCCGATGCTGGTGCCGTGCCGCAGAAGGTGCTGGCCGTCGGGGGCGGCACCCGGAACGAGGTCTGGGTGCAGGCAACCTCGGATCTTGCGGGCCTGCCGCAGATGCTGTGCGAGAAGACCGTAGGCGCAAGTTATGGCAACGCCTTTCTGGCGGCGCTGGCGCTTGGCAATGTGGCGCCGTCCGACATCGCCCGCTGGAACCCCGCAGACCGCCAGATCGTGCCGCAGGAGGTGCCCGCCTATCGCCGCCAGTATCCGCTTTGGAAAGCGCTTTACCGCCAGACGGCTTCCATCGCCCATGCCCTGCACGACGAGGGCGGGTGAGCCGCCGCTCCACCCCCGCCCGTCGATGCCTTGCTCTTTTCCAAATACTCCCGCCGGAGGCATCCGCCGCTATTTCACCGCTCCGGCCGCCATTCCACGGATGATGAACCGTTCCAGCAGCGCCGCGATCACGATCAGCGGCAGGATCGCCGCGAAGGACAGCGCCGCCATCGACCACCAGTTGATCCCCTGGCTTCCGGTCTGGCTTGCCACCATCACCGGCAAGGTATTCGCATGGGTCGAGGTCAGCAGTGCCGCGAAGAAATATTCGTTCCAGGTCAGCACCAGGCTCAGGATGAAGGCGGCGACCATGCCCGGCAGTGCGATCGGCAGGATGATCGTGAGAAACGCCCCCCAGACGCCAAGGCCGTCCACCATCGCCGCCTCCTCAAGCTCGGTCGGGATCGAGGCGAACTGGTCCTTCATGATCCAGATCACGATCGGCAGCACCGTCAGCGTGTAAAGCAGGATCAGCCCGATCCGCGTATCCAGAAGCGCCAGCGCCTTGTAAAGCACGAGGAAGGGCAGGGCGAGCACCACCGGCGGCAGGATCAGCTGGCTGACGAAGAAGAACGAGATGTCGTCGTTCCGCATCGGCCCGAAACGATAGCGGAACCGGCTGAGCCCATAGGCCGCCAATGTCCCGAGACCGACCGCAAGCGTGGATGAGGCCAGCGCCGTGATCGCCGAATTGGTGAAGCGCTTGAGAAATTCGTCGCGCACGGTCGACGAGGCGCCGATCGTGTCGGGCGACAGGCCAAGCGACTTCCAGCCAAGCCATTTCGGCTGATAATCCCACCAGGGGACAAGATGCCCCTGCATCACATTCGGCGCCATCTTGAAGCTGGTCGTGGCCGTCCAGTAGATCGGGAAAAGGCAGATGACCGCCCAGACCGCCAGGATGCCGTAGATCGCGAAACGGCTTGCAAACCACTGCATCCGGTAGCGGCGATCCGCCTCGCCATCCCTGAAGATCGGCGTCTCGCTCATGTCTGCGGCCTTGCCCAGCGGGCTGTCAGCTTCATGATTGCGGTCATCGTGACGATGATCATCACCAGATAGACCATGGCCAGCATCGTCCCGTAACCGACATTCGACCGGTCTCGGTATTCGCGGAAGATGAAGCTGGTCACCGTATCGGTCGCCCCGCCCGGTCCCCCCGATGTCACGGTGATGACGATGTCGGCAAGCTTGAGCTTGAAGATCACCCGGATCAGGATCGCGGTGATCGATACCGGAAGCATCAGCGGGAAGGTGATCTCCCAAAAGCTTTTCCAGCCGGTCGCCCCGTCGACGCGGCTTGCCTCGGTCAGCTCTTTCGGGATGGCCTGAAGGCCCGCAAGCAGCATGATCATCATGAAGGGAATGAAGGTCCAGGCATCCATCACCATGATCGTCAGCCTGGCCATTTCCAGCGTCCCGAAGAAGGAGGGATTTTCCCAGCCAAGCCAGCGGGCAAGCCGCGCCAGCGGGCCGAACCGTGCTTCCAGCATCGATTTGCCGATCATCCAGCTCACCGCCACGGGCGAAAGCATGAGCGGCAGCAGGAACGCCACGCGAAAGAACTTCCGCCCCCGGATCTGGGCGTTCAGCAGCAATGCAAGGCCGAAGGCGATGGCATATTCAACAAGGATTGCAAGCGTATACCAGACCATGTTGGTCAGGGCGTTCCAGTAGAACGGATCCGACCACATCTGCACCGCATTCGCGAAGCCATTGAACTGGCGGCCATCCGGATTGGACAGGTTCCAGCTGGAAAAAGCGATTGCCAGGCCGAAGATCAACGGGAAAACGGTCAGCGAGATGACGAAAAGCGCTGCAGGCAACACGAAGAGCACACGCTTGCCCCGTTCGCCACGGATCAGAACCTGCCCCCAGCAGAGCGCAGAGGCCCAGATGCAATAGGCGTACAGCGTCGGCCGCCAGGTCGAAAATCCCGGATCGGCGGCCCCGGTGGCCTGAAGCACCTGAACCAGCGCCACGGCCAGAAACCCGAGGCCGGTGATCCAGATCAGCCCATGGCCAAGGCGCTTTCGCGCGCGATATCGCGTCGGTGGTCACCACATGCAGAAGATCGCCGCCGCTCATGCTGACATGTTAGCGGCTCGACCCGCGGCTGAGAAGCGATTTCACAAACGACTCACGCGGTGCGCCGCACTCCGGAAATGACTGCCTTTGCGGCCCCGCTTTGCGCCAGCCTGCGCAAGGCGGGACGGGGTTGCATGACGACGATCGCCGGTTTGGCAGGCGTAGACCACGGAAGAGAAAGGCTATTATGGTGGCCGGGGACGGCAATATGCTGTCAGGCGACTAATTTGTCCGGATAAACTTACAATTGATTATGTATGAGATGTGTGACAGATTGTCGCTGTGGCACAATGACGGGCAAGGCCTTGAAGACGTGTCCTGGGAAGGTGCAAGTCGTCGACCGTCCCAGCTTCAGCACAGGACGACGCGGGCACGGAGGAGCATGATGTCCAACGATCCGGATAAGGTTTGGCCAACCGGCCTGACACTCAAGGAAGCGGAAGAGCTTCACAGCTATATCATCGACGGCACGCGTGTTTTCGGGGTCATCGCCCTGATTGCCCATGTTCTTGTTGCCGTTTCAACGCCCTGGCTCGGGTGAGGAGGGGATCATGAACAACGCAAAGATGTGGCTCGTCGTGAAGCCGACGGTCGGTGTCCCGCTGTTTCTGACCGCGGTTGCGGTCGGGTCTTTCGCGGTGCATGTCGCGGTCTTGAGCAACACGACCTGGGTTGCGGACTTTCTGTCTGGCAAACCGCTCGGGACCGGCATGGCCGCGCTGGAACTGGAAGAGCAGAAGGCCGCCACTGTCGCCTACATGCCGCAGGGCACGCAGGAGGTGCTGGTGACGCTGCCGGACGGGAGGGTCACGAAGGCGATCCTTCAGCTGCCGGAGACGATGGCCGCCCTGGAATGACGGCAGGCCCCGCGCGGAGGGGGCGCTTCCGGTGAACATGCGGCCCGCCCGAGCTTCGGCTGGCGGGCCGTATCCATATCCTGGCCAGCAGACCGGCCCAACCCGATCGGACGCCGATGTTTGAATATCGCCGTTTCGCCCTTGGAAAGATTGCCGGGCTCGGCCCCCGCTTCCTGCCCTTCGCCGATGTGGCAAGCAAGGAAGTGCCGCTGTCGCGCCTGTTGCGGCTGTCGCTCTTTCAGGTGACGGTCGGAATGGCGCTGGTGTTGCTGGTCGGCACGCTGAACCGGGTGATGATCGTGGAGCTGCGCGTGCCCGCGGCGCTGGTTGGCGTGATGCTGGCGCTGCCGCTGGTCTTTGCGCCGTTCCGGGCGCTGATCGGGCACCGGTCGGACAATCATGTCTCGGCGCTTGGCTGGCGGCGGGTGCCCTTCATCTGGAAGGGCACGATGCTGCAATTCGGCGGGTTTGCCATCATGCCCTTCGCGCTTCTGGTGCTCTCGGGCTATGGCGAGGCGGTCGACGCCCCGCGCTGGATCGGCCTGTCGGCGGCGGCGCTGGCTTTTCTTCTTGTCGGTGCCGGTCTGCATATGGTGCAGACGGTGGGGCTTGCCCTCGCGACCGATCTGGTCCCGGAGGAGGATCAGCCGAAGGTCGTGGGGCTGATGTATGTCATGCTGCTGGTCGGGATGATCGTCAGCGCCTTCGTCTTCGGGCTCTTGCTGCAGAACTATACGCCGGGGCGGCTGATCCAGGTGATCCAGGGCGCGGCCGTGGTGACGATCCTGCTGAATTCCGTTGCGCTCTGGAAGCAGGAGGCGCGCGACAGACGGCGCAGCGCCGTGCCGCAGCGCGTTGTCAGCTTCGAGACCGCATGGTCGCGGCTGGTGCGGGGCAGGGGGATGCTGCGGCTGCTCGTCGTGATCGCGCTCGGGACGGCGGGGTTCGGCATGGCCGATGTGATCCTGGAGCCGTTCGGCGGGCAGGTGCTGCATATGTCGGTATCGGGTACCACGGAGCTGACCGTTGTCCTGGCGCTTGGCACGCTAGTCGGCTTTGCGCTGGCCTCGCACTGGCTGTTGCGGGGCGGTGAACCGATGAGCGTGGCGGCAGTGGGGGCAGGCTGCGGCGTTCCGGCCTTCGCACTCATCATCCTTTCGGCCCATCTGTCGCAGACCCCGCTGTTCATCGTCGCCACATTGCTTGCCGGTTTCGGGGCCGGGCTTTTCGGCCATGGCACGCTGACCGCCACCATGCGCCGCGCGCCGCGCGCGTCGCTCACAC
>JAAURK010000230.1 GCA_012032275.1 Tabrizicola sp.
CACGCGGGCCTTGCGGCGCATTGCACGCTGCGCCACGCGCGCGCGCGGTGACAATGGACGACAAGCCAAGCCAGGTGATGCGCCATGGCGAAGGCACGTCGATGTGGTCGGCCATCGACAGCGTCAAGCATGGCGAGGCGACGGTGGCGGTGTCCTGCGGCAATACCGGCGCGCTGATGGCCGTTTCGATGATCCGGCTGCGCAAGCTTCCCGGCGTCAATCGCCCGGCGATCGCCTGTCTCTGGCCCTCGCGCAATCCCGGCGGCTTCAACCTGATGCTGGATGTCGGCGCCGACATCAAGGCCGACGCCGAGGATCTCCTGCAATATGCCTTCATGGGCGCCTCCTACGCCCGCAACGGCCTTGGCCTGAAGCGCCCGCGGATCGGGCTTCTGAATGTCGGAACCGAAGAGCACAAGGGCCGGGCAGAGCTGAAACAGGCGCATGACCTCATCACCGCGTCGCAGGATGCCGGGGCCTTCGACTATGTGGGCTTTGTCGAGGGCGGGGATCTGCCGTCAGAGCGGGTGGATGTCATCGTCACGGATGGTTTCACCGGCAATATCGCGCTCAAGACCGGCGAAGGCACGGCGAAGCTGATTGCCGATTTCCTGCGCGAGGCGTTCAACGCCGGCATCCTGTCGAAATTTGCCGCACTTCTGGCGCTCAACTCGTTGAAGCGGCTGCAAAAACGCATCGACCCGCGGCGTCAGAACGGCGGCGTCTTTCTGGGCCTGAATGGCACCGTGGTGAAATCCCATGGTTCCGCCGACAGCACGGGAGTCGCGGCGGCGATCCACCTTGCCCATCAGCTTGCCCAGTCGAACTTCATCGAACGGCTGGCAGCGCGGGTTGCATCCGCCGAACGCGCGGGGCAGGATGCCGCGAATGAGAGGGCCGCGGAAGGCCCGGGGAGCAGTCAAGCCGAATGACGATACGCGCCGTAGTCAGGGGCGTCGGGCATTATCTGCCGGACAGGGTCGTCCCGAATGTCGAGCTTGAGGCGATTGTCCAGACATCGGACGAATGGATTCGCACCCGCTCGGGGATCGAACGGCGGCATTTCGCGGCAGAGGGGCAGACCACCTCTGATCTTGCGACGCGGGCCGCACGGGCCGCGCTGGCCGATGCGGGCCTTGAGGCCGATGATGTTGACGCGATCATCCTGGCGACCTCTACCCCGGATCTGACCTTCCCCGCCGCGGCACCATGGTTCAGTCGGCCCTTGGCATGACCCGCGGCTTTGCCTTCGATGTGCAGGCCGTCTGCGCGGGCTTCATCTATGCGCTGGCCAATGCGAATGCGCTGATCATCTCCGGTCAGGCAAGGCGGATCCTCGTGATCGGCGCGGAAACCTTCAGCCGCCTGATGGACTGGTCCGACCGCACGACCTGCGTGCTTTTCGGCGACGGCGCCGGTGCGCTGGTGCTGGAGGCCGAGGAAGCGCCCGGCACGCCGCAGGATCGCGGCATCCTCTCCACCGATCTGAATTCCGACGGCCGCTACAAGGATCTGCTTTACGTCGATGGCGGCGTGTCCACCGGCACCACCGGGCATCTGCGCATGGAAGGCCGCGAGGTCTTTCGCCATGCCATTGAAAAACTTGCGGAAACCGCTCACCATGCGCTTGCGAAAGCAGGCCTTTCCGATGAGGATGTGGATTGGATCGTGCCGCATCAGGCCAATATCCGCATCATCGAAGGCACCGCGCGCAAGATGCAACTGCCGATGGAGAGGGTCGTCGTCACAGTGCAGGACCACGGCAACACATCGGCAGCCTCGATCCCGCTTGCCTTGTCGGTCGGACGGGATCGCGGACAGATCAAGAAAGGCGATCTTCTTGTCACCGAAGCAATCGGTGGTGGTCTGGCCTGGGGATCGGTTGTCCTGCGCTGGTAACCGCTCTTAAGCCCGTCCGGCAAGTTGTTGATATTGACTCAGGAATCCATCCGCCGCATCCTGCTCCAAAATAACCTTGGGGGGATGTGATGAGCGACAAGACCTTGACGCGGATGGATCTGAGCGAAGCGGTATTCCGACAGGTTGGTCTCAGCCGCAATGAATCGGCCACGTTGGTCGAATCCGTGCTTCAGCACATGTCGGATGCGCTGGCCACTGGCGAGACGGTGAAGATCTCTTCCTTCGGCACGTTTTCCGTCCGGTCCAAATCAGCCCGAGTAGGCCGCAATCCCAAGACCGGCGACGAAGTTCCGATCAGCCCGCGCCGGGTTCTGACCTTCCGGCCGTCGCATCTGATGAAAGAGCGTGTCGCGGCAGGCAAGAAGAAGCGCTGAGAGGATCCTCGCGGATGAACAAATCGCCGGACGCCTTCCGCACCATCAGCGAGGTTGCCGACCATCTGGAGACGCCTGCGCATGTGCTCCGGTTCTGGGAAAGCCGTTTTCCCCAGATCAGGCCGGTCAAGCGGGCGGGTGGGCGGCGGTATTACCGCCCTTCGGATATCGCCCTGCTGACCGGCATCAAGCGGCTGCTTCATGACGAGGGCATGACGATCCGTGGCGTGCAGAAGATCCTGCGCGAACACGGGGTGCGCCATGTCGCGGGTCTTTTCGACGAAACACCCTCCGACGAGGCGATGGTCGTGGAAGACGCCGTCGCGCAATCGCGGCCTGAGGATGTCGCCGCGATTGCGGCGCCAGAGGTCGAAGCCCCGCCTGAACCGGCGGTCGAGATGGCGCCGCCGCAGCCAGAGCCGGTTGCGGCCCTTGAGGAGCCCCCGAAGATCGGCACCCAGGCGGTGCTGCCCTTCCCGCCGATGCCGGCCCGCGAACCAGCCGCGAAAGCGGTGGCAGAGGCACCCGCCGCCCGGACCGCCGACCCCGAAGAGGAAACCAATATTGCCAGCAGAATCAGGGCGCTCCCGCCCGGATCTCTGATGGCGCATCAGGCCGAGGTGGCAGCATTATGCGCGCGTCTCTCCAGATTGCGCGCGATGCTTGCCAGCCATACCGGCACGCCGCGCCCGTGACGGCCCGAATGCGCTTTCCCGCTTGCTCCGGCCCGGAATATCGGTATGTATCCCCCCGTGTCGGGCCGTAGCGCAGCCTGGTTAGCGCGTCCGTCTGGGGGGGCGGGAGGTCGAGAGTTCGAATCTCTCCGGCCCGACCATTGCAAAGCCGCCCGCCTGCCCGATCGCAGTGCGGGCGGTTTTTCATTCCGGCCAGCAAGGGAGGCCAAGGTGACCGATCCTGGCGTCCTTGCCGACAGTGCCATCACGCGCATGATCGCCGACGGAGCGATAACGGCCGATCCCCTGATCCTTGACGACCAGATCCAGCCCGCAAGCCTTGATTTGCGGCTGGGGCCGATTGCCTACCGGGTCCGGGCCTCTTTCCTGGCGGGACAGGGTCGCAAGGTCGCGGATCGGATTGCCGAGTTCGAGATGCACCGCTTCGATCTGACGCGGGGCGCGGTGCTTGAGAAGGGCTGCGTCTATGTGATCCCGCTTGCCGAAAGCCTGGCACTTCCCGTGGGGCTGACGGCGGTCGCCAATGCCAAATCCTCGACCGGGCGGCTTGACCTGCTGACCCGCAGCATCACCGATGGTGGCGTGGAATTCGACCGCATCCCTGAAGGATATCAGGGGCCGCTTTACGCCGAGGTCTGCCCGCGCAGCTTTTCGGTGCTGGTGCGGGCGGGGCAGCGGTTGAACCAGATCCGGTTTCGCGCGGGACAGGCGCATCTGTCGGATGCCGATCTTGCGGCGCTGCATCGGCGCGAACCACTCGTTTCGGGAAGCCCCGTGATCTCCGAAGGGCTGGGCTTTTCGGTCGATCTGCAGCCCGCCACGGGAACGCTTGTCGGCTACCGCGCCAAACCCCATACCGGGGTGATCGATCTTGACCGGATCGGCCAGTATCCGGCGCGGGATTTCTGGGAAGAGGTCCATGCCGAGAATGGCCGCATCATCCTTGATCCCGGCGCCTTCTACATCCTCGTCAGCCGCGAGGCAGTGACGATCCCGCCCGACTATGCCGCCGAGATGGCCCCCTACCTTGCCATGGTGGGAGAGTTTCGGGTGCATTATGCGGGCTTTTTCGACCCGGGCTTCGGCCATGCCGCAGCCGGAGGTCAGGGGTCGCGCGGGGTTCTGGAGGTGCGCTGCCACGAGGCTCCCTTCGTGCTGGAACACGGCCAGGTCGTGGGCCGCCTCGTCTATGAGAAGATGTCGTCCCGACCGACGCGGCTTTACGGCAGCGGCATCGCGTCGAACTACCAGGGTCAGGGCCTGAAACTGGCGAAACAGTTCCGCCTCGACTGAGTGTCCGCCATAGCGCTTGCGCCGAGGCCCTCGGGGGCACATATCTGGGCCGATGCGGGAGCGTAGATGACCTTTGCCTTCGACAACAGCTATGTCCGCGACCTGCCGGGAACCTATCTTCGGCAGACCCCGGATGCGGCCCCTGCCCCGGAGCTGCTGGTCCTGAACCGCGATCTTGCCGCCGCACTTGGCCTTGATCCGGACAGTCTCGCCCGGCATGGCGCGGCCTGGTTTTCGGGCGCGGCCCTGCCCGAGGGGGCCGAACCCGTGGCACTTGCCTATGCCGGGCACCAGTTCGGCGGCTTTTCTCCCCAGCTTGGCGACGGGCGCGCGCATCTATTGGGCGAGGTGCTCGGGCCCGACGCGCGGCGCTGGGACATCCAGCTGAAGGGCTCCGGCCGCACACCCTTTTCGCGCGGCGGGGACGGCAAGGCGGCTTTGGGGCCGATGCTGCGCGAATACCTGGTTTCCGAAGCGATGGCGGCGATGGGCGTGCCGACGACGCGCGCGCTTGCCGTGGTGGCAACGGGCGAGGATGTGGCCCGCGAAACCGGCTGCCGGGCGCAGTTCTGGCGCGGGTGGCGGCAAGCCATATCCGCGTTGGCACCTTTCAGTTCTTTGCCGCGCGGGGTGACACCGCGCGCGTTCGCGCGCTGGCCGATTATGCCATCACCCGTCACTATCCAGAACTTCAGGGTGCCGCCGAACCCTATCTGGCCTTTCTTGACGCGGTGATTGCGCGCCAGACCGGGCTGGTGGCGCAGTGGATGGGGCTTGGCTTCATCCATGGCGTGATGAACACCGACAACATGGCGATTTCGGGTGAGACGATCGATTACGGCCCCTGCGCCTTCATGGAAGGATATGCGCCGGGCACGGTGTTTTCCTCGATCGACCATCAGGGACGCTATGCCTATGCGAACCAGCCGCTGATCCTTGGCTGGAACATTGCGCGGCTCGCCGAATGCCTGGTGCCGCTGCTTGATGCGGATGGGGAAAGGGCGGTCGCGCTGGCAAATGCGCGGTTGCAGGGGATTGCCGCCGGGTACCGCGCCGCCTGGGAGGCGGTGATGCGGGCCAAGCTTGGTCTGACGGGCGAGGAGCCATGCGATGGCGCGTTGATCGACGATCTTCTTCAGGCGATGCAGGGCGCGGACTGGACACTGACCTTCCGGCGCCTTGACGATCCTTCCGCGCTGCGGCCGCTTTTCGAGGATTTCACGGCCATGGCGGCCTGGCTGCCGCGCTGGCGCGCGCGGGCGGATGCGGGCTCGGCCCGGCGGATGGCTGAGGTCAATCCGGCAGTGATCCCGCGCAACCACCGCGTTGAAGAGGCGCTCGCCGCCGCGACCGGGGGCGACATGGCGCCGTTCCACAGGCTTCTGGCCGCGGTGACCGCGCCCTTCACCGAAAACGAGGCCTATATGCTGCCCGCCCCCTCGGGTTTCGGGCAGTACGTCACCTATTGCGGCACCTGATCCGGGCGTCGAGCGGGGGGCCGTCTGCCCCCCGCACCCCCCGAGGATATTTTGGCCAAAGTGAAAGGGCTGCGACAGGGATGACAATACTGCCGGGCTGGGATTATCTGGGCGCAGGAGCGCGGAGGGATCGATGACCGACCGGATGATGTTTCTGGACCACCTTGCCCACCAGCTGGCCGGGATCGAGGCGGACGGGCTGATGAAGCGCGAGCAGTTGATCAGCGGGCCACAAGGCGGGCATGTGCGGATGGCGGGGCGGGAGATGCTCAATCTCTGCGCGAACAACTATCTGGGGCTGGCCAATGATCCGCGCCTGATTGCGGCGGCGGAGGCGGCCATGCGCGATTATGGGTTCGGCATGGCGAGCGTGCGGTTCATCTGCGGCACGCAAGATCTGCACCGGCAGCTGGAAGCGCGTCTTGCCGACTATCTCTGCATGGAGGATGCGATCCTCTTTGCCGCCTGTTTCGATGCCAATGGCGGGCTGTTCGAACCGCTTCTCGGCCCGGAAGATGCGGTGATCTCGGACAGCCTGAACCACGCCAGCATCATCGACGGGATCCGGCTTTGCAAGGCGCGGCGCTATCGCTATGCCAATTCCGACATGGCCGATCTGGAAGCGCAGCTGAAGGCGGCGCGGGCGGACGGAGCGCGGTTCGTCCTGATTGCGACGGATGGTGTGTTCTCGATGGACGGGTATTATGCGAAACTGCCGGAAATCCGTTCTCTGGCAGATGCTTATGGCGCAATGGTGATGGTGGACGACTGCCATGCCACAGGCTTTGTCGGGCCCGAGGGGCGCGGAACGCCCGCCCGCTCCGGGATCAGCGTGGAGATCCTGACCGGTACGCTTGGCAAGGCGCTTGGCGGCGCGCTTGGCGGCTATGTCGCGGGGCCGCGGGCGGTGATCGACCTTCTGCGCCAGCGCGCCCGGCCCTACCTTTTTTCGAACGCGCTGCCGCCTGCGGTGGTCGGGGCCGCACTCGTGGCGCTGGACATCGCGCTG
>JAAURK010000231.1 GCA_012032275.1 Tabrizicola sp.
GGCACCCCTATGCCAACAGCATGATAGAGGATGGGGGGCGGCCGCATTTCGTCATTCATCTCGCCAGCTTTCTCGACAATCATCTGACCGCGCAGGCTGCTTGATGCGGACCTGCGCGAGACAGCGTTTCTGGCGCTGTCCGTCGTCTATGCGGGGGCCGAATCCGATGACCGCCGGGCTTTGGGCGAGGCGCGGTTTGCGCTTGCCCTGAACCCGCTGCGCTTCGTTCTGCGTGCGGGGGTGGCGGATTTGCCAACGGCAGAGGTGATGGCGCAGGATTTTGCCGCCTACCTGGCCAGGTTCCTCTCCGCTGCCAAGGCGCGGATCAGTGATCTGCCGCTGACCGGGAAAGATGCCCTCTCCGGCCCGATTGCGGCAACCGACCCGGTGGCGCGGATCCAGGATGCCTTTGCCACGGCCGTGGCGCGGACCCCCGACGCGATTGCGCTTGAGGCAGGGGCAACGCGGCTGACCTATGCCGAGCTTGCGGCACGGGCCGCGGCACTTGCCGGGGCGCTGGTCGCGCGGGGTGCGGGGCCGGGGGCAATTGTCGGGCTTTGCCTTGAACGCTCGGCCGATCTGGTGATCGCCATGCTGGCGATCCTGCAAAGCGGCGCTGCCTATCTTCCGCTTGACCCGGCCTATCCGAAGGATCGGCTTGACCACATGATCGGGGATGCGGGAGTGTCGCTGATCGTCGCCAGCCCTGCCTCTGCGGCCCGGCTGGCACTGGACCCGACCCGGATCGTTGCGCCCGATGCCACCGGTCCTGCCCCCGGTGCGGGCCTGGGGTCGGGCGACGATCTGGCCTATCTGATCTATACCTCAGGCTCCACCGGCAAGCCGAAGGGGGTAATGATCCCGCATCGGGCGGTAATCAATTTCTTTGCCGGGATGGATGACGTCGTGCCGCTCTCCGCCGGATCGCGGCTGCTGGCGGTGACCTCGGTCTCTTTCGACATCTCGGTTCTGGAAATCCTCTGGACCCTGACGCGCGGCGCCACGCTGGTCTTGCAGGTCGACGGGGCCGGAGAGGCGGCGATCCCGGATTTCTCGCTGTTCTACTTTTCCTCCGAAGCGGCAGGGCAGGGGCAGCACGCCTATCGCCTGCTTCTGGAAGGAGCGCGGTTTGCCGATGCGAACGGCTTTGCCGCGATCTGGACGCCAGAGCGCCATTTCCACGCATTCGGCGGGCTGTATCCGAACCCGGCGATCAGTTCGGCCGTGCTGGCCGGGATCACCCGAAACGTGAAACTGCGGGCGGGTTCCTGTGTCGCCCCGCTGCATCATCCGGTGCGGGTGGCGGAGGATTGGGCGCTGGTCGACAATCTGTCGAACGGCCGGGCGGGGATCGCGCTGGCCTCTGGCTGGCAGCCGAACGACTTCGTGGTGCGGCCGGAGGCTTTCGCGCAGCGCAAGGATGCGATGCTGGAGGCCGTGACGACGCTGCGCCGCCTCTGGGCAGGCGACAGCATCGCCTTTCCCGGGCCGGATGGCAAACCGGTGCCGATCGAGATACATCCCAAGCCGATGCAGAAGGACATGCCGCTCTGGCTGACGGCTGCCGGCAACCCCGAGACCTTCGCCGCCGCCGCCCGGCTTGGTTGCGGGGTGCTGACGCATCTGCTGGGTCAGACCTTCGAGGAGGTGGCCGAGAAGATCGCCGCCTATCGCGCCGCCTGGCGCGATGCGGGGCATGCAGGATCGGGGCATGTGGTTCTGATGCTGCATACCTTGTCAGCGACAACGAGGATCACGTCCGCGCCACGGCACGCGCGCCGATGAAGGGCTATCTGAAAAGCGCGGTCGATCTGGTACGGCGGGCGGCCTGGACCTTCCCGACCATCGTCAACCGCGCCGACAGCGCCGGTATCAGCCCGCAGGAAATGTTCGAGCGCGAGGCTCTGTCTGCCGAAGACCTTGACCAGCTTCTGGATCACGCGTTCGAGCGGTATTACCAGACCTCGGGTCTTTTCGGCACACCCGAGACAGCGAAGGAGATCGTCCGCAATGTTGCCGCAATGGGCGTGGACGAGGTGGCCTGCCTGATCGACTTCGGGATCGCGACCGATACGGTCCTGGAAAACCTGCATCATATCAAGAGCCTGATGGATGGTCTGCGGTCCGAAGGCGGCGTGATGCGCAAGGCCAGCGTGGCGGAAGACATCGTCACCGGGGCGGTGACCCATCTGCAATGCACGCCCTCGATGGCTGCGTTTCTTGCAGCGGATGCGGCGGGGGCCTCGGCGCTTCGGCGGCTTGACTGCCTGATGGTCGGGGGCGAGGCTTTCCCGCCCGATCTGGCGCAAAGGCTGCGGTCGGGGCTGAAGGGGCGGCTTTTGAACATGTACGGGCCGACCGAGACGACTATCTGGTCGTCGGTGGCGGTTCTGGATCAGGTGGGTGACCGGGTGCCCCTTGGCGCGCCGATCGTCAACACCACCCTCTCGGTCCATGGAGCGGACGGGCGCGCCCTGCCAGAGCTTGTGCCGGGAGAGCTTTGGATCGGCGGCGCTGGTGTTGCGGCGGGATACTGGAACCGGCCCGACCTGACCGCAGAGCGCTTTGTCGAGACGCCGCAGGGCCGCGTCTACCGCACCGGCGACCTCGTCCGCCGGATGCCGGATGGCGGGCTGCAGTTTCTTGGCCGGATCGACAATCAGGTGAAGATCCGGGGCCACCGGATCGAACTGGGCGAGATCGAGGCGGCGCTTCGGGCGCAACCGGCCGTGCGCGACGGCGTGGTGCATCCGGTGAGCTTCGGCCCCGGTGACACGCGGCTTGTCGCCTATGTCACGGCCGATCGTGGTCCTCGCCCGGACGCCGATGCGCTGCGCCTTGCGCTCGCCTCCACCCTGCCCGACATCATGGTGCCAAGCCAGTTCGTGACCCTTGACCGGATGCCGCTGACGCCGAATGGCAAGATCGACCGCAAGGCGCTGCCAAAGCCGGGCGCCGAGCGGGTGGAGGTCGGTGTCGAAACCGCCAGGGGCTCCACCGAAGAGACGATTGCCGGGATCTGGGCCACGGCACTGGGGCTGACGGAGGTCGCGGTCACGGCGAATTTCTTCGACATGGGCGGGCATTCGCTGCTGGTGGTGCAGGTGCAGCGGCAAATGCGTGACGCACTTGGCCGCGATATCGCCATCACCGATCTGTTCCGCTTTCCGACAGTGCGGTCGCTTGCGGCTCATCTCTCGGATGCGGGGGAGGAGCGGCCCGATGCGGCAAGCCGCGGTGCGGCGCGGGCTGCCGCGCGCCTGACGAGGATGGGCCGAAGATGAGCGCCGATGGCCCGGACAACCGCATCGCGATCATCGGTCGCGCCGGAAGGTTTCCGGCCGCGCGCAATGTGGCGGAATTCTGGGACATGCTGCGCCAGGGGCGAACCGCGACCCAACGGCTGAGCGATGCCGAACTGCTTGCCGCAGGCGTAAGCCGCAAGGCGCTGGCCGATCCGGCCTATGTGCGCGCGGCGAACATCCTGCCGGATATGGAGTGTTTCGACGCAGGCTTCTTCGGCTTTTCCCCGCGCGAGGCGTCGATCCTTGACCCCCAGCACCGGCATTTTCTGGAAACGGCCTGGGAGGCGCTGGAGGATGCGGGCCGGATGCCCGAGCATTTCGATGGCCGGATCGGTGTCTTTGCCGGTTCCGGGATGCAGGCCTATCTGCCCTACAACCTGCTGTCGAACCCCGATCTGGTGGAGGAGATCGGTCTTTTCCTGCTGCGCCATACCGGCAATGACAAGGATTTCCTGCCGACGCGCCTGTCCTATCTGCTGAACCTCACCGGCCCCTCGGTGGCGGTGCAGACGGCCTGTTCCACATCGCTGGTCGCGGTTCACATGGCGGTGAACTCGCTTTTGAACATGGAAAGCGACATGGCCCTTGCCGGGGGCGTGACGATCGAACTTCCGCACCGGCAGGGCTATCGTTACGCGGAAGGCGAAATCCTGTCGCCCGACGGGCTCTGCCGGGCGTTCGACGATGCCAGCCAGGGCACGGTGTTCGGCTCTGGCGCCGCGATCCTCGTTCTGCGCCGGTATGAAGACGCGCTTGCCGATGGCGACGACATCAAGGCGATCATCCTCGGGACCGCGATCAACAATGACGGCGCGGGAAAGGCGAGCTATCTTGCGCCATCGGTCGATGGTCAGGCCGAAGCGGCAGCAGAGGCAGTGGCGCTTGCAGGGGTCGGGGCCGAGACGATTTCCTACATCGAGGCGCATGGCACCGGAACGCCGATCGGCGACCCCATCGAACTTTCGGCGCTGGGGCAGGTTTACGGCGTGGCGCGCAACGGCAGTATCGGCATCGGTTCGGTCAAGACGAATATCGGGCATCTCGATACCGCCGCGGGCGGGGCGAGCCTGATCAAGGTGGTCGAAGCGCTGCGCCGTCGGCATCTGCCGGCAAGCCTGAACTTCAAGACCCCGAACAGCCGCTACGATTTCAGTGCCGGTCCGTTCCGGGTCGAGGCAGAGGGGCGGGACTGGCCGGCAGGGCCGCATCCGCGCCGTGCCGCCGTCAACTCGCTGGGCGTCGGCGGGACCAATGCGCATGTGATCGTTGAGGAAGCGGCCCCGCGCGGCGCCGCGCCCTCGACCGAGGGATGGCGGATCTTTCCGTTTTCGGCCCGCAGCCGGGGTGCGCTTGACCGCCTGCCGCTATCATGGCGCCCGTTCCTCGCAATGACCGAGGATGATCCGGCGGATATCGCCTTCACCCTGCGCAAAGGGCGGCGGACATTCCCTGACCGTCTGGCGATTGCGGCGCGAAGTGGTGCGGATCTGGCGGAACTGATGGGGGCGAAGGCGTCGCTTCTGGTGCAGCGCGGGCGGGTCGAACGGCAGGCGGCGCAAGCGCAGCCCGAGATCCTGTTCCTGTTCCCCGGGGGTGGTGCGCAATATCCGGGCGCGGGGACCGAGATGCTGGCCGCATCGCCGCCCTTCGCCGCCGCTGTCGCGGCCTGTTTTGCAGCGCTTCCCGCCGATGCACCGGCCGATCTGCGGCAGATGATGTTCGACCGCGCCTTCGAAGATGCCGAAGCGCGGGAAAAGCTCGGGCGTTCCGGCTATGCGATCCCGGCGCTCTTCATCCTGGAATATGCCTATGCGATGCACTGGGCAGCCTGGGGCATCAGGCCCGATGCGATCCTGGCGCATAGCGTCGGCGAATATGCCGGGGCGGTGATCGCGGGTGCGCTGGAGCTTGCCGATGCGCTGAGGATCGTCACGCTGCGGGGGCAGGTGATGGATGCGGCTCCGGCCGGGGCGATGACCACTGTCCCCGCCTGCGCGCCGAAGGTGGCCGAGCTGATCGGCGACCGGCTGGATATCGCCGCGATCAACGGCGCGAACACGACCGTGGTCTCCGGGCAACGCGCCGATGTCGAAGCGCTGGAGGCGCGGCTTGCGGGCACCGATCTGGCAGCCCGCCGCATCCATATCGATGTCGCCGCCCATTCGCGCCAGCTTGACGGGCAGCTGGACCGGTTCCGCGCAGGCTTTGACGGGATGCGCTTCGGCAAACCCACGGTGCCGATGGTATCCTCGCTTCGCGGCGGGTGGGGCGAGGGCGAAGATTTCACCTCGGCCGACTACTGGGTGCGCCATCTGCGTCATACCGTGCGCTTCACCGATGCGGTCGCAGCCGCCTTGTCAAAGCCCGACCGGATTGTCATCGAAGTTGGCCCCGGCCAGACTCTCGGCCCGCTGGTCGAGATGGTCGAGGCCGCCCACAAGCCACGCGCGATCCTCTACTCCGCACCCCGCCCGCGCGATCCCGAGAACGAGCTTGGCGTCGTGACCGCCGCGTTCGGCGGGCTCTGGGTCCATGGCTGCGAGATCGACTGGACGCAGGCGCCGGGGGGGGACGAGGGGCGCCGGATCTCGCTTCCGACCTATCCGTTCGAGAAGGACCGCCACTGGGTGGAGCCGGGCCGGGGCCATGCGCAGGCCACCGCCGACGATACCCCCGTCGCCCTGACCCGGATCGCCGATCCCGCGGACTGGATCGAGGCGCTGGAGTGGCGGGAGGCCTCCGCCCCTGGCGCAGCGCCGGAGCCCGGGGGGGACTGGCTGGTGCTGGGCGGTGAGGACATGGTCACAGCGGCCGTGATTGCCGAACTGACGCGGGTCAGCGCGCGGATCACACTGGTGCGTGCCGGTTCCAGCTTTGCCAGAACGGAGGAGGGCTTTACCCTTCGCCCCGAGGAGGATGAGGATTTCGTCGCGCTCGGCGCGGCATTGCCCGCGGTTCCCTCGCGTATCCTCTCGCTCTGGGGCCTTGATCCGCATCTCTCCGACGGGGGATTTGGGGCCTCCTATCTCTTGGTGCGGATGCTCCAGCAGCTTGATCCCGGCCATGATGTGAGGCTGGTTTTCGCGACCACGGGGTCCGCTTCGGTTGCCGACGAGGCCGTGCCGAACCCGATGGGCGTGGCGCCGCTTGGCGCCGTCCGCATGACGAAGCGTTTCATTAAAAATGATCCCCCGACCAAACGAGAAGTGCTGGCGCTGCGTGAAGAGGTGCGGCGACAGGTGAGCGACGCGGGTGCCATCGAGAGATTCTGCGACGAAGTAATCGCGACCTATCCCGGACCGGCTGCCGATTATCGGAAGGGCAAGGCCGCGGCGCTGAATTTCCTCAAAGGCCAGGTCATGAAGGCCGTGGTCGTCCGCACCGCGAAGGACATCAAGCGCCGCGACGGCTCGATCATCCGCTTCGACCGCAACGCCGCCGTCCTCATCAACAACAACAAGGA
>JAAURK010000232.1 GCA_012032275.1 Tabrizicola sp.
GGCGCGAAGATGAACGAAAGGAACTTGCTGGTCGAGAAGCTGAACCGCGTTGGTCATCGAAACCTTCTCGTCCCGCGCCACGTGTACCGCCGCGATCCGCGCGATCCTTCGGGGATCCGCGACGGCGAGATGGACGAATAGGCCAGCCGGTAATGGTTCGGCACCGCGGAGGATGGGTCAAAGAACGCCCGGCCCGGCTCAATGAGCACGCTTTTCTCGCGCAGGGTCAGGGCCAGCGCTTCGGTATCCACGCCCTCGGCCGCGCGCATCCAGAAGGACGATCCACCGACACCGCCCTGCCCCGCGATCTCCAGCCCCTCCGCTGCGATCGCCTCGACCATCACCTGCCGCCGCCGCCGGAAGGCCAGCCGCATCCGGTTGATCAGCGCATCGTAGTGACCAAGCGCCAGGAAATAAGCGACCGTGCGCTGAAGATGTCCGGGCGGATGGCGCAACACCATCGCCCGCAGGGCCCGCGCCTCGGCAATGAACGAGGGGGGGCCGACCAGATAGCCAAGCCGCAAGCCCGGAAAGATGGATTTGGAGAAGGAGCCCGCATAGATCACCCGCCCTTCACGGTCGAGCGATTTCAGCGCCGGGGCTGCCGGCTTCAGGAAACTCATCTCAAACTCGTAATCATCCTCGACGATCACGAACCCCTCCCGCTCTGCCGCCTGCAAGAGGGCGACCCGCCGCTCCACCGGCATGGTTGCATTCGTCGGGCATTGGTGCGAGGCGGTGGCAAAGACCACATCGGCCGGAGGAAGCCTCTCCGGCGGCAGACCTTCGGCATCCACATCCACCGGCAGCACCCGGGCGCCCGACGTCTCCAGGATCGCCCGCCACCCGGGATAACCCGGATTTTCCACGACCGCCCGCTGCCCCGGACCAAGCAGCACCGAGCCCGCGATCCAGAGCGCATTCTGCGCGCCGAGCGTCAGCAGCACCTCTCCCTCCCGCGCCGCGATCCCGCGCCGCGGCAGGATGGTGCGCAGGATCTGCTCGATCAGCAGCGGATCGTCGCGTTCGTAGTAATCCGAGGTCAGCGCCGGGAAATCCCGTTTGCCAAGCGCCCGCAGCGCGCATTGCCGCCAGTTCTGATGGTCGAAAAGCGTGGGGTCCGCCTGCCCGTAGATGAAGGGATAGCAAAACGCTCCCACTCCTGCGGCCGGTCCACGCGCGCCGCCCGGCTGAACCTGCGCCCGGTCAGTGCCGCGAAATCCACGCCCTCGGCTTCGGTGCCCGCCGCCGGAAATTCCGCGCGCGCGGCGCGGTCTCCGAGACGAAATAGCCCGACCGCCCGGTCGATGTGAGGTAGTCCGACGACACCAGATCGGCATAGGCCAGCGTCACGGTGATCCGGCTGACGCCCAGATGCGCCGCCAGCCCGCGCGAAGACGGCAGCTTCTGGCCGGGCCGGAACCGCCCGGCGAGGATGCCTTCGGTGACCATCCCCCGGATCTGCTGCTGCAGGCTGCCGGTCGCACCGGGAGTGAGATAGAGGGTTTCGACGGGGATGGCGGCCATGGGATGCTCGACGCGGTCAGCCCCGATCAGGGGGCCGGACGGCGGCAGAAGTCAAGCCGGTCGGGCACTGACGGGTGGGTCAGACCGGAAAGGAAGAGCCGCAAGTGGCAAAGGAGGGACGGCGCGCTGTAGCGCACCGCACACGCTCACCGGGCGAAGCGCCCGCCCGAGGGGGAGAGGACAAAAGCTCCACTGGCCTGTTTTCCGGCGCGATGCGCCCGAGCAGACCGGCGAGGGCCGGGAGCGCGGGCGCTGCACACCCCAGTACCATCGCAACAAAGGGCAGCGCCCGACCGCCGGGTGGGCGCACTCGCTGCTCGTAAAAATTACATGACAGCTTGCGCGCCAAGATTTAGAAGGCGGCATGCCCTTCATTTTTCCACGACGTCATATTCAAAAGTGTCTCGACACCCTTCGCAGGCATCTGACCGTCGATCAACATGCGAGCTTGGCGGCGAGACTTAATCGAAGGAGTCCAGATCGAATTGCGGCCATGTGGGAAGCAGTCATCTTGACGTGTTTTGCCGATCTTCCTGGCTTCGCGCATGAGATGCCCCTTCCAAACGGGCGGACACCTGATTTTCGTTTCCTACTACCGGAAACGAAAACTCTTGTAGTGGGCGACGTCACAAGCGTTTCTGATAGAGGCGCAAAGAAGGATAGCCCAATTGAATTGCTGATGGAAGATATTGATCGCATCGCGAAGAAGTATGATTCGGATCTATCGCAGTTTGACGTATATGTTCATGCAGCTGATGTTGGCGAATATCGCAAACGTCGAGTCGTTCTTAAGCTCCCTAAGGGATCAGACCGTGAACGATTTCTGAAAGATAAACTTGCGCCATATATTCGCGAGCGTCTTCGTAGAGAGGACTACGGGCACAAGAAAATCTTTAGCTCCAGCGGCTACCATATCGAGGTGACATTCAAGGAGAAGTCACAATACGCTTCATATGGTCATCCAAGTTTCACAAGTGTTTTGCATATAGACAGAAACGCTGTCTGGAACGCGCTCAAGGCCAAGGCCGAGCAATTGCGCAGCGCCCAGTCTGCAACGCTCCGCCTTCTCATACTATGTGACGGCGGATGTGAGGCTATGCGGGAACGAGGGTTAAGTTCTCCGGTCGGTCGAGATGAAATTGTTAGAGAGTTTCTTCGGCGCGAGACGGGCATCGACATTGTAATTACCATGACAGTAAAGGATGTTCGAGGGCTCATGGGGCAAACACAAAGAATTCATCAGTGGTCGTGGGCCGTAAAGCAAGCATGGTTGCAGTCTGATGCAAGAAACCAACTGGTCGCAGTTGAGCTTCAGAAATTGATCTGTGCGTTTGGCGACGGCGTTCCCAAACCCGCTTCTAACCCCGAATCTTCTGTGAAGAACTGTCTAACAATGGATTACGGAATTGGCTCATGGGGAGGCTACAGGTTGTCACACAACAAGATTGAGATATCTGTGCGAGCACTTCAGCGCGTTCTTGCAGGAGAAGTCAGCATCGAGAAGTTCAATTCGGACCACGGTTGGCCGAATGGGAACAGATTTGCGATGGCTCTTTCGGAGGGCAGGACAATCTCGAACGTGTCAATGTCGCGCAGAGACGAAAATGACGACGATTACGTCGAGATAACCTTCGCTCCAGACGCCGCCTTGTCACCGTTCAGGTGACCAAATGAGGTCGTTCACATCAAACCCGCCTCTCCAGGCGCCTCCGACATCGTGGACACCCTCGCTTCCTCCACCAATTCCTACCCAAACACCCTTCCCAGCGCCGCATCGATCGCCCCGGTGATCTCGTCGATATCATCTTTCGTCGCGATCAGCGCGGGCGAGAGGCAGAGGGTGTTGTTGAACCCCGGCACCGAGCGGTTGGTTGCGCCGATGATCACTCCCTGCGCCATGCAGTCGGCGACCACTGCCTGAACCCGGTTTTCCGGCGCGGGCTCTTTCGTCGTCCGGTCGATGACCAGCTCTGCCCCGCAAAAGAGCCCCTTGCCCCGCACCTCGCCAATCACGCGGTGCTTTTCCATCAGCGCCGCAAGGTTGCCCATCAGCCTGTCGCCCATCACCAGCGTATTGGCCAGAAGCCCCTCGTCCTCGATGATCCGCATGTTCTCCAGCGCCGCCGCGGGCCCTGCAGTGCAGCCGCCGAAGGTCGAGATGTCGCGGAAATAGCTCATCGGATCGGCGGCATCGTCCTTGAACATCTCGAAGACCTTCTCGGTCGTCACCGTGCAGCTGATCGCCGCATAGCCCGAGGCCACCCCCTTCGCCATGGTCACGAAATCGGGCTGGATGCCATAGTTCTGGTAGCCGAACCAGACGCCCGTCCGGCCAAGGCCGCAGACCACCTCGTCGATGTGGAGCAGGATGTCATGCTTGCGGCAGATCTCCTGCACCCGTTCCCAGTAGCCGTCCGGTGGCACGATCACGCCTCCGCCTGCCGTCACCGGTTCCAGCACCAGGCAGCCGATGGTATCGGCGCCCTCGCGCAGGATCACCTCCTCGATCGCATCCGCCGCCCGCTCACCGTAATTCTCCACGTCCCACTGGGCGCGGTATTCCAGGCAATGCGGCACCATGACAAATCCGTCGGGGAACGGCCCGTATTGCTCGTTGCGCTGGAACTGGCCGCCGGAGGCAAGGGCCGCGATCGTGGTGCCATGGTAATCCCGCTCGCGGAACAGGATCTTCTTCTTGCGGCCGCGTGATGCCGGTGCGAAATCTGGCGCACCATCTTGTAGACCTTCTCGTTCGCCTCCGACCCCGAATTCGAGTAATAGACCCGCGAAAGACCCGGCATCTTCTCGATCAGCCGCTTGGCAAAGACCGATCCGGGGATCGAGCCCGCGGCCCCGGCGAAATAGTTCATCTTGATCAGCTGGTCGCGGACCGCGTTGGCGATGCTTTCGCGCCCGTAACCGACATTGACCGTCCAGACCCCGCCGGAAACCGCATCGAGATGCTCTTTCCCCCTGGCGTCCCAGACGCGCATCCCCTTGCCCTCGACGATCACCCGCGGGTCGACCGTCTCGTATTGCTTGTGCTGGCTGAGATGGTGCCAGACATGGGCGCGGTCGGCCTCGACCACAGCCCCGATATCGTTCAGTCCGTTGAAGCCTTCCATGGCCCGACCCTTTCGCAAGCCTCGCGATCCGCCGCCCATGATCCGGGATATCCGCCCCGCCGCTTAGGGCCAGAGCACGGGCTCTCCTAATACCAGATCATACGCCATGGTAGGCGCGGTACCAATCGACAAAACGCTGCATCCCCTCCCTGATCGGGGTTTTCGGCTGAAACCCCGTCAAACGATGCAGGAGCGAGGCATCCGCCCAGGTGACCGGCACATCGCCCATCTGCATAGGCAGATCGCGCCTCCGCGCGGTACGACCGAGGGCCGCTTCGATGGCGGCGATGAAATCGGCCAGGCTGACCTTCTCGGAATTGCCGATGTTGACAATGCGGTAGGGCGCGACGGGGCTCAGACTGTCGCCCTGCGGCACGCCCTCGTCGGCAGGCGGGCGTCTGGGGGGGATGTCGATCAACAGCCGCACCGCCTCGGCCAGATCTTCGACGGCGGTAAAATCGCGCCACATCCGGCCATGGTTGTAGACATCGATGGGGCGGTCCTGAAGGATCGCCTCGACGAACTTGAAATAGGCGAGATCGGGTCGGCCCCAACTGCCATAGACGGTGAAGAAGCGGAACATCGTCGTCGGCAGGTTCCACAGATGGGCATAGGAATGCGCCATCGCCTCCCCCGCCTTCTTCGTCGCGGCATAGATGCTCAGCGGATGATCGGTGGGCTGGGTCTCGCGGAACGGCATGGCCTCGCTCGCCCCGTAGACCGATGAGGTGGAGGCGATGAGCAGGTGGTCGACGGCAAGCCTGCGCGCCACTTCAAGAAGGTTGAACGTGCCCACAACGTTGCTTTCCACGTAGGAGCGTGGGTTTTCAAGGCTGTAGCGCACGCCGGCCTGGGCGGCGAGATGGATGACGATCTGTGGCGAAAAGCGGTCGATGGTCTCGTCCAGCCTCGCCACGTCCTCGAGCATCGCCTCTGTCGCGGCGAAAGCGGGGTGTTGCAGCAGCATGGCATGGCGCTTGCGCTTTAACGCCACATCGTAATAGGGCGTCATCCCGTCATAACCATGCACCTGAAAACCCGCGTCCAGCAGATGCCGGGAAAGGTGATAGCCGATGAAGCCTGCCGATCCCGTAATGAAAACCCTGCGCATTGCGGTGCCCTTGATGCCTGCCGCGGCGGACAATCCGCCGCGCCGGGGGCCAAGTCAAGGAAGGCCGCTTGCCACGGACGCAAAGCTCTGGAACGGTGCCGCATGTTGCTGACCCTGACGGACCTTCGCAAAAGCTATGTCACATCGGAAGGGCCGCTGCGGGTGCTTGACGGCATCGACCTTGCCCTCGAGGCCGGACAAAGTCTTGCCCTGACAGGCGAATCCGGCAGCGGCAAGAGCACGCTCCTGCATCTGGTGGCGGGTCTGGATACGCCCGATGGCGGCGCGATCCGGCTGGCCGGGCATGAGATCGCCGGGCTGGATGACAGCGGCCGCGCGGCGTTGCGGCGTGGCACGGTCGGGCTGATCTTTCAGCAGTTCAACCTGATCCCCTCGCTGGATGTGGCGGCGAACCTGGCGTTTCAGGCGCGGCTTGCCGGGCGGCATGACCCGGACTGGACGGCACGGCTAGCCGCGGCCCTCGGTCTTCAGCCTTTCCTTCGCCGGTATCCCGAGCAACTGTCGGGCGGCCAGCAGCAGCGCGTGGCGATCGGGCGCACCCTTGCCGCAAGGCCGCAGCTCGTCCTGGCCGACGAGCCGACCGGCAATCTTGACGAGGCGACGGCGGATGCGGTGATGGCGCTGATGCTCGGCCTTGTGGGTGAAAGCGGTGCTGCGCTGTTGATGGTGACCCACAGCAACCGGCTTGCGGACCGGCTCGGCAGCCGGGTGCATCTCTCTGCCGGGCGGATCGCCTGATGCCGGGCGTGGCGCTTCAGGCGCTACTGTCGCACTGGCGCCGCCATCCGGTGCAGCTTGCGATGCTGCTTCTGGGGCTTGCGCTTGCCACGGCGCTCTGGTCCGGGGTGCAGGCGATCAATGCCGAGGCGCGGGCCGCCTATGACCGGGCCGCCGGAACGCTGGCACCCGACCGGCT
>JAAURK010000015.1 GCA_012032275.1 Tabrizicola sp.
GTTACAAACGTCGCAACCGCATCGAGATCATGTTCGGGCGCCTCAAGGACTGGCGGCGCGTCGCAACGCGCTACGACAGATGCCCGAAGGTCTTCCTCTCCGCCGTCGCCCTCGCTGCAACTGTCATGTTCTGGCTATGACGCGAGAACGAGTCCTGACCCTAGGAAACAACGAGGCCGGGGCGAAGTGTGACAACCTCCAGCACATCCCATTTGACGTTCCTGCAACCTTATGCCTAAACAGCGCACCGGACGCTGGTCGGATTAGTGACGCCTTTACAATGGCATCGCTTGGTCTCGGCTTGCGCGCGGGGCATCGCCTTCCGTAGCGTCATGAAGGAGCGCCGGGCGTCGGTGCAAGGGGTATCGAGTACCGTTTGTGGAGGCGTCATTTCATGCAAGTCATTACCATCGTGCAGACCAAGGGCGGCTCGGGCAAGACCACGACCGCCATGCTTCTCGCGTCTGCAGCACTGAACCTCGGGCGTGTCGTCACCCTGATCGACGGTGATGTGAACGCTCAACTTGGCCGCTGGCGCGACAGTTTCGAACTCGCAGCCTGGGAGGGTGCGCAGAAGCCCAACTGGCCAGAGAGCCTTTCGATCCTCTCCCCGCCCGAGAGCGTGGAAGGGCTTCTGTCGCTCCTCGATGCAGAGGAAGCGCGCGGCGTCGATCTCGTCGTGATCGACACCGGCCGGGCACCCATACCGACACCGAGGACTTCTGTCTGATCTCAGATCTCGTGCTGATCCCCGCGCGCCCCGTTTACGCCGAATGGGAAATGACCCATCGCGCCGTCCTCTGGATGGACGACCTCCGCGCATCCATTGCCGAAGGTGAGCGCTTCCCGGCAGTGCGCGTCCTGGTCATGGATGCCGGGCCGAAGATCATCGACGCCGCAACCCGGGAAGGGGGAATGGCGCAACTGCCGAAGCGCGACCAGGACGTACTGCAGGAGATCCTGCGTCTCGACCATCTCGACGTGATCGTTCCTCATTCGAGGATCCTCGAACAGCTGGGCTACCACGGCCCACTTGGACCGGCGGCCCGCGCCAACGCCAAGGCACCCGGCGGTCGGCTGGTAGCAGATGCCATCACACGCCAGCTTGAAGTTGCAGAACTCGTTCTCACCGGGATCGACGAGGTGATCCCTGCATGAGCCGCTTTCGCCTTCCTGCACGCGTCGCACCCTCACCGGCGGCAGAAGAGCCGGGCCTGCAGAACTCCGCCGCACGATTGCGGTCGTCGCGCGAGGTGCAATCGCGCATTCTTGCCGAACGGCGCGCGCCGGAGAGGGGAGGGACGGACGAGAACGCCGGAGCCCAACTCTCAGACTTGCCAACGGTGCCCTTGCCGGAGCCAGAGTATGCCGGGAGGAGGGACGGGGAGGGGGGTCAGCCTTCGCCTCTTTCATTGCCGCCCAGTGCTCCCGCGGGTGTTGTGTCGAAGCCCCGGAAAGAGAAACTGGTGGTCCTTTTCAGGCTGCCGCTGTTAACGGAGAAGCAGCTTCAGCAGATCCCGGGCGCGGGCGAGGTGACCCCCGCCTACATGCTACGCGCCTTTGCCAAAGAAGCCCGCGCGGAGTTGCGACGGCTATTGGCCGAAGAGGATATCGATGTGCATGCAGACGAGGCGAGGCGCATCTTCGCCATGTCGGCAACAGACATGGCGGTCGGTGAAGCGATGACCGTCTACGCCCAAGGCTCAGCGATCCGGGCCATGCATGCAGCCCTAGGTGATCCCTGGCAGATCGAGCCTCGGGCGACGATCGTTGGTGCATTCCTCGCCGCGATCGCGTCGCGGCTCATCGAGGCGCGACGCGTCAGATAGACCTCACCCATGCAACAGAAATCGATGAACTGCCTGCGATCACTCGCAGGCAAGATCGGGCAGCGGCGCTGTCTCGAAGGTCAAGCTGTCAGCGCTCGTGACCAGGGCGAATTCACCGCCAGCACGGAAGGTCGCAACCATCTTCGACCAGTCCGCAGGGTCAACCGAGGCCTGTGCGGCAAGGCCATTCTTGACCGGCAGGCGGGCCTGTTCACCGGACTTGGCGAGAACAACGACCATGTCTGGCGCCGCATCTTTGTCGAAGCCGACCACAAGCGCTCCGTTGGGCGTCGGCCCGAAAACGCGATCCGGGTCGCAGACAAGTCGCACCTCACCCGCCTCGCTGGTGAGCGCGTAGGTCGGCAGACCACGCTCGACACCGACCGTCCAGGCGTCAAGCGCGTGGACAGGAACAGACATCGCCGCAAGCGCGGAAACAACCAGAACGGGGGACAAGACATGCATCGACAGGAACGCCTTTCGTGGTTCGCGTGGCGACAGCAAAGCACCACTTCTGACGTCGGTAGATATGTTCTGATGGACCTCATGTCCATGACTGCAGCGCGACAACGGTTCATCGGGGGCAGGAATGGATGACGTCGTCCGAAGCAGTGCCAAGCTATCGATCATCGATCGTCGGCTGTGGCGGATCGACTGCGGAAACCGGGAGCTTGTCGCGGAGCGCTTTCGTACCGTGAGCGGTCGCTTCAGGACTGTGTGGCTGGTGCCGGAGGAGAAGCTGCGCGGGGTCCTCTGGGTCGAAGTTGTCGAAGAAACACCGATCGATCCGTCGCCATGATCCATCAGCTTTCTGAATCGGACCGCACGGATCGATTCAGAAATGCAATTGGACTTGAGGGGCGGCAAAGCGGACTCTGTGCGGGGGAGGACCGCCATGGCTCTGGCACATCTGCACCGCATCGACCCTGAAGCCAACATGGCGCGGTTCTATTGCATCGATGTTGCGGCGACGCTGTTCGGAGACGTCTCGTCTTGCGATCCTGGGGCCGGATCGGGACCCACGGCCGGACGAGCATCGAAACTTGTGCTTCCGTTGAAGAAGCGGAGAGAGCGGCATCGCAAACCCTCCGACGGAAGACGCGGCGGGGCTACCTGCCTGCCAGCCAAATGCTACCGCCAGACCTTGCGGTGTGAGATCTGTCAGGCCTTACGCTGAAGCCTGCCTTCAAGCTCGGCACCGGCCTCGATGGCGATCCGCTCATGGATGACATCGGCCTGCACGACCGCACTCGGCGCGAGCTGAACGTTTCGCGCCGAGATCATGCCAGAGACCGCCCCAAGCATGACAAGGTCGTGGGCGACGACGGAACCTTCAACACGACCTGAACCAGCCACGGTGATCTCCGGCGCCCGCAGTGAACCAACGACGTTGCCGTGAACCTCAATCGGTCCACTGGAGCTGGCATCACCTTCGATGACCAGGTCCTGCGCGAAAACGCTGCGGCGGGCATTTGCCCCGGTGGGGTCTGGCCAACGATCCGGCTCGCCATGTTGGGTCTTCATCTCGATGCCGCCCTAGCTGAACTTCGTGCCGCCAGACTGGACCAGAAGCGAAACGAAAGGGCAACGCGCGGCGCCGTGATCGGCGAAGAAGTGCGTCAGGACCGCGGCCCTCAATCGAGTCCCATAATTTTGATTATGTCATATATAAGACACGCCGGGCGTGAAAGCTGACGTTTACGTCCGGGACCGAGTGGACACCTCGCAACGGAAAACGTTGCCCTTCAGTGGAGTGCGAGATCTGCGCAACCCCGACACCCTCGCCAATTGCTCAGTCCTGAACAGGCGAGCGCTTGATGGACGTAGTCCTTGCACTGTTAGTGAACTCTTCTAGAAAAAGGATTGCGTCAAACGAAGCGAGTTGCGCCTCGCGTTCGCTTGCATAGGTCCGCCTGGAGAACCGCTTGTATCCAGTGGTTGGCCTTTGAATAAGACCATGCCATCCACCGTCACGCTCGAAGATGGTGACGTGGAAACCACGTTCACTGATTACCAAATTGCCCTGTCGCGACCGGCGCCACGCCTTGCGGTCAGGCCAACCAGCACGCCGCCGGGCCGCATTCTTCATCGACGCTTCGCGCCGCCGTGCGCGTTCGACATCCTGTTCCATATGGCCGGCGCAGATGCAGCCGCAGTGCAGAATTTCGGGAAAGTCCGGGTGCTGCATGGCATGGACATATCGAATGTCCTGCCGCTCGCACATCTCGCAAACGGCCTAAGGGGCGCCAAGGTCTTCAATGTCAACACAGGTCCAGCCTTTATGGGGAACGCCATGCATTGACCATTTGCCAAAGCCGCCGACGCCAGAAGCCTCATCAAGTTCGGTCATCGACGAAAGCGTGGCGTCCAGCGCGACTCTATGCCTTCGTCGGACTCTTCAAAATCGTCGGCATCCTTGTAGGTGTCGTCGACGATCTGCGCGCAGGAAAGAACGGTCAACACGCGGTCGTAGCGGCCGAGATCGACGACCTGTTCGACCGTGCGCACGGTGCGATCCCCGCCGAACCAGTCGAGAATATCGGTCTCGGCTTCTTCGCGGCGGCCTTGCCGTTCGGCGGCTGGCCGTGCGGCGACCGATGCGGTGAGCGTGCCCGTCGGCAGAGCTGCGCCCTTGCGGAGCCAGTTCTGGCCCTTCAGCTGCTTCAAGGCCTCGGATTTGAAGCAGTAGTCAACCCGGCCCTGACGGCTAACGACGATGGCGGCGGCATCGTCTGTCTCGTTAATGTACCGGATGGCAGATGCCGTGAGCGAGGCTTCTGCCTCGCTGCGGATTGCCTCCACACTCGGCAACCCTTCTCGCGCCTGCCTCAAGATCGGGCGAATTAGCGAGGTCGGCATCAGAAGGCCTGCCGAAAAATAGTCTGCCTCGCGTTCGTAGGGTTCCTCCGAGACGAACCCGGCTCTTGAACGATGCACTCCGCCATCGAAGGGGATATGGTCGAGATGCCCATCGACAAAATAGTGCGCGAATTCATGGCCGATGCTGAACCGCTCGAAGCCCTCGTTGTCGGCGTGGGTGGCGTACATGATGCCGAACTGATCGCCGTAGCGCATCAGCATGCCCGATACACCCTCGGCCCTGCGGTCCATTTCACGCAGATGGATGCCGACGGCCTGAGCCAAAGCGTCCAGATCGACCGGAAGCGTCAACAGTCCGTGTTCCTGGAGCACGAGTTCGGCTCGGCGCATAAGCTGCTTTTGTTTCAGATCGGGGTTGCCGGTCATTTCTTTCCGGCTTCCCTGTCATGCTTCTCGGCTAGGAAGCGCATGAAGTCGGCGGCCTGCCGTCGGTTCTCGTCGTTGAGCTTCTGCATGTCGCGGTAAAGCGGATCGGCCTCGGCCGCGCCCTCGGGATTGTCTGTGCGCCCAAGTAAGAAATCTGTGGTCACGGAGAGTGCGTTGGCCAGTTTGCGCAGGCTGTCGAACGACGGCTTGCGGGTACCGGCCTCGAAATGTGCGATGGAGCTGGGCGGCAGGCCGCTGTCCTTGGCCAGGGCGGCTTGGCTCATCTGGCGCAGGCTCTCCCGCGCAGCGCGCAGTCGTTCCCTGAAGATATCTGATGGCTTCTCGTGTTCGATGGTCATGGCGATTTCGACATGTTTATCTTGACGTCTTGCGAACGTCCTCCTATATTCTCGACATACATGGCATGTCGAGGCCGCCAATGGCAAGGGTCTCACTGCCTAACAGGCATAGGAGGCCAATATGGCAGCAGAGCAGAACGGACACGACAACGGCGCCTTCCACATCAGCGTGGGCGATGCCGAGCTGAAATTCCGGCCGGTGCGGATCGACGATCCGGTTCCGACCGGCCGGCAGATCCTCGAAGCCGCCGGCGTGCGCATCCCCGAGGAACATCTGGTGTTCCAGATCCTGCGGGACGGCGAGCTCGAAGAGCTGCGCCAGGACGAGACGACCGATCTGCGCGGCAGTCGGGCTGAGCGCTTCCTGATCTTTCCGGGGGCCGAGTCCTTTCGGATCGAACTGGACGGCCAGGTGCTGGAATGGGGTGCCTGCGCGATCAGCGGGCGGGTGTTGAAGACGATCGCAAAGGTCGATCCGAAGACCTACGGCGTCTGGCTTGAAGTGCGCGGCGCCGAGGATCGGCCGATCGGCGACACCGAGCTGGTGCGGCTCGATGGCAAGGGGCTGGAACGCTTCTTCACGGGCATCAGCCAGACGACGGAGGGCGGGGCATGAGCTTCCTCCCGACAGCCGACCGGCGCTATCTTGAGGAAAGGGGGCTGGCCTTCCGGGAAGTGGACGATGGCGGCCGGAAGGGCGTCATCCTTCCCGGCTTCGCCCTGCCGGCGGCGAAATTTCAGGTAGTCGCGGCCGATATCCTGATCCTCCTTCCGTGCGGCTATCCCGATACGGCGCCAGACATGTTCTACTCGCTGCCCTGGCTGAGCCTCGTGCGATCCAGCCGCTATCCCAACTGCGCGGATCAGCCCCAGCAGTTTGAGAGCCAAAATTGGCAGCGATGGTCCCGGCATAATAATAACTGGCGGCCGGGCATCGACGGCATCTGGACCATGCTCAAGCGGGTCGAACAGGCGCTGCAGGAGGCCGCGTGATGCAGCTCGATGTAACTCTGCAGGCGCGTCATGCAATGGCGCTGCGCGAACTGCTCGAGCGCCCGGACGGGATCGAGGCCTCGGCCTACGTCATGTTCGGGCGCAACCTCGTAGGGATTGACCCCTGGACCCGTCGTCGGCGGCTCCGGCTGGTTTCTCATCAGGTCGTTCCGGTGCCGGCGGGCGACGAGATTTCGGCGAGCGCCCGCCATGTTACCTGGTCGACTGCCTCCTTTGTCAGTCTGTGCCGGCAGGCGGCCGAAGGGGATCTGGTGCCAGCGATCGTGCACAGCCATCCTGCCGGCATGCGGGTCTTCTCGCGGCAGGACGACGCGAACGAGCGCGATCTCTACCGGTTGCTGCGCAACCGCAACGGCACTGACGCGATTCTGGCGAGCGTGTTGCTCGCCGGCGGCGATCATTTCATGGCGCGTGCCTGGTTCGATGACAAGGAACCCGTCGCGGCCGAAATCGTCCGGAGCGTCGGCTCCCGGCTGCTCCATTTCGGCGGCGAGTCCGGCGCCTCGAACGCGGCACTGGTGCGTCAAGCACTGTTGTTCGGCGAAGCGGTCAACAACCGTCTAGCATCGATGCGGGTAGGCGTCGTCGGCTGCGGCGGCACAGGCAGCGCCACGGCGATGCTGTTGGCCCGCCTCGGCGTCGGTCAGCTCGCCTTGTTTGACGACGATATCGTCGAAACTTCCAATCTGAACCGCCTCCATGGCGCGCGCCGGGCAGACGCCGACGCCATGCGGCCAAAGGTCGAGGTGCTCGCGCGCGAGATCACGGAATTAGGCCTCGGCTTGCGTGTCCACACCCATCGTGGCTGGATCGAGAAAGAAGCCGCACGGGATGCGCTCAAAGCCTGCGACGTGATCTTCGGCTGCACGGATGACCATGCCGGCCGGTTGTTTCTCAATCGCTTTTCGCATTTCTATCTGATCCCGGTCATCGACATGGGACTTGCCATCGAGCCGGCGTCGGCTGGCATGCGGGACATGTCGGCGCGGGTCACTGTGCTGACGCCGGGCGCGCCCTGCCTCTCATGCCGGGGCGTTGTCGACCCCAAAGCCGCGAGCGAGGAGGCGCTGCGTCGGGAAGCGCCGGAAGAATACGAGCGGCAGAAGCGTGAGGCCTATGTCCGCGGCGGTCAGAATCCGGCGCCAGCCGTGGTAACATTCACGACCGAAACAGCGACGCTTGCCGTCAATGAGCTGCTGCAGGGCCTGACCGACTATCGCGGGGAAGGTGGCTGGGCCTGGGAGCGGGTTCGGCGGCTGGACCGCGGCATCGAGCGGAAGCGCGGCGCTATCCAGTCACCTCATTGTCCAATTTGCGCGCGCGAGGACTATTGGGGCCGCGGCGACATGGACCCCTTCATAGATCGGATCGGCTGATGCGCGTCTTTAGCCACCTTTGCCGCTGGACTGCCGAGCGGTGCCGGTTGATCAGTCGCACCGATCTGGTCGCGCGGGTCAGCCGCCGGCATCCGTCACCGGACCAGCTCCAGACGGGGTCGTTGGTCGTCGTGCGTGACGGCACCCTCGACAAGTGGGCCTGTTTCCGCTGTCCGGGAGGATGCGGCGAGAAGATTCAGCTCTCGCTGAACCAGGCGCGGCGACCCCGTTGGGCGGTGCGTTTCGACTGGCTGCTGCGGCCGACCATCGAACCCTCAGTGCGCCAGCTCAATGCCTGCCGCTGCCACTTTTGGGTCAAGCGGGGCCAGGTCCAATGGTGTCGCGATAGCGGTCACCGTCAGGTGCCGAAACGGACCAGCGGCGCGTAGGGACGTTGATAGACCCCGAGGGTGAGCGCCTGATAAGTGTTGCTGAAACTCTCGAAGCGGAAGACGTGGGCATCGCCATTGTCGTCGGTGAGCACAATTTCGGCTTCGCCGAGCGGACCGGCCCGCCGTGGTTGGCAATAGCCGGAGACGAGCCCGAAAACCTCAACTTCGCCGACCCCGCTGAAGCCGGCGGCAAAAGCCGGCGAGCGCACCAAATGTTCGCAGGGATTGGCCGGATCGAACTCGGCCGATCGACGGGCCGGGTGCGGATGGTCGGAAATCATGCCGACAATCGGCACAGATACGCCCCAGGTCTCGATAGAGCGCCAGAAGGTCGTGGTGTATGTGTTGCCAAAGACCGGCTTGAGCGCGCGCACGGCTTCGATGGAGGGTGCGTGGTCGCGGGCTTCGACGGTGAAGCGGTCCCGGAGGAAAAGCAGTCGACTGGCCGCGAAATTGGCTTCGGCCTCAACTTGGTCATGGCAGTTCTGGTTCAGGGTGAAGCGATCGTCGCCGAGCATGGCCCCTTCATGCCAGGGGATGATACTGTGGCCGATCTCGTGCGCCTCGTGCCAGCGGTGCTTCAGTTCGGGTTGCGACTGATCGAGCAGAATACGCTTGTTGTCAGGTAGATAGAGCGCCCGCAAATCGAATTTGGCGACAGCCTCGAAGAAGAGCATAGGACGCCGGATGATCTGCTTGCTCGCCATGCGCATGCGGCTGATAACCTCATCGGCAAGCGAGGGATCGTCTTTCCGGAAATAGGTCAGATCGAGCGAGAGCAGATCGCGGACGACCCTGAGGTCGAGCGGTGGTTCGGGTCTCCCGAGACGCGCCAAGACACGCTCCACGCGCTCGTCGATTTCCTGCTGGGTTTTGCGTCTCAGGATGTAATTCCGAGCCATCGTGAACTCCCCAGGCCGCTGACCGCCCGTTACTTCGCCTTGTCGCGCAGCACGGAAACGAGGCCGTCAAAGGCGGCCTGCTCCTCGGCTGTCAGGGCTGTAATGGCCGTAGACCGTGCCGCATAACGGACAGCTTCCTCGATGGCATGTGTGTCCTTTGGCGAAGCCAACCCCGCCAGCTCCATCAGTCGAGCCTGCGATACATCGAAGATCTCGGACAGCCGCCAGATCGTGCGCAGCTCCGGCTCGTGACCGCCGTCTTGTTCGATGCTCATCAGCTCGCCGACCTCGATATGGGCGTCATCGGCGAGCTTTTCGATCGACCAGCCACGCTGGCGCGCGCCATGTTGACAAAGCGGGCGAAGGCCAGACGGGTTTCTTCGCCGCGGAGCCAAAAGGCTTCGCCCGGCACATGGGGACGTGCGGAAAGGGGGCCTGCGCCAGGCGTCGACGTCTCATCGAGCGCCGCCCGGGCGAGGGCCCAGTCAGCAGTCGTGCTGTAGGTCATTGCGCTTCTCCTCATAAGAACGTCTTGGCTCGATCCGTCGTGATCTCGAAATAGGGTAGCAGCCCACGATATTCATTCGGATTGGCGCCAAGATTGATGAAGCCACAGCGCTCGTAGAAGGTGACCGCCTGCGGCAGGGAATGAAGGCCGACACGACCGTGGAAGCCTTCGTCGAAGCTCCTCTGGATTGCGGTTCGGATCAGCAGCTGACCAATGCCGCGATAAAGCGGTGGATCGGCATAGGGTTCGTTCCAGTTCCAGGGCGCGATTTCGAGGTAGTCGACATAAACCAGTGGCTTGCCCATCTGATCGTCGATGCGCGCCATGCGGCTCGCCAGATCGAGCCGCATCATGCCCTGGGTCACATCCCGGCATACGACGCTGTAACCCGTGTGGCCGAGCAGGCCACGCACTTCGTCGATCTTTGCGCGCCAGTCCCAATGCCAGCTCTGCGGCCAGTCGAGACTCTGCCGGGTTACCCCATTGTCGGCGAGTCGCCGGAGATAGCCCTCCAGGGTTCTTCGCCACTGGAATTGCCAATCCAACAGCTGTCGTTCGCCGATCGTATCAAGCAATTCAGCCTCGACTGGCTGCCGTGACGACACATCAATGATAAAGACTGGATACGATGTCATAGCATCATGATCTCCGACTTCTCCCTGGTCTGGTCGTCCTCGAAGTACAGCTTGCCGCCGCGCTCTACCCGGGTGTCGATCATCTGGTAAAGTCGAAGCGCCTGCCGCATCAGGCCGGTCTTGCTGAGATCCTTCTTGGCGCACAAGGCCTCTAGGGCGCTCATCTCAGCCTCTGTGAGGTTGAGCGTCATGGTCTTCTTGCTCATGGCGATCCTCATTGAACGCACATTTTCTAGCTGTTTCGCATACATCTGTCAAGTAAATAGTAGCTAAAATATAGCTACTATTTATCGACTGCAACAGCTTCGGACAATTCAAAGCCCGGCGGGTGTTCCCCGCCGGGCCCGAGGGGGCGACCCCATTCTTTTCAGAACGGGATCTCGTCCTCACGATCGACCAGTTCGGGCGCATCGCCCTCGGCCGCCTTTGGGCGGCTGAGGAAGTCGAGCTTCTCGGCGATGATCTCGCAGCCGTAGCGGTCGACGCCCGCCGCGTCTGTCCACTTCGTGTAGTGGATGCGGCCCTGGACCAGGACCTTCATGCCCTTCTCGCAGTTCTCGGCGACCGACTTGCCGAGGCCGTTGAAGCAGGTGATGCGGTGCCATTCGGTGTCCATCACGCGGTAGCCGTGCTCGTCGCGGACTGCGCGGCCCTCGGTGAGGCGCGGGCGAGAGGTGGCGAGGGTGAAGTGCACGATCTTCGTGCCCCCTTGCGTGGCGCGGGCCTCCGGGGCCTGACCGATGTTGCCGGCGAGGATGACGATGTTCTGCATGGTGTTTCTCCTGAGTTTCGCTGAAGGGACCATCCCTTCGACAAGACCCGTCGGAAGCCCGTCGGGAGACGTCTGCACGGCTGGGCCATGGACCAGCCGGGAACCCCCGATGGCCCGGGGTGGCGCGGGCAGCCCTGGCACAGGGCAACACGGCCCGGGCAGGAGTTGGGGTTGCGGGCAGGAAACCGAACAGGCTTAGGGGATTGTCAGTCGAAGGGGAGGTGCCTCAGCCGGCTTATAGGGGTAGAAACCCTAGCAGACACGTTCAGACCGATCTCCTCCGGCAATGTCAGGCCCAGGGGAACCATCCCGGAAAGGGAGAAGGGGATCACAACGCCCAACGTGCGCCCTGCCCCGCTCGTCTCTTGCCGTGCGATTTCGGCGCGAGTACGGCTGCTGCATTGGATCAACCGGAGCACCAGATGCCTGATTTCAACCTCGCGGCCATGTCGCTCGCTGACCTGCGGGATTTGCAGAAGTCCGTGGCCAAGGCGATTTCCACCTTCGAAGCACGCCAAAAGGCGGAAGCCCGCGAAAAGGTCGAGATGCTCGCCAAGGAACTCGGCTTCACGCTGACCGAACTGACGGCCCTGGGGGAACAGAAGCGCAAGCGGGCGCCCTCGACGAAGGTCTACCGGCATCCCGAGAACCCAACCCTCACCTGGTCCGGCCGGGGTCGCAAGCCGGGCTGGTTCGCCGCCCATGTCGATGCAGGCAAGGACCCGGGCGAACTCCTCGGATGAACCCAAGGATCGCGGCGCTGTCCCCCGTTTAAAGGAATTGCCGACAACGCGTCGGCGAAGTGTTCATTTCAGTCCGACCGACGGACAGGTGAAGTGCCTGGAAGTGTGAAGTCTGGCGGCTCCAAAGTGAGCCTCTGCCCCAAAACCAAGCTGAAGGCGCGGAAATGGACCGCGAAGCACAATGAATAGCGCAAATCTTGCCAGGATGGCTATATATTGGCAGCAAAGAAGCGCCAGACCTAGGCGACAGGCGCGCCCTGCCTGCGGGCCCCCTTGCTTTACGCAAAATTCAGGCGTATGTTTCCGTCATAACGCAATCACCGAATCGCGCGGACGGCTCGAATGGCAGACTTTGATTGGAAAAAGCTTCTGAAACGCGGCCTCATCCTCGCGCTGGAGGATCGGACGCGGGCAGAAACCTTGAAGGCTTCTCAGCTGGTGCGCGACCATGCTGGACTGGATAAGAAGCGCGGGCGCGAACTCGAAGGCCAAGCCCGTTTTCGCATGGTGGAGCAGGGCTTCGAGGAGGTCTGCGTCCTTTTTGGCGGTCAACAGCTTGTCGGAGGTGTCATTCCGAACAGCAGTCTGAAGGTCTTCCAGCCGTTCATGCGGTTCGGCGGCGATGGCCCGGGTGTCATCTTTGGCCTCGCCGCAATGCCCGAACGCAGCAAGCTGCCAAGCAAGAACCGTTCGCGTCTTGCTGGTGTGACGCTCAACTTCAATCTGACCCCGGGCTTCGACTTTGACGGCAACGGCCCAAAGCCCGGAGACATCTTCGTCCTCTTCTTGGTTGCCCGGGACCGCGAACAGTCCGGCAAATTGGATGAGATTGCGATTGGCGTGATCGATGCGGCCTATGAACAATTCCTGTTTTACGAACGCCTTGACAAGTTCCTTGCCGATGATGCCGATGCCGCTGAACCGACCCCCGCTTCGACTGTGGCACCGTCCGAGTCCGGACTGGTGCGCTTGAAAGCGAAGGTGAAACCGTTCGTCCCCCCCGAGCCGCCGCCGGAGGTGGACGACGAAACCGGCAAGGCGTGATCGGTATCATTCGATACCGACGGGAGGATTGAATGCGCGTAGGAACGCCTGGCTTCGTGCCAGAACGCCTAGCGGAAGTGCGGGCTGCTCGGCGAATCCTGAGCATGAAAGAGCTTGCCCAAATGATTGGGTTCTCCCCCAGTGCAGTGTCACGCTGGGAAAGCGGCACCCATGCTCCCGATGCAGAGGCGCTCACCGCCCTGGCTCGTGAACTTCGTGTGCGCAGGGAGTATTTTTTGCGGCCCGTCCATGCCAGTGAACATCCGATGTTTTCTCGATCGCTGTCCAGTGCCCTGAAGCGCGACACGTCGTACCAGGACTCCCAGATGCAGTGGTTGCAGGAAATCTCTGCGGTCTTGCAGCACTATGTGGATTTTCCGGCGGTGGACATTCCTGATGTCATGAAGGGTCTAACCTATCGCCAACTGCGTGATGAGGACATCGAGGGCATCGCGCAGGAACTGCGATCCCATTGGCGGCTTGGCCAAGGTCCGATCATCGACGTGGTGGCTTTGCTTGAACGGGTCGGCTGTGTGGTTGGCTCCATCGAGATGGGAACGTCGAAGCTGGACGGCCTTTGCAGCTGGTCACGGGGTGACGAACGTCCGCACATCATGCTCGCGACTGACAAGATGTCCTTGCCCCGCCGTCAAATGGACGCTGCCCACGAACTTGGTCATGCGATCCTGCACAAGGGGGTTAGCCACGAAGAGCTGAAGTCGGATCTCAAAGAGATTGAACGTCAGGCTTTCCGGTTTGCCAGCGCGTTCCTACTGCCCGAGACGACCTACGTGCATGAAGTGCAACATTATTCTTTGGCCGGGCTCCTGTCCGTAAAGGAGCGGTGGCGGGTTTCAGTGAAGGCGCAGATCAGGCGGCTTCTGGACCTCGAAGTCATTCCGGAGCACTACGGCACGCAACTCTACAAGAGCTATTCAGCCAACGGCTGGAACAAGGTGGAACCGCTGGATCGCGAGTGGCCAGTTCCCGAGCCGGCGGTCTTGCGCAACGCTCTCAGCCTGATCGTCGAATCCGGAACTCGCACCAAGGAAGATTTGCTTGCAGTCGAATTCACGATGCATCCAGGCGACATCGAGAACCTGACCGGGCTTCCACCAGGGTGGTTCAACCGGCAAGAAGCTAGCGTTGTCCAACTGTCGTTGAAGCAAGATGCCGCGAAGCCGCATAGTGCCACTCCTGCAGGAGAGGTCGTACCGTTCGCCCGGCGCTGATCTCTTTATTGAGTTAAGGGGGCTCACGCCCCCTTCTCGAACTTCATGACCGGGATGCCGAGCTTTTTGGCCTTGTCGGCGAGGTTTTCCTGGATGCCATTGCCCGGGAAGACGAGGACGCCCACGGGCAGCACGTCCAGCATGGCGTCGTTGCGCTTGAAGGGGGCGGCCTTGGCGTGCTTGGTCCAGTCGGGCTTGAAAGCCACCTGCGTCACGCCCCGGGCCTCAGCCCATTTGGCGGCGATGAGTTCTGCACCTTTGGGGCTCCCACCGTGCAGGAGGACCATGTCGGGATACTTGGTCCGGACCTGGTCGAGCTTGCCCCAGATCAGGCGGTGATCGTTGAAATCGGTCCCGCCGGTGAGGGCGACCTTGGGGCCTGCGGGGAGCATCACCTCGGTCTCCGCACGTCGCTTGGCGGCAAGGAAGTCGCGGCTGTCGATCAGCGCGGCCGTCATGTGCTGGCGGTTCACCATCGAGCCGGTGCGGGGGCGCCAGGTGGAGCCCGTGTGATGGACGAACTCGATGGCGGCGTGATCGCGCATCATGTCCATGCAGTTGCGCCGTTCGATCAGCGTCAGGCCTTCGGCCGTAAGGCGCTCGAGCTCGGTGGATTTCACCTCGGAGCCGTCCTGCTCGCGCTGGAGGCGGCGCTGCGCCTGCTCGTTCTCGTCGAGCGACCGCTCGATCCGGGCCGTGGCGCGGTGGAAGAGGTTGACCTGGCCCCAGAGCACCTCTTCGAGGTCGGGTTCCATCCGGGTGTCTTCCAGGGTCGCGACGAGGGCATCGAAGATGTCGGCGACGGCGACCGCGAGGCGCTGCCCATCGGGCATCGGGCGCGGATCGGGCTCGTCAAAGGGGCGGTAGCCATAGAGCTGCAGCTCGTCGAGCGCATGGGCGGTCTGGGATGCGGTGTGGGCGGGTTCATACGCGTCGTCGTGGGTGTGGATCGTCATCTGTTCTTGCCTCCGGGCCTATCTCGTCCGCGCGTCATCCCGCGCGGCCTTCATGGGCTGCGAAAGCCGTCACGGGGGACGCGCCTTCACCCCGCCTTCGGGGCCGGAACGCATGTGGAGGAGGACGGGGGGCGGCTGATTTGTCTTTCGCGATGCAAAGGCGGGGCTCGTCCCCGCCGGCGGAAATCAGTCGCCCCCCGTCCTTGAAGGGGCGGCTCCTTTGTCGGCCGCCTGCCCATCTCTTGAAGGCCGTGTGGGTGACGGGTGGATGAGATTGCCCGGGAAGAGGCAAGGCGACGGTCCAGAGCCACGACAGGGATCCGTGACCCCTGCCCCGCACTCCCGGACCGCCCCCTGCGCGATGCTGCTCAGCCCAACAGGCGATGCCGATCTTCGGACCCGATCTGCCCTGCCAGATGCTGGCGCAGCGCCTCCTTGCCGTTCGCCCGGAGATCATCGTTGAAATCCCCGAGCCGCGGTTCCAGCACCCGTATGACAATCCCGGCCTCGGTGGCTCTGGCGCTCAACCTCTCCGCGGCGCGTTGGCCCGCGGGATCGCGGTCGATGGCGATGTAGAGGCGCTGCACCCCCTCCGGCAGCAGGACCGCCCCGAGGTGACCCGACGAGAGTGCCGCCCAAACGGGAAGGCCGGGCATAGCTTCGACGAGCGACAGCATGGTCTCGATGCCCTCGCCGACCACGAGGATGTCGTCCTGCGGGGTCAGCCTGACGGCATTGCCGAGGAGGTGACCCATGGCACGCCGCTGCGTCTCGACCCGCGCCTTCCCCTGTCCGTCAGGCGCCAACCAGGTGCGATGCACGCTCTGCAGGGCCCCTGCCCCATCGGTGACTGCAGCGATCAACGCCGGTCTGGGGACGGGCTTGGTCTGGCCCTCATCCCGATGCCAGCACTTCGGGTGGAAGCGCAGAGCGTGGCTCTTCGCGCCACATGGGATGCCCCGAGAACGGAGGTAGGTGTCGGCAAGCGTGCCTGCGACCGGCACCGAGGCTGCGAACAGCCGCGCCGCCGCCGCCGTCGTGCCACCGGGGGCCTTGGCCTTCTTCGGCACTGGTGCATCCGGGAGGACCGGCTGCGGACGGCCCAAGTGCGCCCGGGCCTCGGCCAGAAGATCGGGAAAGCGGGTGATCCCCGTGCGTTCGCGGATGATGTCGAGGAGATCGCCGTGTTCCCCGGTTGCGCTGTCGGTGAATTTCCCGGCGGCACCCGCCCCAGATGTCGGGCCCGTCAACCTGACAAACAGCGACCGCCCCGGATTGTTCTGCAGATCGCCGACCATCCAGTAGGAGCCTTCCCGCCTCCCGGCGGGAAGGTAATGGCGGCATACGCTTTCGGCATTTTGCGAAAGGTCTCGCAGTATCTCTTCTGTTTCCAATGACATGGCACACACGATTAACAACCTTTGCGTGCATGTAGACCCTGGATGGGGAAACGTGCAAGCAGGTGATCGAGCACCTTCACACCGCCGGAATCCGTCGGACAGAAGAGGCGCAGCTTCCAGGCGATGATTTCCGAAAAGAAGCCATCGGCCTTGAGGCGGTCTTTTTGCGCTTCCGTGAACCCGGAGAGCTCGATCCGGTTGACGCCCATGACGCGGGAGCGGTGCAACTCCATTCCTTCAGCCAGCCGCACCACGGTCTTGCCCTCCAGAACGAGGGCATGGACCTGTGCTGCACTGAGCTTCGGCGCGTCATCCGCGAGAGTGGTCGCGACCCAGGCGGGTGAGACACGGCGACCGATGATGCGTTGGCCGTCATCGGTTTGGAGCCGATAGACGCGGGTTTCGTCCTGCGGCAGCTGCTTCCAGATTGGCAACAGAAGCCCCGCGACGATGTGCAGCGTTGCTTCCGAGAACTCCGGCACCTCAGCCAGTTCTGCGGTCCAGGCGGCGGCGAAGGCCGCACGGTCGGCCTCGAGCCAGTTTGTGTCCTCTATGATCTTGGCCGGGACTGTGCTGGCCTCGGTGGGGCGGATCAGGCGCAGGCGCGGTTCGATGGTGCCGTCGTCCAGCATCAGGCTGGTTGCGGGCACCTGCACGGCGGCCCGCCCCGAGCGGCTGTTCACCAAAAGGCGTGCCTTCGGGTCATCGAGCCAGTCGAGCGCATCCGCGAGCACGGTCGGCGTATTGCGGCGCTTTTCTGCGATCGTCAGCAGCTGGGTTTCTGCGCCGGAGCCGGGATGGGTGTAGATCACCCGAGCATCCGTGACACGGAAGCTCTCGGCGCGGAGTGTCTCCAGCCCGAGGTCGTAGACCCCGGCGGCGATGGCGCCTTCGATGCGCTGATCGAGCAATTCCTCGAAAGCC
Source organism: Tabrizicola sp. (assembly GCA_012032275.1). Classification (GTDB taxonomy): domain Bacteria; phylum Pseudomonadota; class Alphaproteobacteria; order Rhodobacterales; family Rhodobacteraceae; genus JAAURK01. The sequence goes on from JAAURK010000015.1 coordinate 17,333, forward strand.
GAGAAGAGAACGGCTTGCATGTCGATTGTCAGGGCCAGCAGGCGATTGAGGAAGGTGGTGATTGGCGGCAGATCATCCTGCAGCCCGTTGTCATCGGTCAGGCTGAGGCCGGTGGCATCCTCAAGGGCCCCCAACGAGCAGCCCACCACATCCCCGCGGTAGATACGCCGGTAGAGCTGGCGCAAGGCATCGCGGGCGTAAGGCGACTCGAGGTTATCCTCGGGTCGGAACAGCCCCTGCCCGCCGGTCTGGCGCTGGCCGCGCGTGATGGCACCGAGCGTGTCGAGGCGACGGGCGATGGTCGAGAGGAACCGCTTCTCCGCTTTCACATCGGTGGCGACGGGCCGGAAGAGCGGCGGCTGCGCCTGGTTGGTGCGATTGGTGCGGCCCAAGCCTTGAATGGCGGCATCAGCCTTCCAGCCTGGTTCCAGGAGGTAGTGAACACGCAGGCGCTGGTTCATGGCACCGAGATCGGCATGATAGCTGCGCCCTGTGCCGCCCGCGTCCGAAAAGATCAGGATGCGCTTCTGGTCATCCATGAAGGCGGCGGTTTCCGCGAGGTTGGCCGAGCCAGCCCGGCTTTCGACGACGAGGCGCGCGGCAGCGCCCTCGCCCTTCCTCACGATCCGCCGCGACCGGCCCGTGACCTCGGCGACGAGATCGGTGCCGAAGCGCTGCACGATCTGGTCGAGCGCCCCCGGCACAGGCGGCAGCGATGCCAGTTTCTCAATCAGCGCGTCGCGCCTGCGGGCAGCCTCCCGACACTCCACCGGCTGGCCATCACGGACAACGGGCCGGGACGATAGATTGCCCTCGCTGTCGGTGAAGGGCTCGTAGAGCTGCACCGGGAAGGAATTGGCGAGGTAGTCGAGGACATAATATGCCGCGTCAGCGTTATGCAGAGCGCGGTGCTTCATGTCTTTGATATGATGTTTCATTTCGGGATCTCCACTTGGCATAATCATCATGCCTCTGCTCTCAACCGCAGAAGGACACCCCGACATGACCTCCCCCTCCAACTCTCACCCCGGCGGCGCGGCAGCCGCCGGGGCCGCAGTCAGCGGCCAAGCACTTGTTTCCGGTTATCTTGCGGATAATCCCAACTTGTCTGCTGGCGCGCTCAGCGCCGCCCGGCATTTCCTGAAGTGGGTCGCCGACCGGCATATCGCGATCAGGGATCTTGATACTGCGGCGATCAGTCGTTTTGCACGACACCGCTGCCGGTGCGGCCGCTATAGCGCCGCGCAGTTGCGGGACCCCGCTTACATCACCGAGGTCCGGAGGTTTCTTCGCTATCTGGAAGATACCGGCCATGTGGCCATTCCAGACGAGATTACCCGGCTTGGCCCGCATTTGGCCGGCTTTTCCTCGTGGCTTGCTGGCCAAGGCTACGGCAAGGTCACCTACAACTCCCGCATGAGTCAGGCGCGGCATCTTGCGGAATGGGCTCTGCAGCGACGTATTCCGGCCAGCCATATCGATATCGACCTGATCGAGCAGTTTGCCCATCACGACTGCCAGTGCGGGATCAAGACCAAACGCGGCAAGCGGGTCGAGGGCACCGGAAATGAGGATCGCCACCGTGGTGCCCGCGCCTTCGTGTCTTTCCTCAGAGAGGAAGGATTGATCCCGGTGGCGGTGGCCACGGAAGTACCGGCCGATCCACGCGTCGCCGACTTTGCCACTTGGCTGCGCCGGGAGCGCGGTGCCACGTCGGAGACGATCCGGCGCTATCAGCAAGAGCTGGGCCGCTGGCTGACGAAGCTTGGATCGGCACCGCAGGAGTTCACCGCTGCGACCGTCCGCTCGATCGTTCTGGATCAAGGCGAGGACCGCTCCCGATCGTCAGTCCGCATGACGATAACAGTCTTGCGCACATTCTTGCGTTTCATGATCGGCGAGGGGTTGTGTGCTCCGTCGCTGCTTCTTGCGGTGCCGTCAGGGGTGCGACGCAGGCTTTCGACCGTCCCAAAGACGATCCCGGCTTCGACCATCGAAGAGATCGTCGCGTCCTGCGGCACAGGCACAGCGGTCCAGGTGCGGGACCGCGCCATCATCCTGCTTCTCGCGCGGATGGCCCTGCGGGCTGGCGATATCTGGCAACTCCATCTCCGCGACATCGACTGGCGCGCGAGCAGGCTGCGATTGCACGGCAAAAGCCGACGTGGGGTGTTTATGCCTTTGCCGCAAGACGTCGGTGATGCGCTGCTCGCCTATATCGAGGACGCCCGCCCAGTGGTTGCTTTCGATCGGGTCTTCTTGCGCGTCCAAGCCCCTTTCACCCCATTTCGCTCATCGGCCGAGATCGCCGGTATCGTCTCTCGAGTCCTTTCCCGCGGCGGCTTCGTCGGCCTGCCGACCGGCGCACATGTGTTTCGGCATTCGCTGGCTTCGACATGGCTGCGCGGTGGGGCGGAACTGGATCAGATTGGGGCCGCGCTACGCCACGCTTCACGCGACACAACCGCAATCTACGCCAAGGTCGATGTCGATATGCTGGGGGCCGTGGCCCAGCCTTGGCCGGGGTACGCAGCATGATGCATCGCCATGTCGACCGCTACATCAACCTTCACCGCGCCCTCGGAATGGGGTTTGCCAAACATGAGAGATCCTTGCGCGAGTTCGCCGCATTTGCTGCTGACCGGACCGATCCGCATGTAACCGCGGCACTGATCCTCGAGTGGGCAGGCAGGGCGGCCACGCCCAATTCTGCACAAGACCGATATGATCAGGCCCGAGCCTTCGCGATGTTCCTGCATGCAGAGGACGCGCAGCACGAGGTTCCAGTCGCAGGATTGTTCGGCCGGTCAAGGCGCCGCCGACCCGCTCCCCACATCCTGTCGCAGAACCAGATCAATGGCATCCTGGCGGAGGCGCTGCTGGTTCCAGGCCTGACCCCGATCAGCCCGCAGACCTATCACACGCTGTTCGGATTGCTGGCCTCGACAGGTCTGCGCATCTCGGAAGCATTGTCCCTGCATTGCGATGACCTGACGGAAGATGGTCTGATGATCCGCAAGGGCAAATTTGGCAAGAGCCGCCTCGTCCCTCTTCACGCCTCGACCCGTGCAGCATTGGAGCGCTATCTCGATCGGCGGCGCATCGTGCGTGATGCAGGTCATGACCTTTTCGTGCTCGGGCACGGTCACGCACCGACGGCGACGAGAGCACACGTGGTCTTCGTACGGATCGTGCGCAAGCTCGGTTACCGCAATCCGACTGGTCACGGCCCCCGGCTACACGATTTGCGCCATACCTTCGCGGTTCGGTCCCTCGAGACCTGCGGGAACGATCTGCAGTCGGTCCTGCGGCACATGAGGGCCCTGAGCACCTATCTCGGCCATGTCGATATCGCCAATACCTATTGGTATCTCGAAGCCACCCCCGTCTTGTTACAAATGATCGCGGCAAGGGCGGAAGAGACGTGGATCGGGGGTGCAGCATGACCCCGCTCGCGCCGGACCTGTCGGCTTTCCTGCAGAAGCATCTGCCCGATGAGCGTGGCGCCAGCCAACATACCATCGCCGCCTATGCCCACGCGTTCACCCTTCTGCTGCGGTTTGCGGCCAAACGCCTTAAACGACAGCCTTCTGACCTTGCGATCGAGGATCTCGACGTCAGACTGATCAGGGCCTTTCTCGAGTACATCGAAGATGGTCGGGCCAATACCGTGCGATCCCGCAATGCACGGCTGGCAGCGATCAAGGCATTTTTCCGCTTCCTTGAACCAAGGCGTCCAGCCTGCCTCGAACAGGCGATGATGATCAGGTCGCTGCCCGTCAAACGCACCGATGTAAAGCTGATCGACTACCTGACGAAGGACGAGGTCCGCGCCTTGCTTGCAGCCCCAGACGGCAGAGCGCCGGCTGGGCTGCGTGATCGGGCGATGCTTCACCTGGCCTATGCCGCAGGACTGCGGGCGTCTGAACTTCTCGCAGTTCGGATGGACGATTTCCCGCGAGGCTCGTTCGCAAACATCCGGGTGCTTGGGAAGGGCCGTCGGGAGCGGGTGCTGCCGCTTTGGAAGGAAACGCAAGCTGCCATTCGGGCTTGGCTGGCCGTCCGTCCCAACGATGTCGGGCCGGAACTGTTCCTGAACCGCGACGGTGGTCCGATGACACGGGACGGTTTCGCGTACCGGCTCCGTCAACATGTGGCCGTGGCCGAACGCGCGACCCCTTCGATTGCCGACAAGCACGTGACCCCGCATGTGCTGCGGCACAGCTGCGCCATGCACACGCTTCAGGCTACAGGTGATGTCCGCAAGGTCGCCCTTTGGCTGGGTCATGCCAGCCTCCAGACGACAGAGATGTATTTGCGCGCGGACCCGACCGAGAAGCTCGCCCTTCTCGAAGCGCATCATGCCCCACTGATCAAGCCAGGCAGGTTTCGGCCGCCGTCGGACAAGCTGATGGCAATACTTGCGGCTGCGACAAGCACGAAGACCCGGCAATGACCATCGCACCGTCCTGAGATCTTGCCGAGCAGCGCCCCGCTCAGGGTGGGGCGCTGCTATTCCATCACATAGCCAAGTGCTCGGTATCCTGACCGCCGTTTTGCAGCCATCCTCGCTAGGACCGGCACCGCACTGTCCACGTAATCCACGACCAAAACGTCTTTCTTGCCGTCATGTTGCCGGTGCAGGCGGCCAACATATTGCGCAAGCGTTCCTTTCCACGCGATTGGCATTGTAAGGAACAGGGTGTCGAGCCGGGTGTCGTCAAACCCCTCCCCGATGTAGCGCCCTGTCGCAAGGATCAGCCGTTCCTCGTCATCGGGGACATTCAGCGCAGCGACGGCGGACTTGCGATCTTTCGCCGACATGCCGCCTCGCAGGACGACCAGATTCTTCGCAAACTTGGAGAACCGCTGCTGCAGATAATCCAGATGGTCTTTGCGCTCGGTCAGCACGATCGGTGACCGCTTCGCCTCAAGAGATTTCAGCACATCATCAAAGATCTGATCATTTCGACCGTCGTCGTTAGCCAGAGCGGCATAGATCGCGGGCATCGACGGCCGTTCCGCCATCGCAAGCACTTCAGGCAGTTTGAACCGCGTGTGACGCTCGCGCGCCCGATGCCGAATGCCGCTCTCAGCAGCCTGCGATCTGGCATGAACCTGATGCCTTACGAGGCCGCATTGCATGAAGATGATGGGATGGTGCCCGTCTTTTCGGGCGACGGTCGCCGACAGACCGGCGACATAGCGCGCCTTCGTTCTGCGCGCGACAAGTTCAAAACTCGCCGCAGACAGGTGGTGGCATTCATCGACGATCAACTGGCCGTAGTCAGCCACGATGTCGTCGACCTCGCCGTTTCTCACCAGGCTTTGGATAAGCGCCACATCGATCATGCCTGTCGGTTTCCGCCGTCCCCCGCCAATTGTGCCGATCTGCTTGGGGTCGATCTGAAGGAAAGTCTTTAGCCGCTCAACCCACTGGTCGAGAAGTTCCCGACGATGGACCATAACCAGCGTATTTCGGCCGCGATGACCAATCAGGGCCGACGCGACGACGGTTTTGCCGAAGGCCGTGGTCGCGGCAAGCACGCCAGTATCATGCGCAGTAAGGGACTCGAAGGCGCGTTGTTGCGGCGGCCGAAGCTCACCAAGGAACCGAACCGTGTTCGGCAGCGGGGTTCCATCGCTGCGCTGGTCGTCCGGTTCTGCCTTCGCACCGTGTTCGGTCAGGACTTCAACTGCCTCATCAAAGCAGCCTCGAGGCAAGGCAACGTGGCGCGGGTGCAGCTCGGCACAGGAGACCACGCGAGGCTTTCCGAAGGTGGGCAGCCGCATCGCCTGCGCCCGATAGAACTCGGGGTTCTGGAAAGCTGCGACCCGTACCAATTGGGCAATCATCGCAGAGGGCAGCCCGGTTCGGTCAATATAGACCTGATCTGCGACTGTTACTTTGATGTTTGGCGGAACCACCACGTCCGCAGGCTTTGCCTTCGGGCGTCGCGACGGCGACATTTTCCAGGGCTCGTCAGCGTTTTCATCATCAACCGGCATCCGGACTGCCAGCACCTGACCAGATGCCTCAGCAGCCGCAACAAAATTGGCTACCGCCTCCGCAGACATCCGTGGATGCGTCGACAGATACGCCCACTGGTCTTCGTATGGCTGAAGATCCTGATCGAGGAAGACGCTGTTGCCGACCCTCCGGGCACTGTGCTGGAGCGGCAGCGCGATCAGGTTCTCGAAGCCTCCAACGGGCATCGTATCCTGGTTCGGAAAGAGGCGGTCATAGGAAGCAAATCCGATCTCTGGCCGTTTCTCCATGGTTTCTGTGATCAGTGCCGATCCAAGCTGGCGAGCCGCCCGAGCCGACACAGGTTCGGCGAAGAATATCCAGACGTGGCCTCCATTGCCCGATCGGACCGTTCCAGTGCAGCAGGCACACCCTTCGTCCGACACGTTGCAAGCAGGGCACTGGCGTCTTCTGCCCAAGACGCCTTGTCAAAATCTGCTGCCAGGAACCAACAGGTATCATCCCGTAGCAAAGGATAAACGCCGGCCACGAAGTCAGCCGAAGGGCCCTCGCCGCCCCGTAGGTGCCGTTCGATGACACTGGCGTCGGGGGGTATGAACCGCTGATGCTTGCAGTCCCCGCATTTGACGGTCGGTTTTCCGCAGATGCCTTTCACCCATTCATTGAAGCAGGCAGGCGAATAGCCGGCGCGTCCTGTCTTGCGGTTTTCCCATCGCACCGGGAACACGTCGGGACGGCCAGCAAACAGGTTGCGGAACAGTTCGACCTTTTCGCTCGACGTCGACATGTTGGTGACGGGAGCATTTTCAAAGGATGGGCGTTTGGCTTGTGCGGCCATTTCTGCGGTTTGCTGGGCCTCCAGCGCCGAAAGCTCCTGCAGAAGCTGCCGTTGTTCCTTATCCAGCTCGGCCAGCCGTGCCCGAACCCTGGCCATTTCTGTTTCTGTCCCGCTCCTGTCCGCCACCTGTGATTTCCGCCAAGTTGTCCCCTCCCCCCGACCATAACGGCCAAACGTCCTTGCTGTAAGCATGCCTCCGCTTCCGGCGGCTGCGCCGCCGGGGTGAGAGTTGGAGGGGGAGGTCATGTCGGGGTGTCCTTCTGCGGTTGAGAGCAGAGGCATCATGATTATGCCAAGTGGAGATCCCGAAATGAAACCTCATATCAACGACATGAAGCACCGCGCTCTGCATAACGCTGACGCGGCATATTATGTCTTATCCGGAACTCCGGATAAGACGTACTCACGGGGCGATAAGTCGGTATTCAGGTCGTTCCAGTCCTCGGTCGGGATCTCCGCCAGACGCCGTTCCATCAGCGCCTCGCCGGTGGAGACGATCTGGACGACGCTGGCATGGCCCGCCGCAAGGTCCCCTTCGATCGCCCGCAGGAGCGTCGGGGTCTTCATCGAGGTCAGCAGATGGCCGAAGAAGCGCTGCTTGGTGCTTTCGAAGGCCGAGCGGGCGGCGGATTTCGCCTGCCGGTTCAGCGTGCCCTCGCGGCCGGTGATGTTGGCCGCCTCCATCGCCGCGTCGAGGTTGTTGTGGATGACGGCGAAGGCCCCGGCATAGGCATCATAGATTCGGCGCTGCTCCGCGCTCAGGCTGTGCTCCAGAAGGTCGTATTCCACGCCCTCATAGGACAGGGACCGGGCGGTATAGAGGCCAAGCGCCCGCAGGTCGCGGGCCAGCACCTCCATGGCGGCGACGCCGCCTGCCTCGATCGCTTCGACGAATTCGGCGCGGGTGGCGAAGGGGAAATCCTCGCCGCCCCAGAGGCCGAGGCGCTGCGCATAGGCGAGGTTGTGCACGGTGGTCGCCCCTGTGGCCGAGACATAGACAATGCGCGCCTCGGGCAGGGCATGCTGAAGCCGCAGCCCCGCCCGACCTTGCTGTGATGCGGCGACATCGCCGCGTTCGCCCTTCCCGCCCCCGGCATTCTGCATGGCATGGCTCTCGTCGAAGATGATGACCCCGTCGAAGTCGCGGCCCAACCAATCAACGATCTGGCGGACCCGCGAAACCTTCTCGCCCCGGTCGTCGGAGCGCAGCGTGGCATAGGTGGTGAACAGGATGCCTTCAGCCAGCGTGATCGGCTTGCCCTGGGGAAAGCGCGCGAGCGGCGTGATCAGAAGCCGCTCCTGCCCGAGCGCCTGCCAGTCGCGCTGCGCATCCTCGATCAGCTTGTCGGATTTGCTGATCCAGAGGGCCTTGCGCCGCCCGCGCAGCCAGTTGTCGAGGAGGATCCCGGCCGATTGCCGCCCCTTCCCCGCCCCGGTGCCGTCGCCCAGCATGAAGCCGCGCCGGAAGCGGACGGCCCCCTCGGCAGCATCGGCTGCTGCGCTCACCATGTCGAAGGTGGCATCGACCGTCCAGGACCCGGCGAGATGACCGTTATGCGCCTCGCCCGCATAGATCACGGTCTCGAGCTGCGCCTCGGACAGGCGGGCGCGGATGTCGGACGGCAGCAACGGCCGATAGGTCGGGCGCGGCGGCGCGACCGAGGCCATGGCGGCGGATTGCACCAGCCGGGTCGGATGCGGCTCAGTACCGGGGATCCGGATCGCTTGCAGCGCATAGGGCTCGTAGATGGCATCGGACAGGCGCGCGCCTCGGGCGGCGTCCAGTCGATGGCGTCATAGATCAGTTCGACAGCTTCGGGGTCCCTGCCTTGCGTCGGCACGGGACGTGCCGAGCGGACTGGCCGACCAAGCGCCCCGCGGACTGGCGGCGACAAGGGGCGGCCGACCAGGGTGCTCACCTGCGGCAAAGACACCTGCAGGCGCTCGGGCACTTGCGCTGCGATCCAATGGAGAAGCGTTCCCACATCCGGCGCAGTGCCCGGCGAGGCCGGAAAGGCGGCGGGATCCTTGGCGGGCTGCTTGTCGATCACGGTCAGTCGTGTCTCGATCGTCGTGCCATGCCGCGCATAAACCGACCCGTCGATGGCCGCGGAGAAGACCACCCGACCACGCGCCTGCAGCCGGATGAAGGCCTCGCGCCAGGTCGGGGCCTCGGGCTCGAAACCCGCCCCCGTGATGGCGACCAGCCGCCCGCCGGGCGCAAGACGCGCGAGCGCCGAGGCGATGTGGCGGAAGGCGGCCTCGGTTTGGCGCCCCGCGACATGGGCCAGGGCCGAGAATGGCGGGTTCATCACGACGACGGATGGCACGAGCCCCACATCGAGATGCTCATCGATCTGTGCGGCATCGACGTGCGACAGGATCGCGGCCGGAAAGAGGGCGGAGAGGAGATCGGCGCGCGTGTCCGCGAGTTCGTTGAGGATCAGCCCGCCGCCCAGCGTTTCCGCGAGAATGGCCATCAGACCGGTGCCGGCCGAAGGTTCGAGCACGATATCCTTAGGGGTGATCCGAGCCGCTGCCAGAGCCGCAAGGCCGAGCGGGATCGGTGTGCTAAACTCCGATGACCATTCGTCAAGAGGATAGGCATAAGTTTCCCGCCGCCCGGCGTGAATGCCGCTCGTCATGTTCGTTCTCCTTGCGGTGTTGGCAGAGGTCAGGGCATCCGACTTATTCGACGGTTGCTCAAACTCCGATGCGGGGATCGAAACCCCATTATGGTAAGCGTCAGAGGCGTTCGTTCATTCTGCTGTCAGATGTCCGGGAAGGTCCGGATCTCAATTCTCGATCGACGGTTTGCCTCGTCCCGCGTCAGATGCCCTGGCCACTGCCAACATGCGCACGCGTTGAGTTAGACAGCCTTCGGCATGGCGCTGATCGCCGTCGCCCAGATGAAGCCGACCAGTTCCCGAGCAACCGCGGCCGCGGCGACAGTGCTGCGCTTCCCTCTGCTCTCGAGGCGCCGAAAGCGCTGGTTCAGTCGTACCTGGGCTTTCCACCCGATGTCCTTCAGCGTCTGGCTGTAGTTTTCCCGCTTCAGCATGAGCAGCACGCCGACCTTGGGGGGCCATTTGTAGGACCATGCGGCCTCGACCAGCATAACCCTCGCAATCTTGTTGCCCGCTTTCGTGATGCCGCCGGGCCGCTGCTTGCTGCCGCTGG
>JAAURK010000233.1 GCA_012032275.1 Tabrizicola sp.
GCGGCCTGGCGCAGATAGCCAAGCGTTGCCGGCAGATTTGCCGACGGGTCGTCGCAGACGTTCAGCTGCAGAAGGGCTGCGCGCATCAGCCGGCCAGAAGGGGTCGAGCTTGCCTGCGTCGTCAAGGTCATGCAGGTCGTCGCTGCCACCGACATGGCGGCCATTGATGAAGATCTGCGGCACCGTCCGCCGCCCTCCGGCGCGCTGGGTCATGGCCTGGCGCAAGGCAGGGTCGCGGCTGACGTCCATCTCCTTGAACGCGACGCCCTTGCGCGCCAGAAGCCGCTTCGCGGCAAAGCAGTAGGGGCAGGTCTGGGTGGTGTATATTTCGACAGATGCCATGATTTCGGTCCCGGTGATCGCCGCTGACTATAGGGATTTAGGCATCCTTCGCAACGCGCGCAAATGACAGAACCGAAACCGACGAGGCGCCTGCCGCGAAAAGCGCCTCTGTGGCTGCGGCAAAGGTCGCGCCCGAGGTCATGACATCGTCCACAAGCAGGATGTCGCGCTGGTCGACGAAGCGGACACGCGCCTTCGGCACGGAAAAGGCGTCGCGCAGATTGGCAAACCGGTCATCGCGGTCCCGCCCCTCCTGGGTGCCGGTAAAGCGGTGGCGCGTCAATGCGTCGGGGCAGTGCGGCAGACCCGCTCCCTTCGCCAGCGCGGCCGACAGAAGCGCCGCCTGATTGTACTTCCTGCGAAACAGGCGGAACCAGTGCAGCGGGATCGGTATCACCATCATCCCGGGCCGGATGAGCGGCCCGGCGGCGCGCAAAAGCCATTGCGCTGCCGGACGCGCAAGATCGAGCCTGTCGCCATGTTTCAGCGCCAGAACCATATGGCGCGCATTGTCGCGGTAAAGGAGTGCCGAGCGTCCCTGGCTCCACGGCCGGGCAATGGTGAGGCAGTCGTCGCACAAGACCCGGTCATCGGGATCGTCACCGGGCAACGGCACACCGCAGAGATCGCAGGCCAGACCGGTGATGAAAGGGGTATCGCGCCAGCAATCGCCGCAGAGGCCGAAATCCGATGTCACAAGCGCCGCGCAGGTCATGCACTGCGGCGGGTAGACCATGTGCAAGGCGGCTTGCATTCCCATCACGACCTCCTCATCTTCCGCCCATGTCCGGGCCACCCAACCTCACCGACAGGTCCGCCCTGTTGCGATATCGCGCCCGCGCCATTTCGCAGGCAGACCATGCAGCAGCGCTTTTTCTGCACGAAACCGCCGTTGCCGAAGTTCAGGAAAGACTGATTGCGGTTAACAGAACCTTTACGCGACCGGCCATCGTGACAGCTTTCGGCGATCTGTGGCGCGCAAGCTGGCCCGAGGCGCGCATCGTCGCCGATGCGGAAACACTCGCGCTGCAGCCCGCGCGCCACGATCTGGTGATCCACGCCATGGCGCTGCACTGGGCCAACGATCCGCTGGGCCAGATGGTGCAATGCCGCCACGCGCTGGTTCCGGACGGGCTGTTTCTGGGGTTTTGCCCGGGGGGGCGCACGCTTCACGAACTGCGCAGCTGCCTTGCCGAAGCCGAGATCGCGGTCACCGGCGGCCTTTCTCCTCGGATCGTGCCGATGGCCGAGATCCGGGATCTTGGCGGGCTTTTGCAGCGGGCGGGCTTTGCCTTGCCGGTGGCCGACAGCTTTGTCCAGACCGCCTCCTACCGCTCGGCCCGGCACCTCATGGCGGATCTTCGTGCGATGGGCGAGACGAACGCACTGGCCGCCCGGCTGCGGCACCCGACCCGGCGATCGGTCTTTGCCGAAATGGAACGGCGGTATGCCGACGCCCATGGCGGCCGCGACGGCAGGCTGCCCGCAACCTTCGAGATCCTCTGCCTGACCGGCTGGGCACCACATGACAGCCAGCAGCAGCCGCTGCGGCCCGGATCGGCAAAACAGCGTCTGGCAGAGGCGCTCAACGCCCGGGAACAGCCGCTCGTCGACCCCCCAAGAAGAGTTGACCCCGCCGGATAAGCCTATATGTCCCGAATGGGATATGCTGGAAACCAAAGCCATGCTTGACGCAAAACCCGGGCAGGATCCGTCCGCCGCCGCCATGGTCGCGGCGGGGCAGGAACGGCTTGCCCATGCGCCCGCCGACCATCCGCCGGTCCGCAGGGCCCGGATCGGCGTGCTCCTCGCAAACCTCGGCACGCCCGACAATTATGACTACTGGTCGATGCGGCGCTATCTGAACGAGTTTCTCTCGGACAAGCGGGTGATCGACTATGCGAGCTGGAAGTGGCAGCCGCTGCTCCAGCTGATCATCCTGACGAAGAGGCCGTTTTCTTCGGGCGCCAATTACAAGCTGATCTGGAACCACGAGCGGAACGAAAGCCCGCTGATGACGATCACCAAGGATCAGACCGCCGCCATCGCCAAAGCCCTGACCGACCGGTACGGCAGCGAAGTGATCGTCGATTTCTGCATGCGATATGGCAATCCCTCGACCGAGGCAAAGGTGCGCGCGATGGTCGAAGCCGGCTGCGAGAAGGTGCTTTTCTTTCCGCTTTACCCGCATTATGCGGGCGCCACTTCGGCAACGGCAAACGACCAGTTCTTTCGCGCCATGATGAAAGAGCGGCGCCAGCCCGCGATCCGGACGGTTCCCGAATATTTCGACCATCCGCTCTATGTCGAGGCGCTCGCCGAATCAGTTACCACGGCCTATGCGGCGCTGGATCACCGCCCCGATGTATTGGTGGCCAGCTATCACGGGATGCCGAAACGCTACCTGATGCAGGGCGATCCCTATCATTGCCAATGCGCCAAAACCTCGCGGCTGCTGCGCGAAAGGCTGGGGTGGGAGAAGGGGTCGATCGATACGACCTTCCAGTCCGTCTTCGGCCCCGAAGAGTGGTTGCGCCCCTATACGGTGGAGCATGTGGCTGAACTGGCGAGGCAGGGAAAGAAGCGAATCGCCGTGATGGCGCCGGCCTTTTCGGCCGATTGCATCGAAACGCTGGAAGAGATCAATGGCGAGATCCGCGAAGCGTTCGAACATGCCGGCGGTGAGGTTTTTACCTATATACCGTGCCTGAACGACAACCCGGCACATGTTGCAGCGCTTGTCGCGATCATCGAAGACAACCTGGCCGGATGGGTCAGCTAAGCCGGACCGATGCTCGAAATGAAAAAGACGGCAGAAAGATCTGCCGTCTTTTCATGAAGTGTCGCGTTAGATCAGTTCGAAGCAGCAGCCGCGATAACGAGCAGCAGCAGCAGCGGAACAATGATGCCGCCAGCCGAAGACGAGGTCTCAGCTTCGACGATTTCCGGCTCCATAATCGGCTCCACAAGGCCACCGGCGAAAGAAGCGGATGCGACAGTGGTCAGCGCGGCAGCGAGCGCAAGTTTCTTCATGTTAACCTCCAGTTATCGTACGTCAGCAATATTTCAGAGGCGCCAACGTACACCCAAGACTAGTCCTCATGACCTTTGTCTAAGCAGCAGCCTGAAGAAATTGCAATTGCGCTTATCAAGACTCACTTCGCTGCGGCGAAAAATTGTCAAATAAGCAACACTTGTGTGCCGACATTTGCCATCGCGAAAAGCTCTTCGATATGCTCGTTGTAAAGGCCGATGCAGCCGTTCGACGACCGGCGACCGATCTTGCGCGTGTCATGGGTTCCGTGGATCCGGTAATAGGTCCAGGACAGATAGAGGGCCCGCGTTCCCAGCGGATTGTCCGATGCGCCGCCCTCGACGACCTCGGGCCATTCGGGGTTGCGCTCACGCATCGCGGGGGTCGGGCGCCACGACGGATTGACCACTTTCTGGACAACCTCGGTCCGCCCGAGGCGCGTCAGATCCTCTGACAGCGGCACCGATGTGGGGAACAGCCGATAGACCGACTGATCCTCCGACCAGTAGTGCAGCGCCCGCGAGGTGATGTCGACAAGGATCGCCCCGTTGCGGGTGTTGTCGAAATAGCCCTGCCAATCCAGCATCCGGAAACTGGAAATATTGCTGCGGACGGAACTCGAGGCAGAGGGCAGGATCTCGGTCGATCCTTCCTGTGCCCAGGACGGAACCGCCGCCAGACCAGCCATACCAGCCGCTCCACCCAGAATGGCGCGGCGATTGAGCCTGTCATTTGCCATCGTCATCACTCCTGCTCATATGCGCTTCCGGCCATATAGCGTCTTGTGGCGGCCACGGCAAATCAAAGCCCTGTCAGAAAGCGCTCATCCGCAGAGTTGGGTTTGAACAGGATCGCAGGTTTCGTTATGGAGAGCGCAAAGGTCGCGGCAGGCGGCCGGTTTTTGGATGATATCGCATGAACAGACGTAACTTCCTGTTGCTTGGTTCGGCTCTGGCCGCCGCGGCCTGCGCGCCCACGACATCGCAGGTCTCGGTCGGCGCGGACGGACGGCCCTTGCCGAAGGTCTACCGCATCACACCGCAGGACGAAGGGGTGGTGCAGTTCCGGCTGCTTGATTCCGTCAATACGCTGCGGTCCGCGAAGGGGCTTTCCCCGCTGGCCTATGACGCGCGCCTGAATGCCGCCGCCGCGACCCATTCCCGCGACATGTCGGTGCAGAACCGGCCGTGGCATTTCGGCTCTGACGGATCGTCGCCGCTGACACGGGTGCAGCGGGCGGGTTTTTCCGGGCGGCTCCTCGGCGAGCTTATCTCGGAAACGTTCGAGACCGAGCTGGAGACGCTGTCGAACTGGATGGCGCAGGGCGATACCCGGGCCGTGATCATGGATCCGGCGGCGCGGTCGCTGGGCTTCGCCTGGTTTCAGGAACCCGGCGGCAAGCTGTGGTGGACGTTGCTGACCGGCGCCTGAGGGCGGATCACGGCAGGATGTAGATCGGCGTGCCGGGATTGATCATCGAATAGATGGTCTCGATCTCGCGGTCCGTCACGGCAAGGCAACCGAGCGTCCAGTCGCGTCGGCTGACCGGGCCTTTCGGCGCGCCATGAATGAAGATATCGCCGCCCGGAGACTTTCCCTGCGCCTCTGCGAAGGCAACATCGTATTCGTTCGGATAGGAAATCCGCAGCGAAAGGTGATAGTTGGAATCCGGATTCTTGTGCGAGATGTAATAGACGCCCTCGGGCGTCTTGCCGTCACCCTCGAACTGCTTGTGACCTTCGGGCGCAAATCCAAGCGCCATGTCAAAGCTTTTGAGAACCCGGTTTTCGTGCAGAAGATACATCTTCCGTTCGGCCTTGTGGACCTGCACCGAGGTGACTTCGGGGCCATGATACCGGCGGAACTTCGATCCGCAGGCGGTAAGCCCGAAAACAATCGCCAACAGCGCCAGAAATCTGACCAGCCTCATCACCGCCGCACCCGCCTCGCCTTTAGTCTTTTTGCTTTGATACTGAAATTTCGCCCATCTGCCTAGTGATCTCATGGGGATGGCCGCTCACGGCTTTGTCATCCGGCCGTGGCACCAGCCGCCGTTCGATGGCCGCCAGCCGCGCCAGAACTTCATCGCGGTAGGCATCCGTCTTCTGGTTGTCCTCCACGGAATGGGCCTCCTGCATCGAATTGACGATGAGGCCGACCAGAAGGTTCACCACGGCGAAGGTGGTGACCATGATGAAGGGCACGAAGAAGGCCCAGGCATAGGGATAGCTCTCCATCACCGGGCGCACGATTCCCATGGACCAGCTTTCCAGCGTCATGATCTGGAAAAGCGTATAGGCGGATCTGCCAAGCGTGCCGAACCAATCGGGAAAAGTCGCCCCGAAGAGCTTTGTCGCGATCACCGCGCCGATGTAGAAGATGATCCCCATCAGCACGAAGACCGATCCCATGCCCGGCAATGCGGTCACGAACCCCTCGACCACCCGCCGCAGGCGCGGGGTGGCGGACACCACCCGCAAGACCCGCAGGATCCGCAGCGCCCGGAGAACCGAAACCCCCTGTCCCGCCGGTACCAGCGACATTCCGACGATCACGAAATCGAAGATGTTCCAGCCTGACTTGAAGAACCGCAGACCGTGGGCATAAAGCTTCAGTCCGATCTCGGCGATGAAGACCGCGAGGCAGAGCTTGTCCAGAAGCAGGATCAGGGGCCCGAAACCGGCCATGACCCTTGCCGAGGTTTCAAGCCCGAGCACGACGGCATTGAACAGGATGACGCCGATGATGGCATTGCGAACAACGGGCCGCTCAAGCCATAAAGCCACCGCTTCGCGTTTCATCACTGTCCCCTAGATAGCGTTGTTCTGCGCGATATGGGGGCGAAAAAAGCGGGCGGCAAGCTCGACATGCGTCGACCAGCGAAACTGATCCACCACCTGCACCCAATCAAGGCGGAACCCCGCCTGCACCAGCAGCCGTGCGTCCCGCGCAAAGGTCACCGGGTTGCACGATACCGCCGCCACCACGGGAACGCGGGAAGCCGCGATCCGCTGCATCTGCGCCTCGGCACCGGCGCGGGGCGGGTCGATCACCACGCCCGTCGCCGAAGCCATCTCGTCCGGTTCGAGCGGGCGGCGGAAAAGATCGCGGGTTTCGACAGTGATCTTCTTCTGGCCTTGCGCATGCCGCGCGCCCTGTTCCAGGGCGGCCGCCATCACGGCATTGCCTTCCACTGCATGCACCTCGGCCTGCGCAGCCAACGGCAGCGCAAAGGTGCCAAGCCCGGCGAAGAGGTCGAGGATCCGCTGCTGCGGGCCCA
>JAAURK010000234.1 GCA_012032275.1 Tabrizicola sp.
TGCGGGATCTGCCGCAGAGGGCCGCGCGGGCCGGGGCGGAGGTGGCGCTGACAGAGACGCCCGAGGCGGAGGGCCGGTTCGATCTGGTGCTGGCCGATGTGCCCTGTTCGGGGTCGGGCAGCTGGCGGCGCGACCCAGAGGGGAAGTGGGCGCTGACGGAGGAGCGGCTGCGCGCGATCCTGGTCACCCAGGCGGGCATTCTCGACTGCACCGCCCCGCTCGTCGCCCCGGGCGGCGCGCTGGCCTATGCCACCTGCTCGATCCTGGACCGCGAGAACCACGCGCAGATCGCCGCCTTTCTGGACCGCAGGCGCGACTGGCAGCTGGAGAGTGAGCGCCGCTTTCTGCCGACAAGCGGTGGCGACGGCTTCTATTCGGCCATTCTCACGCGCAAATAAGCGCCCTCAAAACAACCTTTGCGGGTTTTCCAAACACGGTTAAGCATCGGTTAAGGATTTCCATCGCAACTGGTGGCGCTGGCAAGGAATGGTGAGTTGTGGCTGACGCGATGAGCGAGGCAAATCTGGTGATGAAGACGGCCCGGAGCCTCTGGGCGCGCTGGCCGTGGTGGCTTGGTTCGGGCGTGGTCTGCCTTGCGGTTTCGGCCCTGCCGCTTGACCCGGCGATCCGGTTAACCACGCTTCTGACCGGCATCAGCCTGATCGTTCTCGTGGCAATCGGCCATGCGCTGAGACACCGCCTTTCGGTACATGAGCAGCGCGACCTCGCCGGGTTGCACAGGCTTTTCGCCGCGGATGCCGCCCCCTCGTTCCTGACGGATGACGCAGGCCGGATCATTTTTCGCAATGCCGCCGCAGAGACGCGTTTCGCGGCACACGGCGGCAGTTTCGTCGATATCCTCGGCTATCTGTCGACCGAGCCGGATGCGGTTATGCTGCGGTTGTTGCATGCGGCGGAAACAACGGGCGGTGCCCATGAAGACATCGCGCTGCGCGGCAGATTTCTGCGGCTCGGCGTCCATGCCACCGGGCAGGAGGCGTATTTCTGGCGGATCGACGAATACGAGCGCACCGGCACCGCCATCGGGCAGCAAAGTTTTGCTCTGCCCTCGCTGATTGCCGATCAGACGGGGAGGGTACTTGACGCGAATGCGGCACTTCTGGGCATCCTTGGGAAGATGCCCGCGCGGCTTGGCGATGTGATCGGGGGCGCGGTGTCGGGCGATCTCGTCGAGATCAATGACCGGCGCTTTACCCTGCTGCGAGAGACGGCCTCCGACGGCAGCCATGACCTCGTGATCCTTGCGCCCCGGCAGTCCGAACAGCCTTCGGAGACGACGAATGGCTTCGATCACCTTCCCGTCGCGCTGATGACATTTGCGGGCGACGGGCGGCTTCGGACGGCGAACCGGGCCGCACGCGATCTTCTGGGCGCCGATACGCTGACCGACGCCATGTTCCACGACCTTTTCGAAGGGCTGGGACGGCCGGTTTCGGACTGGCTGGCCGATGTGGTCGCCGAGCGGCTGCCCGGCGGAGTGGAGGTCTTGCGCGCGCGCCATCTTGGTGACGAAAGCTATTGCCAGATCACCCTGCGCCGCGTCGTCCATAACGGCGAGGTCAGCGCCCTCGCGGTTCTCAGCGACGCGACCGCCTTGAAGACGCTGGAAGCACAGTTCATCCAAAGCCAGAAGATGCAGGCAATCGGCCAGCTTGCAGGCGGCATTGCGCATGATTTCAACAACCTCCTCACGGCGATCTCGGGGCATTGCGACCTTCTGTTGCTGCGCCATGGCAAGGAAGATCCGGAATATGCGGATCTCGTTCAGATCCACCAGAACGCCAATCGGGCGGCCGCACTCGTCAGCCAGCTTCTGGCGTTTTCCCGCAAGCAGACATTGAAGCCGGAGCGGCTCGATCTGGAGGAGGTGTTGTCGGAGCTGACGCATCTTCTGAACCGGCTTGTGGGCGAACGGGTGGCGGTGCAACTGGTCCACGGGCGAAAGCTGGGCCAGATCCGCGCCGACAAACGGCAGCTGGAACAGGTGCTCGTCAATCTGGTGGTGAACGCCCGCGATGCGATGCCCGCCGGTGGCACCGTCCGGATCGAAACCGAGGCGCGCACGCTGACCGAAGAGATGCGGCGCGGCCGCGCCTCTGTTCCGGCGGGGCAGTATATCGTGATCCGCGTCGTCGACCATGGAACGGGCATTCCGGCCGACCGGCTGGAAAAGGTGTTCGAGCCTTTCTTCACCACCAAACGGCTGGGCGAGGGGACGGGTCTCGGCCTTTCCACGGCCTATGGCATCGTCAAGCAATCGGGTGGATTCATCTTTGTCGATTCCGACATCGGCAATGGCACCACGTTCGAGGTCTATTTCCCCGTCCATGAGGCGAAGGAGACCGCCGAGACGCCGCCGCCGGAACAGCCGCAGCGATCGCTGGTCAGGCAAGGCGCGGGTGTTGTGCTTTTGGTCGAGGACGAGGCGCCCGTCCGCGCCTTTGCCGGGCGCGCGCTGCGCTTGCGGGGCTATACGGTGCTGGAGGCGGAGAATGCCGAAGAGGCGTTGCGCACGCTCGCCGATCCCGCGCTTGAGGTGGATGTGTTCGTGACCGACGTGGTCATGCCGGGCATGGACGGCCCGTCATGGGTGAAGCTGGCACTGGAGACGCGGCCGAATGTGCGGGTGATCTTCATGTCCGGCTATGCCGAAGACAGCCTGTCGGAGGACCAGGCCCGCATTCCGAACTCCATCTTCCTGCCGAAACCGTTTTCGCTGAACGAGCTGACCGCCACGGTTCAGGGCCAGCTTCATTGACCGGCCTCAGCCTCCGGCAAGCAGCCTTGCCACATCGGGCGCGAAATAGGTCAGGATGCCATCGCAGCCCGCGCGCTTGAAGCCGATCAGACTTTCGACCATCGCCCGCTCGCCATCGATCCAGCCGCGCTCCGCGGCCCCCCGGATCATCGCATATTCGCCCGATACCTGATAGGCGAAGGTCGGCGCCCCGAACGCATCCTTGAGCCGGCGGCAGATATCCAGATAGGGCATGCCGGGTTTGACCATGATCATGTCGGCCCCCTCGGACAGATCGCGCGCGACAAGGCGCAATGCCTCATCCGAATTCGCGGGGTTCATCTGATAGGTCTTCTTGTCACCCTTCAGCGCGCCCGAAGCCCCGACCGCATCCCGGAACGGACCATAGAAGGCAGAGGCGTATTTTGCCGCATAGCTCAGGATCGCCACGTCCCTGTGACCGGCACTCTCCAGCGCGTTCCGGATCGCACCGATCCGCCCGTCCATCATGTCGGACGGGCCAAGGATATCGGCCCCCGCCTCGGCCTGCACCAGCGCCATCCGGGCCAGCGCCTCGACCGTCTCGTCATTGAGGATGACCCCGTCGTCGCGCACCAGCCCGTCATGGCCATGGATATTGTAGGGATCAAGTGCCACATCGGTCATCACCGCGATATCCGGCACGGCGGCCTTGATCGCGCGGATCGCCCGGTTGGTGAGGTTCTGCGGATTCCATGCCTCCTCGCAGCCGACCGTCTTCAACGCCGCGTCGGTATAGGGAAAAAGACAGATCGCCGGTATGCCAAGGCTGGCGGCGGTTTCGGCGGCCCGCACCGTTTCGTCCACCGACAACCGGTCGACCCCGGGCATCGAGGGGATCGGTTCGCAAAGGCCGCTGCCGTCGCGCACAAAGAGCGGCCAGATAAGATCGCCCGTCGACAGAACGCGTTCCTCCACCATGCGCGGAGCGCGGCCGTGCGCCGGAGGCGCCGGAAACGGGTTGTCGGATGGCGGGCAAAAATCGGTTGCATGGCGGCTTCCCTGCTGTGCTTGCCCGCGAGGGGCTTGCGACTTTGCCTTCTGCCTGCCATGGAATGATCCGGCTCTCAAGAGAGGCGTTCGATCAGGTCTGCGCAATCAGCGCATTTCGACAGGGAAGTGGGCGGCGTGGACCTATACCGGACTCTCTTTGATTTTATCGACATGCGGTCCTTTTCCAATCTCTGGTACTGGATCGTGCTTGCGGTGGTTTGGTCCTCCACCAGCCACTGGGTTCTGGGCATTCCCCATGACATGATCATCCGTGCCAGACGCGAAGGCGGTCAGGCACAGGAAGATCTGGAGGATCTCGCGCGGATCAATGCCGGGCGCATCCTGGCGGTGGTGAATGCCTCGGCGATCTGGCTGGTCGCCCTCGCCTGTTTCTGGCTGACCATTCTGGTCGTCCTTGGCTTTTACTACTGGATTGAATTTGCACAGGCAGTGTTCCTGATCATGTGCCCGATGATGGTGGTCGTCTGGCTGAGCGTGCGCTGCGCACGGCGGATCGAAGGTGGAGAGAACGCGGGCGCAGCACTTTTTCAACTGCTGAACCGTCAGCGACTGGCGACACAGATCATCGGTATGGTTGCGATTTCGGTCACCGCCATGTGGGGCATGTGGCAGAATTTCAATCTGTCGGTCCTGCGATAACGCGTGGGGCCGCAATGACAGCCGACCGGATTCTGCTGGGCGGGCGCCCGAAGGATATGACGCCAGCCTGATCCGGCGGGAACTGATCGCCGGGCGGACGGCGCTTCACATCGCGCGGGATGACAAGCGGGCCGAGGCGATGCGTCTGGCTCTGGCCGTCTTCGCGCCCGATGCCGTGGTGCTGGATTTTCCCGCCTGGGATTGCCTTCCCTATGACCGGGTGTCGCCCAACAGCGACGTCATGGCCAGGCGCCTCGAGGTGCTTTCGCGCCTCCTGGGGCAGGGCGCCAGGCGGCCGGATCTGCTGATCGTCACGGTCAATGCCTTCCTGCAGAAGCTGCCGACCGCCGAGGTCATCCGCTCCGGCCTGTTCGCGGCGCGCGCGGGCGAGAAGATCGACCGGGACCAGCTGCTGACCTGCCTCGCGCGCAACGGCTATCATCGGACCGGCACGGTGATCGAGCCCGGGGATTACGCGGTGCGCGGCGGCATCATCGACATTTTCCCGACGGGGGCCGAGCAGCCGCTGCGCCTCGATCTGTTCGGCGACGAGCTGGAAGCGATCCGCGCCTTCGATCCGCTCACCCAGCGCTCGCTCGGCAAGGTCGAGAAGATCGAGCTGCTGCCGATGAGCGAGGTGCTGCTCGATCCGGCCTCGATCGAGCGCTTCCGGGTCGGCTACATGCAGCATTTCGGTGCGGCGACCGCGGATCCGCTGTTCGAGTCCATCGTCGAAGGGCGGCCCTTCCCGGGCATGGAGCACTGGCTGCCGCTGTTTCACCGGACCCTGGTGCCGATCACGGACTACGTGCCGGCGGGCACGCCGGTCAGCTTCGATCCGCTGGCCAGGGACGCGATCGAGGCGCGGCAGGAGACCATCGGCGAGCATTACGAGGCCAGGCGGGACCCGCCGGAGGCCGCGCGTATGATGGGGGCGGCGCCCTATCGGCCGCTCGCGCCGGACGAGCTTTATCTCAGCGAGCGCCGGATCGAGGCGCTGCACGAGCTGCAGGAGATCGAAGAGTGCCTGCACGTCGCGATCACCCGCTTTCCGACCCAGCCGATCGCGCGGGTCCTGGGCCTGATTGCGAAGCGCACCGAGGTCACCGGCGAGGGCATCGTCGACGTGTTCGAAGCACTCCGGCCGTTCTGGCTGCGCGCCGATCTGAGGCGTGAACTCGGCAGCACGCTGTTCGAGCGTGTCGCCAGTCCCGAGAAGAAGGAGGGGCGAACCCCCTGGGTCAGGCTGCGGCAGCCGGAGCGGTCGTTCGGATGGCAGGCGACGACGCCCGCGGAGCTCGCGGCGCTGCAGGCGGGCCAGACGATCCAGCAGCAGGCTGACCCTCGGCCGGATGACCAGATCAGGATCATGTGCGAGCGCAGCGCCGGCGGTGCCTGGACCAGGAGCGTGGAGACGCTCCAGGACGCCGACATCAGGCGTTTCGAGCCGCGCCAGGAGGACGGCTCGCTCTGCCGGAATCTGATGATCTGGCGCCGTCAGCGTGAGCATCGGCTCATGGCCGATCCCGAACGGCTGAACGCACTCGATCGCGAGCATGTTCCCGATCTTGCAGGATTTCTCGACAGCTCGACCGGCGCCGCCTTCGAGACGGCATCGATCGCGGCGCTTGCGCAAAGCGTCGGCACGATCGAGCCGGCGACCGTGATCGATGCCGTCCTGAGTCGGCAATGGGCCTGTCCGGAGGAGCGCCGGCGCGGTCATGGCAAGGCCGATTTCTGCGTCCATGTCGAAAGCTTCGGCCCGGTCCTGGGGCCGCAGCTGTTTCCGGCGTGCGAGCAGCAGCACCGCTTCTGGCCCCAGGATCGCGACTTCAAGACCGCGTCGGACGATGTCCTGACCGGGCTCGCCTTCCAGATCCGGCGGGCCGTCTGGAACGCCGTCGACCATGCCGCGCCAACGTCCGGCAAAGGCAAGGCGAAGGCCTTTCAGGCGCTCGCAGGGACGATCCTTCCTCCCTGGTTGCGCGAAAGCGACGCCGAAAGTCGCGATCCCGCTGACTGGAGACGGGGGGAATGGCAGGAACTCGCCGCTGCCCTCCAGGGCCTGATCGAGGCGGCCGGGGGCGTGGTCGAGCGCGATCCGACCATCAGGCGGCTCATCGCCCTGCGCACCATGGCGCGCGAGCAGGCGCGGATGCCGCGAGACCAGGGCCCC
>JAAURK010000235.1 GCA_012032275.1 Tabrizicola sp.
GGCGTGCGCTTCGGGCGCGGCCCGACCGCCTCTTCCAGCGCGTCAAGCCGCGCGTTCAGAACCGCCACATCGCTTTGCCCCTGCGCGATCCGGTCCGCCAGGACATGCGGTTCCGGGCTTTCCGGCTCGGCCTCCTTGTGGCCGATGAAGCGGCTGAACATCCAGCTGAGTAGCCGCGACAGATCGTCCATGATGAGAAAGAACGACGGCACCACGATCAGGCTGAGCACCGTCGAGACGATGATGCCGCCTATCACGGCCGTGGCCATCGGCGCACGGAACGATCCGCCCTCGCCAATGCCAAGCGCAGAGGGCAGCATCCCCGCCGACATCGCGATCGAGGTCATGACGATGGGCCGCGCCCGCTTGTGCCCGGCCTCGACGACCGCGGCGACCCGGCCCATGCCGCGCGCCCGCATCTCGATGGCAAAGTCGATGAGCAGGATCGCGTTCTTGGTCACGATCCCCATCAGCATCAGGATCCCGATCAGCACCGGCATCGACAGCGGCGACTGCGTCAGGATCAGCGCCGCCGCCACGCCACCGATGGCCAGCGGCAGCGAGAAGAGGATGGTGAAGGGCTGGATCACCGACCGGAACAGAAGAATCAGCACCGCCAGAACCAGCATCAGCCCCATGATCATCGCATTGACGAAGCTGGAGACGAGTTCCTCCTGGATTTCGGCATCCCCCGCCGCGGCGACGCGCACGGTCGGCGGCAGTTCCACCGAGGCCACGATCTCGTTGAACTTCGCGGTTGCGGTGTCCAGCGCCACGCCCACGGGCAGGCTGGCGCCGATGGTGGCGATGCGCTCGCGGTTCTTGCGTTCTACCGTGGCGGGGCCTTCCGCGATGGCGATATCGGCGACCGCGGACAGGGGCACCGAGGCCCCCGGTCGATGTGGTCAACCGCAGCGCGCCGATCCGCAGAAGATCCTCGCGCCAGGCATCGCCCAGCCGCACGCGCACGGGAATGAGCCGGTTGTCGATGGACAGCTTGGCCAGCGCGGAATCGAAGTCGCCGATGGTTGCCACGCGGACGACGGTTGCGATCTGCTGGGTCGTCACGCCCAGGCGGGCGGCCTCTTCGAGGCGCGGCGTGATCTGGATTTCCGGCCGTGGCAGCGCGCCTTCGGAGGCCACATTGGCCAGCAGCGGCTCTTGCGCTAGCGCCTCTTCCAGGCGCTGGACGGCCAGGTTGAGATCCGCCTCGTCCGCCGACAGGATCGAGAAGTTGATGTCGCGCTCGCCCCGGTCGTTCAGCTTGAACGCGCGCACGTCGGGAACCGCCCTCAGGCGATTGAAGATCTCCTCCTCGATCTCGTTCTGCGGGCGCAGCCGACCATTTTGTTCGGCCACCGGCAGATAGGGCCCGATCAGCGGCAGCTTCTGCCCGAGGTCAGAGAATTTGCGCGCGAAACCATTGTCCAGCCGCTCCAGATTGACCGAGATGCTGGCCCGGCGCACGTCGATGTCACCGGTGGGCGAGGCGCCGCCGACGACCAGCACGCTTTTCACCCCCGCAACGTCCTTGATCAGATCGCGCATCGCGTCGGTCGTCTCTCGTGTCTGCTCGATGCTTGATCCCGGCGGCAGTTCGACCGAGATCGACACCCGGCTGACATCCTCGGGCGGGAACAGGCTGCCCGGCACCTGCATCATCGCAAAGACCGAGCCGATCACGACCATGACGGCCACCACAAGCGTGAGGTAATAGTTCGGGAACCGAAGCGGCACCCCGGGGATCTTCCAGGTCTTCGTCGTGCCGCTGACCACGCGCATGTAGCCGCGCATGATGAACCCGTCCTTGCCGTGGGCTTCGTCGGCATCCTTGGCGCGCATCAGATATGCCGCCATCATCGGCGTGATCAGTCGCGCGACAAGCAGCGAAAAAAGCACCGCAATCGCCACGGTCAAGCCGAATTGTCGGAAATACTGCCCCGGGATGCCCGGCATGAACGACACCGGCACGAACACCGCGACGATGGTCATCGTCGTCGCGATCACGGCCAGACCGATCTCGTCCGCCGCCTCGATGGCGGCGCGGTAGGGGGTCTTTCCCATGCGGATGTGCCGGGCGATGTTCTCGATCTCCACGATCGCGTCATCCACAAGGATCCCGGTGGCCAGCGTGATCGCGAGAAAGCTGACGAGGTTCAGCGAAAAGCCGAGAAGATCCATCACATAGAAAGTCGGGATCGCCGACAGCGGCAGCGCCACGGCGGTGATCAGTGTCGCCCGCCAGTTGCGCAGGAACGCGAGCACCACGAGAATGGCAAGAAGCGCGCCCTCCAGCAGGGTGTGGATCGCGGATTCGTAGTTGCCATAGGTGTAGAAGACGGTGTCGTCGATCTTGGTGATCTGCACGTTGGGATTGGCCGCGCGCACCTCTTCCAGCGCCGCCTCGGTGGTTTCGGCCACGCTGACCTCGGAGGCGCCCTTGGCCCGGAACACCGAGAAGGTCACCACCTCTTCGCCGTCATAGCGGCTGAACGAGCGGATATCCTTGTAGGTGTCGATGATCTCGCCCAGATCGGCCAGCCTGACATAGCGGCCGGAGGGCAGGCTGATCGTGGTGCCCGACAGCTGGTCTACCGTGGCCTGATCGCCAAGGGTGCGGATCGCCTGTTCGCCGGAGCCAAGCTCCGAGCGGCCAGAGCCGAGGTCGGTGTTGGTCTGGCTCAACTGCGCGCTGACTGCCTGCGCGGTGATCCCGTAGCTGTCAAGCTTTACCGGGTCGAGTTCGATCCTGATCTCGCGCTCCGCCCCGCCATACCGGTCGACGCGGCCGATCCCGGCACGGCCCTGAAGCGCGCGCGTCACGGTGTCGTCCACGAACCAGGACAGTTCCTCCAGCGTCATGCCGGGCGAGGTGACCGCGAAGGCCATGATCGCCTGCCCTTCCACATCGATCCGGCTGACGATCGGGGCCTCGATTTCGCCCGGAAGGTCGCCCCGGATGCGGTCGATCGCATCTTTCACATCCTGCACCGCCTTGTCCGTCGGCACTTCCATGCGAAATTCGACCACCGTGGTGGAAAGCCCGTCGGTGACCGTGGAGATGACGTTCTTGACGCCGGTGATGCCCGCGACGGTATCCTCGATCTCCTTGGTGACCTGCGTTTCCATTTCGGCCGGGGCGGCGCCGGATTGGGCGACGCTGATCGCCACAAGCGGCACGTCGATGTTGGGAAACCGGGTGATCGGCAGGGTGTTGAACGATTGCCAGCCCAGGACGAGCAGCATGAAGAAGGCCAGAAGAGGGGCCACCGGATTGCGGATCGACCAGGCTGAAAAGTTCATCGCGCTGCCCTCAGTTCGTGCTTGCCGTATCGGCCACCGGGTTGATCTTGTCGCCCGGCCTGACAAAGGATCCGGCCTTGGTCACGATCAGATCGCCCGCTGCCACACCCTCCAGAATCTCGACCAGACCGCTGTCACGGATGCCGGTCTTCACCGCCACACGCTCCACCACCCCGTCCTTCACCCGCATCACCGTGGCGCCGTTCACATCCGATCCGACCGCCGTCACCGGAACGGCGAGCGTCTCGCGCTCCACCACCAGGATCTCGGCCTCGACGAACATCCCGGAGCGCAGCCGGTCGGGATCGTCAACGGTGATCCGTGCCCGGCCAAGCCGTGTTGCGGCATCGATGCTCGGCTCCACCAGACGCACCGTGCCGGTGAGCCCGCCCTGAATGCCGACGGCGCGGAGGTTGGCCTTCTGCCCTTCGGCAAGCCGCAGAAGATCGGCCTCGGCGATATCGGCGCGCAGTTCCAGCGCGCCGTCGCGGACGATGACGAACATCGCCATTCCCGCCGCGGTGGCGATGCCGCCGACACGGGCGTTGCGCTCCACCACCTTGCCCGATACCGGGGCCTTCACCTCGGTCCGGGCAAGCTGCAGGTCGACATTCTCGAGCTGCGCCTCCGAAAGCGCCAGCTGCGCCCGCGCCGCCTCAAGCGACTGGCGCGCGACCATCACCCGCGCGGTTGCCGAAACAGCATTCGCATTGGCGGTATCGGTCGCCGCCTGCGAGGCGGAACCCTGCTCTTTCAGCTTTGCGGTACGGTCAAAGACGCGCTGCGCCTCGGCTGCGCTGGCCTCGGCCTCCAGAAGCTGTGCTTCGGCCTGTGCGATCGTTGCCTTGGCCGACGCCAGGGACGCCGCCGCCTCGCTTTTCTGCAGCTCCAGCGTCGTCTTCGACAGAACCGCAAGCACTTCGCCCTCGGTCACCAGATCGCCCACTTCCACCAGCAGATTGTCCAGCGGCTGGCCTTCGATCAGGGGCTGAACCTGAACCTCTTCCACCGGCCCGACGAGGCCCGAGGCGATCACCCGGTCGTGCATCAGCTGCTCGCTCACCGTCGAGACGGTGATGGCCGGCAGCACCGGCTCCGCCACGGGGACGACCGTTTCCTCTGCCCGGGCAAGACCGGGTTGCAGGCCAAGGCCCACTGCCGCCGCGACGATCATGAACGTCATACGCATTCTGTGCTAACCCTTTGCCGCATCATTGGAAATATCAAGCAGGATGGCGTCGATCAGGTGCAGCACCTGCGCGACGAGTTGCGGGCCCGCCGGCCATCTGGCTTGACCGCATCATCGCCGCCTTGATCAGCATGAACAGCATCTGGCACTGGCCAAGATAGCGGGCCTTCGCATCTTCCACGGATCGGCCCGTGACGCTTGCGAAGACCGAGGCGAGGTTGCTGACCACCGTATCTTCCATCCCGAAAGCCGCCTTCGCGATCTCGGGCTTGCGCATCGCCGTGGCGGTGATCTCGGCCCAAAGCTGGCCATCGCCGCGACAATCCTCGCTGATCCGCTGCACGATCATGTCGCGCAGGGCCTGCATCGGGTCGGGCGAGGTCAGGATGGCGCCGAAATTCCCTTCGATCTCGCGCAGGTCAAGGCCGACCATCGCCTCGACGATGGCTGCCTTCGACGGAAAGTAGCGATAGAAGTTCCCGACACTCATCCCCGCCGCCCGCGCCAGATCCTGCATCGAGGCACCGTCAAAGCCTTTTTCGGCAAAGGCATGACGAAGCGAGCCCAGAATTTCCTGGGTTCTTTCGTCAACAGTGCTGGGCAATAACGCGATATTGGACATGAGGACCGACTCGGAATGAACGTTCATTCACGGAATTAGTCATCTTTACGCCAAGGTCAAGTGAAATTGACAGTGTCAAGCTGCCACCCTTGGCTTTTCCGCCGATTTCGCCCAAGAGATCGCCACCAGACGGGGCAGGGCGGCACATGGTGGCGGGTTTCAGCTTTTCGGTGACCGCGACGGATGGCCGCGCGCGGACCGGTACGATCAAGACGCCGCGCGGCGAAATCCGCACGCCGGCGTTCATGCCGGTCGGCACCGCCGCCACCGTCAAGGCGATGCTGCCCGATTCAGTGCGCGAAACCGGGGCCGACATCCTGCTTGGCAACACCTATCATCTGATGCTTCGCCCCACTGCAGAACGGATTGCGGCCCTTGGCGGCTTGCACCGATTCATGAACTGGCACCGGCCGATCCTTACCGATTCCGGCGGGTTCCAGGTGATGAGCCTCGCCAGCCTGCGCAAGCTGACCGAAGAAGGCGTGCGCTTTGCAAGCCATATCGACGGGTCGAAACACATGCTTACACCGGAGCGCAGCATGGAAATCCAGCGGCTTCTCGGCTCTGACATCGTGATGGCCTTCGATGAATGCCCCGCCCTGCCCGCAACCGATGCAGAGGTGGCGGCTTCCATGCGCCTGTCGATGCGCTGGGCCGAACGGTCGCGACATGCCTTCGGCAACAGGCCGGGCCATGCGCTTTTCGGCATCATGCAGGGCGGCGTGACCCACGACTTGCGCGCGGAATCCGCGGCCGCGCTGAACGCGATCGGCTTTGACGGCTATGCCATCGGCGGCCTTGCGGTCGGCGAGGGGCAGGAGGCGATGTTCGGGGTTCTGGACTATGCGCCAGGTTTCCTGCCGGACGACAAGCCGCGCTACCTGATGGGCGTCGGCAAGCCCGACGACATCGTCGGTGCCGTCCTGCGCGGCATCGACATGATGGATTGCGTCCTGCCATCCCGGTCGGGCCGCACCGGCCAGGCGTGGACGCGGCGCGGCCAGGTCAACATCAAGAACGCGCGCCACCAGGACGATCCGCGCCCCCTGGACGAAGCCTGCAGCTGCCCGGCCTGCCGCAGCTATTCGCGCGCCTATCTGCACCATGTCTTCCGGGCCGGGGAGATCATCTCCTCGATGCTACTGACCTGGCACAACCTGCATTATTATCAGGAACTCATGCAGGGGTTGAGAGAAGCGGTTGCCGGCGGGAGACTGGATGCCTTCGTTGCGGATTTCCACGCGATGCGTGCCGAGGGCGATATCGCCCCACTCTAGGCCCGCCCTGCACTCTAGAGCAACCTGCGCTTACGTTGAATCGAGGGATTCCCCTGAGGGTCTAACTGTGATTCATCCCTTTCAGGAGGATCACGCCATGCCCGCACCGCTCTCGCTCGACATTCGTCGGAGGTTTCAACG
>JAAURK010000016.1 GCA_012032275.1 Tabrizicola sp.
TGGCTGGACGGCGGCCACAATCCCGCGGGTGGCGCGGCGGTTGCCGCCACCCTTGCCCGCATGCCGAAGCGCGAGACGCATCTTGTCTGCGGCATGCTCAACACCAAGGATGTCAGGGGGTACATGGCGCCACTTGTGCCGCAGGTTGCCCGGCTCCACGCCATCTCGATCCCGGGCGAGAAGAACACCCTGCCGCCGAGGTCACCCGCAACGCCGCACGCGCCGCGGGGATCGAGGCGGTGACGGCCCCCTCCGTCGCCGAAGCGCTGAATGCCATTGTCGCCCGTGCGCCGGATGCCCGCATCCTCATCTGCGGCTCGCTATATCTGGCGGGGGCGGTGCTGAGGGAGAACGGATGAAGGCGGTGGCGGTGATCGCTCTCGTCGCGGCGACGCCCGCGTTCGGGGTCGATGTCCATTTCTGCTGGATCGGGAACGAGGGCTACCGGATGACCGGCCGGATGACATATCCCGATCATCTGGCAGATGCCGAGCGGATCACCGGCGAGGACGTGACCGCGTTCGAGATCACCGGCTACCGCGACGCCAGCATCATCGGAACGTGGTCGCTGGCGGAGCGGGGGCCAGACACGGCCTGGAACCTCAACTTCCTGCCACGCGAGATGCGGTTCGCGACGGGAGGGTTGTCCTACGGCCCCGACGGGCAGGATTGGAACGCGGGCGGCGGCGTGGACGCATGCGGTGTGCCGGGCTTCGGCTTCAACTCCGGCAGTGCGGCGCAAGACATCTGCCTTGACGGCATCTATGCGATCGAGTCGGGCATTCCGCCGGACACACCGCTTCCCGTGCGGCCCGTGGACACACCGCTGGAGTGCGGAGGCGAGCTGCAGCTTTCCGAAGTACGGTGACGGCAGGCCGGGCCGGATCGGACGCGGAGGTCAGCCTTTCGTGCTGTAGCGGGCAAGAAACATCTCGACCGCGCCGGCCACGCTGCGCGCCACTTCGGCCTCGGTGATCTCGGTCGCCATGCCCAGCAAGAGCTTTTCGACAATCGTCGCCTTGCAAAGCTGCGCGAACTGATCCGCGGCAAGGTCGAGATCGTCGATCTGCAGGTCGCCTTCCGCGCAGTGGCAGCTCAGATGATGGACCAGCCGGTCATGGATCAACCCCGGGCCGCAGGCATAGAACTCCTGCCCGAGGCCGGGAAAACGTTCGCCCTCGCCAACCACGATGCGGTACATTCTTTGCCCGAACTCGGACATGACGAAGGCGGCAATTCGTTCGGCAGCCAGCGTCAGCATGCCGCGCACCGACATGTCGGGCATGGCGGATGCTTCGGCCTCTTCCGCCTGGCGGCGGAATTCCATCCGCGCAACTTCCAGGAAAAGCAGCTGCTTGTCGGGGAAATAGGCGTAGATCGTCGCCTTGCTTACATTGGCTTCGCGGGCGATGTCATCGACATTCGCGCCCCCGAAGCCGTCACGCAGAAAGACGATCCTGGCGCCTTCCAGCACCTGGTCGTACTTGCGCCCGCGCCGGACCGCCTGCTCTGCCACTTGCGCCATATCGCCCCCGTGCGAGGACCATAGATCAACGGTGGCCACGGCGGCAAGCGGTCCGGCTGCAAGATCAGTTTCCGGCCTCGCAAAGCGACGGCGTGACGGTGGCGTCACAGCCCTTTGTCGACGGCGTAACCGTGTCATCGGGGAAGGTGATGGCGGGCAGAAGCACGGTCATCGTCTGGGCGGCAAGCGGCGAGGCCAGCAGCATGGCGGCGACAAGGGCGGTTGCAAACTGTTTCATCTTTGATCTCCAAAAGTGAACTCTATGGTTCAGAATCATTTCTGAACTCTTTCGTTCACTTTTGCAAGCTGAAAATGAACTCACAAGTTCATTCTTCGCAGCTTGCCCCCGGCAGCCCTTCCGCTACATTAGAATCATTCCAGAAAGGTGCCCCGATGCTCTCTTCCCTGACCTCGCGCCGTCGCTTTGCGGATCTCTCCGAACAGGAGGTTCTGGCCCTGGCCATCTCGTCCGAAGAAGACGATGGCCGCATCTATCAAAGCTATGCGCAGCGGCTGCGGGCCGACTATCCCGCTTCGGCGGCGGTGTTCGACGGGATGGCGGCGGAAGAGGACGGTCATCGCCAGCGTCTGATCGAGCTTCACCGCGCGCGGTTCGGCGATGTGATCCCGCTGATCCGGCGCGAACATGTGGCGGGATACTATGCCCGCCGACCAACCTGGCTTGCCGCCGGGCTCAGCCTTGAAACCATCCGGGGCGAGGCTCAGGCGATGGAGCGGGCGGCGCAAGATTTCTACACCCGCGCGCGGCCGCACGACCGATGCCGCGACGCGCAAGCTGCTTGGCGATCTTGCGGCTGCGGAGGCGGGTCACGAACGTCACGCCGGGCAGCTTGAGGAAAAGCACCTCACCGACGAGGTCCGCGAGGGTGAGGATCAGGCGGCCAAGCGGCAGTTCATCCTCACCTGGGTGCAGCCGGGTCTGGCCGGGCTGATGGATGGCTCTGTCTCGACGCTAGCACCGATCTTCGCCACGGCCTTTGCCACACAGGACACCTGGACCACGTTTCTGGTGGGATCGGCGGCTTCGGTCGGGGCGGGAATCTCGATGGGCTTCACCGAGGCCGCGCATGATGACGGTGTTCTCTCCGGGCGGGGCAGCCCGCTGAAACGCGGCCTTGCATCGGGGGTGATGACGACGATCGGCGGAATGGGCCACGCGCTGCCCTACCTGATCCCGGATTTCTGGACCGCGACGACCCTTGCGATGATCGTGGTGTTTGTGGAGCTTTGGGCGATTGCCTGGATCCAGAACCGCTACATGGAAACACCGTTCCTGCGTGCGGCCTTGCAGGTCGTGCTTGGCGGTGCTTTGGTGTTCGCCGCTGGGGTTCTGATCGGGGGCGGGTGATGTATCGCAAAGGCGAGGTCCGGTATGAAGCGCTGCCGCTGCCAGACCGCGTGCAAAGGCCGGATGACGAGGCGCTGGCAGTGGCGGAGGATTTCCTCGCCTATATGAAAAGGCGGCACTCGGTGCGCCAGTATGCGCCGCGCCCCGTGCCCGAGGCTGTCGTCACCGCCTGCATCGCGGCGGCCGGAACCGCGCCATCGGGCGCCAATCACCAGCCCTGGCATTTCGTCGCGATCTCGGACCCCGCGATGAAGGCCCGCATCCGCGCGGGCGCGGAGGATGAGGAGAAGGAGTTCTACTCCGGCGGCGCGGGTGACGAATGGCTTGCCGCGCTGGAACCGATCGGGACGGGAGTGTCCAAGCCGCATCTGACGGATGCGCCCTGGCTGATCGTCGTCTTTGCCCAGCGCTTCGGGCTGACGGAGGATGGCACCCGCTACAAGAACTATTACGTGCCGGAAAGCGTGGGGATCGCGACCGGCATCCTGATCACGGCGCTGCACCAGGCGGGGCTGGTCTGTCTGGAGCATACGCCCGCGCCGATGAAATTCCTCGGTCCGCTCTGCGGCCGTCCGGACCATGAAAAACCGGTGATGATCCTGCCGGTCGGCTACCCGGCCGAGGATGCGACGGTGCCCTCGGTGGCAAAGCGGAAGAAACCGCTGGACCAGATCCTGTCCGTTTTCCGGGGCTGACTGCGGCGAGACCGCCACCACGGCCCGTCCGTTTCACGACAGCGCGTCCTTCAGGGACATCGTTCCGCTTGTGCGTCGGCGCAGGTCAAGCGACGCCAGAAGATCGGCCAGATGGGCCGTCATCACCTTTTCCGCAAGGGCGCCGTCGCCGCGCGCCATTGCATCGATCAGCGTGTGGTGGGCATCGCTTTCGCACAATGCGTGCCGCCTTTGCCAGTAAAGCGCAATCACCAGCGACGAGCGCGAGACCAGCTGCCGGATGAAGCTTGCAATCGTATCCTGATCGGCGATGCGGACGAGTTCGACATGAAACTGGCCCGACAGATACAGCGCGCGGCCGAAATCACGGGCATGGATCGCGGCATGTTCCTGCCCGATGTGATCCCTGAGAAACGCGATATCAGCCCGGGTCGCACGTTCGGCCGCAGACCGGGCCATCCGTGGCTCCAGCAAGGCGCGGGCCTCGAACACCTCCAGCGCCTCGCGCACCGTCGGCTGGGCCACGAACGCACCGCGATTGCGGCGCAGATCGATCAGGCGGTCATGCGAGAGCCGCTGAAACGCGGCACGGACGATGGTGCGCGAAACCCCGAAAATCTCGCCCACATCATCCTCCGACATCTTGGTGCCGGGGGCCAGGCGATGTTCGAGAATGGCAAGCGCAAGTCGTTCGGCGATGGCCGTCACATTGTCCGCGGGCTGCAGGTCGGTATCCATGGTTCAGTTCCTGTCGGCCGCGAATCTGCGTCGGCGCAAGGCCAAGGGCAATGGCCCACGTGTTTCGTATACAATTTCGCCCAATTTATGTACGCGATCCTTCGGCGCTGCGGCAAAGTTCGGCATTCCGCATCCTTGCCGCATCCGGGGCGATGATAAAGCGTGTCTCTGCGTCAGGACCGAACCCACACTGATCCCACGCCGGAGTGAAGGGCGCGTGGGTTCGGGGAATACGCGGGAAAAACGACCTGGAGCTGGTCTCGCTGACCAAGCGATATGGCGATACGGTGGCTGTGGATGGCATAAACCACCTCTTCGCCCCTGAAAGCTATGTCTGTCTGCTGGGGCCCTCGGGCTGCGGCAAATCCTCGACCCTGCGCATGATCGCAGGCCACGAGACGGTGTCGGACGGTGCGATCATTCTGGATGGCCAGGACATCTCGGGCCTTCCGCCTGCGCGGCGTGGCACGGCGATGATGTTTCAGAACTACGCCCTCTTTCCGCATGTCAGCGCGCTCGACAATGTGGCGTTCAGCCTGAAGATGAAGGGCATCGCCAAGGCCGACCGTCAGGCCCGCGCCATGAAGCTGCTGGACCTGGTCGACATGACCCATCTGGCAGCGCGCCTGCCCGCGCAGCTTTCCGGTGGCCAGCAGCAGCGCGTGGCGCTTGCCCGCGCGCTGATCACCGAACCGAGCGTCCTTCTCCTTGACGAGCCGCTGTCGGCGCTGGACCCGTTCCTGCGCATCCGCATGCGGGCGGAACTGAAACGGCTTCAGCGCGCGCTGAAGATCACCTTCATCCATGTCACCCATGGCCAGGACGAGGCGCTGGCGCTGGCGGACGAGGTCGTGGTGATGAACAACGCCCGGATCGAGCAGGCCGGCCCTGCGCGCGACGTCTGGGGCACGCCGAAGACCGAATTTGTCGCCCGCTTTCTTGGCGGGCACAACGTGCTGTCGCTGCCAAGCGGGCGCTTCTCGCTGCGGACGGACGAGATCGCCTTCGGTGCCACGGGGCACGAGGCAGTGGTGACCGCGGTGGAGTTTCACGGCGCCCATGTCGCGGTGACGGCGCGTCTGGCGGGCGACCAGGAGCTGCTTGTCCGGACGCCCGAAGCCGCCTTCTACGCCGATCCGAAATCGCCCGGCGATGCCGTTCGCCTGCGGTGGGACGAAAGCTGCCTGCATCCGGTCGCACCCTGAAGGCAGACCGACAAGAAAAGACCCAACAGAGAGGACAAGAAAATGACCATGAGGACCAACCACTACTCGCGCCGTACCCTCCTGAAAGGCGGGGCGGCCAGCATTGCCGCCGCAGCCCTTCCCGCCCCGATGATCTGGGCGCAGGATATCAAGGATGTGGTGCTGCGTCAGGCCGGCACGGGCGTCTCGGCCTTCAATGAGGTCGCGGCCAAGGTCAAGGAAGACCTTGGATTCACTCTGGAAATGACGGCTCTCGATTCCGATGCGGTCACCCAGAAGGTCGCGACCCAGCCCGACAGCTATGACATCGCCGATATCGAATACTGGATCTGCAAGAAGGTCTGGCCGACGGGCAATCTTCAGGCCATGGATATCTCGAAGATCAAGAATTACGACAAGATCGTCGGCATCTTCAAGGATGGCAAGCTGACGCCCGAATCGGTCATCGCCCAGGGCACGGCGCCCCATACCGTCGGTTTCGTCGAAGGCCCCGGTTCAACCGTGTTTTCCACCCAGGATTCCGGCTGGATGACGCTGATCCCCACGATCTACAATGCCGATACGCTTGGCATCCGCCCCGATCTGATCGGCCGCCCGATCGAAAGCTGGACCGAGCTTCTGAACCCCGAATTCAAGGGCAAGGCGTCGATTCTCGACATCTCGTCGATCGGGATCATGGATGCGGCCATGGTCTGCGAGGCGATGGGCGAGATCACCTATGGCGACAAGGGCAACATGACCAAGGAAGAGATCGACAAGACCATGGCGATCTTCACCGAGGCGAAGAAGGCCGGGCAGTTCCGCGCGTTCTGGAAGAGCTTTGACGAATCGGTGAACCTGATGTCCTCCGGCGAGGTCGTCATCCAGTCGATGTGGTCGCCCGCCATCACGGCGGTCCGGTCCAAGGGCATTCCCTGCGTCTACCAGCCGCTGAAGGAAGGCTATCGCAGCTGGGGCGGAGGGATCGGCCTGTCGACCGGGTTGACCGGAGTGGCGCTGGATGCGGCCTATGAATACATAAACTGGTATCTGTCGGGCTGGGTCGGCGGTTTCCTGATGCGCCAGGGATATTACTCGGCGGTTCCCGAAACCTCGAAGGAATTCATGACCGCCGACGAATGGGGCTTCTGGTTCGAGGGCGCAGCCGCGACGGGCGACATCATGAACCCCCAGGGCGTGAAGATGGAAAGCGCGGGCGCGGTGCGCGACGGCGGATCCTTCGTCGACCGGATGGGCAGCGTTGCCTGCTGGAACGCGGTGATGGACGAAAACCAGTACATGGTCCGCAAGTGGAACGAATTCATCGCGGCCTGAGGTGCCGATCTCCGCTTCCTCCCCCCACCACCGGGGAGGAAGCCTTCCCCTGGCCCGGAGGCCCCGCGTGAACCGGTTCCTTTCCTCCCGCAATCTCGGCGGTTGGCTTCTCGTCGCGCCCCTTGTTGCGGTGCTTGCCGTCTTTCTTGTGCTGCCCATCGTGATGATCGTGATCGTCAGCTTCTGGCAGACGACCGAGTTCTCCATCGTCCCGGCCTTCGATCTGGCCAATTACGAATTCCTGTTCGGCTCTTCGGTCACCTATGACGTGTTTCTCAATACCTTCCGCTATGCCGCGATCACCTGGGCGCTGACGCTGGGGATCGGGTTCACCGTCTCGTGGTTTCTGGCCTTTCACGTGCGCAGCCCGACGACCCAGATCGCGCTTGCGCTGCTTTGCACGGTGCCGTTCTGGACGTCGAACATCATCCGGATGATCTCATGGGTGCCGTTTCTGGGGCGTAACGGGCTGGCCAATCAGGGATTGCTGTCGATGGGGGTGATCGAGCAGCCGCTGGAATGGCTTCTCTTCTCCGACTTCTCGGTCATTCTGGCCTTCGTCCACCTGAATACGGTCTTCATGATCATCCCGATCCTGAATTCCATGATGCGGATCGACCGCTCGCTGATCGAGGCGGCGCGGGACGCGGGCGCATCGCCGTTTCAGATCATGACCAATGTGGTCATTCCCCTGTGCAAACCCGGCATCATGATAGGATCGATCTTCGTGCTGACGCTGGTGATGGGAGATTTCATCACCGTCCGCTTCATGTCGGGGTCGCAATCGGCAAATGTCGGCCGCCTGATCTCCAACGATGTCGGGCTTTTGCAATATCCCTCGGCCTCCGCCACTTCGGTCGTCCTGCTTCTGACGGTTCTTCTCGTCGTGGCGATGATGCTGCGCCTCGTCGATATCCGGAAGGAACTCTAGCATGGACCGCCGCCCCCGCAGCTTTTACCTCCTGTCACTGTTCTTCGGCATCTACGTGCTGTTCCTGTACGGCCCGACGATCACCATCGGCATCCTCAGCTTTCAAGGCCCGACCGGGGGGCTGACCTTTCCGATGCGGGGCGCGTCGATGACCTGGTTCTCCGAACTCTTCCAGCAACAGGCCGTCGGTGACATCTGGGGATCGTTCCGGCGGTCCCTCACGCTGGGGCTGATGGTCATGGTCACCACGGTTGTGGTCTCGGTGATGGGCGGACTTGCCTTTCGCAAGCGCTTTGCCGGATCGGGGCTGCTGTTCTACCTCGTCATCGCGGCGCTGGTGATCCCGTCGATCCTGGTCTCGCTTGGCGTCGGGCTGGTCTTTTCCCAGGCGGGACTGCGCACGCACTGGGCGGGCTCGGGGTTCGGCGCGCAACTCACATGGACGTTGCCTTTCGGCCTTCTGGTGATGTTCGCGGTCTTCAACCGGTTCAATCCGGCCTATGAAGAGGCCGCGCGCGATCAGGGCGCCTCGCCCTGGCAGACGGTCTGGCATGTGGTCATCCCGATCATCGCGCCCTCGCTTCTCGGCGTGGCCCTCTTCGGCTTCACGCTGTCCTACGACGAATTTGCCCGCACCTTGCTCACTTCCGGCAGCCGCAACACCCTGCCGCTGGAGATCTACGGCATGACCACCAACTCACGACACCGGTGATCTATGCCCTCGGCACGCTGACAACGCTGTTCTCGTTCCTGGTGATCTCTCTTTTTCTGCTGACCGTCTGGGTGCTGAACCGGCGCAGAGCGCGCCTTGGCTCCGACGCGGGAAAGGGGCTTGCATGAAGATCGCCGTGATCAACCCGAACTCGACCGTTTCGATGACGGAAAAGATCGCCGATGCCGCGCGCGCCGTGGCTCCGGGGGACGAGATCATGGCAATCACCTGCCATCGCTCGCCTCCCGCCATCCAGGGCCCCGAGGACGACGCGATCTGCCGTCCGTTCGTCCTGGCCGAAGTGGCCCGCGCCGCGGCGGAAGGTGCCGAAGCCGCCGTGATCGCCTGTTTCGACGATCCCGCGCTTGCAGAGGCGCGGGCCATGGTAACGATCCCGGTTCTTGGCATCGGCGAGGCCGCGTTTCATGCCGCGATGATGCTGGGGCAACGGTTCTCCGTCGTCACCACCCTGCCGGTTGCCATCCCGGTGATCGAGGCGAACATTGCCCGATATGGCATCTCCGGGGCCTGTGCCAGGGTGCGCGCGGCCGGCGTGAGGGTGCTTGACCTCGAAGAGGCAGGCTCTGCCGCCGCCGCCAGGGTTTCCGCCGAAATCGCCCGTGCCAAGGCGGAAGAAAAGCCTGGCGCGGTCGTGCTTGGCTGTGCCGGAATGGCCGATCTTGCGGCGCGGCTGGAGGCCGAACACGGGCTGAAGGTGATCGACGGGGTCGCCGCGGCCACCGTCTTTGCCCGCGCCCTCGCGACGATGCGGGGGGCGTGATGCGAAAGCTTCTGACGGCCTGCGCCCAGATGGGCCCGATCGCGAAATCCGAACGGCGGAGCGACTGCATCCGCCGTCTGGTCGAGATGATGCGCGAGGCGAAATCGCGCGGCTGTCGGCTGGTCGTGTTTCCCGAAATGGCGCTCACCACCTTTTTCCCGCGCTGGATGATCGACGAGGAGGCAGAGCTTGACAGCTATTACGAAACCGAAATGCCCGGGCCGGACACCCGCGCGCTTTTCGACGAGGCAGCCCGGCTGGGCATCGGCTTCTATCTTGGCTATGCGGAACTGACCGCGCAGCATCGCCGCTACAACACCTCGATTCTGGTGGATGACACGGGCCGGATTGTCGGGAAGTACCGCAAGGTCCACTTGCCGGGATGGGCCGAACCCCTGCCCGGCCGCACCTTCCAGCATCTGGAGAAACGCTATTACGAGCCCGGCGATCTGGGGTTTCCGGTCTGGCGGACGATGGGTGGCATTCTTGGCATGGCGATCTGCAATGACCGGCGCTGGCCCGAAACCTACCGGGTGATGGGCCTCCAGGGGGTCGAGTTGGTCTGCCTTGGCTACAACACGCCCTTCGGACATCTGAACCAGCAGCCGATGGACGGGCTCACGCTGTTTCACAACCATCTGTCGATGCAGGCGGGCGCCTATCAGAACGCGACCTGGGTCGTCGGCGCGGCGAAATGCGGCACCGAGGAAGGCTCGACCATGGCGGGCCAGTCCGTGATCATCGCCCCATCGGGCGAGATCGTGGCCCAGGCGGTGACCGTCGAGGATGAGGTGATCACCGCCGCCTGCGATCTCGACATGGGGCGGATCTACAAGGAGACCGTCTTCAACTTCGCCATCCATCGCCGGCCCGAAGCCTACGGGCTGATCACCGAACGCGCCGGCGCAATCCTGCCACCGGAGGAAAACCAATGACCACAGTCATCAAGGGCGGCACCGTCCTGACCCATGATCTGACCTATGAGGCCGATGTCGCCATC
The DNA here is from genome assembly GCA_012032275.1 of Tabrizicola sp. Classification (GTDB taxonomy): domain Bacteria; phylum Pseudomonadota; class Alphaproteobacteria; order Rhodobacterales; family Rhodobacteraceae; genus JAAURK01. The sequence continues at coordinate 10,250 of JAAURK010000016.1, forward strand.
GATGGCGGCGTGATCACGGCCATCGGCCCCGGCCTTTCCGGCGATACCGTGATCGACGCGGCGGGCGCCTATGTCATTCCCGGCGGCATCGATCCCCATACCCATCTGGAAATGCCGTTCATGGGCACCTCTGCCGCCGAGACCTGGGAAAGCGGCACCTTCGCCGCCGCGTCGGGCGGCACGACGATGGTGGTCGATCACATCATCTCGGCCCCCGACGATCTGCTCACGCCGCTTGACCAATGGCAGGACCGCGCCGCGCGCCAGGCCTCGATCGACTACGGCTTTCACATGGCCATCACCGGCTGGAGCCGCAAGATCTGGGAAGAGATGGCGGTCTGCGCTGATCAGGGCATCAACACGTTCAAGCATTTCATGGCCTACAAGGGCGCCCTGATGGTGAACGACGACGAGATGTTCGCCTCCTTCACCCGCTGCCGCGATCTCGGGGCGATACCTTTCGTCCATGCCGAAAACGGCGATCTTGTCGCGGGTCTGCAGGCAAGGCTGATGGCGGAAGGCAACACCGGCCCCGAGGCGCATGCCTATTCCCGCCCGGCAGGCGTGGAGGGCGAGGCGACGAACCGCGCCATCATGATCGCCGATGCGGTCGGCGTGCCGGTCTACATCGTCCATGTCAGCGCCGAAGAGGCGCATGAGGCAATCCGTCGCTGGAAACAGGCGGGCACCCGTGTGTGGGGCGAGCCGCTGGTGCAGCATCTTCTGCTCGACGAAGGCGAATATGCGCATCCCGACTGGAACCATGCCGCCCAACGGGTGATGAGCCCGCCATTTCGCAACAAGCGGCATCAGGACAGCCTGTGGGCCGGCCTTGCGGCGGGTACGTTATCGGTGGTGGCGACCGATCGTTGCGCCTTCACGACCGAGCAGAAGCAGCGCGGCCGCGGCGATTTCACCAAGATCCCGAACGGCACCGGGGGGCTTGAGGATCGGCTTTCGCTGCTGTGGACCCATGGCGTCAACACCGGGCGGATCACGGCAAACGAATTCGTGGCCGTCACCTCGACGAATATCGCGCAGATCCTGAACATCTATCCCAAGAAGGGCGCGGTGCGGGTGGGGGCGGATGCGGATCTGGTGGTCTGGGATCCGCGGGCGACAAAGACAATCTCTGCCGAAACGCAGAAATCCATCATCGATTACAACGTGTTCGAAGGGTTCTCCGTCACCGGGCTGCCACGCTACACGCTGTCGCGCGGGCGCGTGGTCTGGGGGCCGTCGGGCGGCCTGCCGATCCCCGGTCATGGCCAGCATGTCCGCCGTCCGTCGCATCCGACGGTCAGCCGCGCCTATTCGCAATGGCGTGATCTTGTCGCGCCGCGCCCGGTGATCCGCGACCCGGCCCTCATGCCCATCGGCGTCTGAAAGGAAACCCCCATGCCCAGGAAGATCATGTGCGCCTTCGGCACCGATATCGACTCTGTCGCCGGCTGGATCGGCAGCTACGGCGGTGGTGACAGCCCCAGCGATATCCAGCGCGGCATCTTCGCGACCGAGGTCGGCATCCCGCGCCTGCTGCGGCTGTTCCAGCGCTATGGGATGAAGACCAGCTTCTTCATTCCGGGCCATTCGCTGGAAACCTTCCCGAAGGAAATGGAGATGATCGTCAAGGCGGGGCACGAGGTTGGCGCGCATGGCTATCTGCACGAAAACCCCATCGCCATGACACCGACGCAGGAGGAGGATGTGCTGGTCCGATCCATCGAGCTGATCAAGGATCTGACCGGTGCGGCCCCGCGCGGATATGTGGCGCCCTGGTGGGAGATGTCGGCGAATACGGCAGCGCTGCTCCTCAAGCACGGCTTTCGCTACGATCATTCGCAGGGCTACCGCGATTTCCAGCCCTTCTATGCCCGTGTCGTGACAGCTGGACGACCATCGACTATTCCGGGCAGGCCAGCGACTGGATGCACCCCTTGAAGCACGGGCACGAGATCGATCTCGTCGACATTGCCGCCAACTGGTACGTCGACGACCTGCCACCCATGATGTTCATGAAGAAATCGCCGAATTCGCACGGCTTCGTGAATCCGCGCGACATCGAGGAGATGTGGCGCGATCAGTTCGACTGGGTCTACCGCGAGATGGATTACGCCGTCTTCGCCTTCACCATCCATCCCGATGTGGCGGGGCGTCCGCAGGTCTTGCTGATGCTGGAACGGCTGATCGAGCACATCTCGCGGCATTCCGGGGTGGAATGGATGACGTTCGAGGACATCGCGGCCGATTTTCGCGCGCGCTTCCCCTTTGCCGGAAAAGCCCGCCCCGAGGTGATCTGATGTGCAACGCCTGCGGCTATCCGGCGGCTCCCGGCCCCTGGACAGAGGCCGGGGCAGCCACCCCCGGCGACCGGCTCCGGACGCGGTTTCATCGCGTGGCCGTGCTGAACCGTATCCTTCGGCCCTACGGGCTTTCCGCCGATGACGGTGGATGGGTGCCGGGGCTGCAGCTTGGCCGATTGACCGGCGAGAGGGTGCTTGTCGGCGATCTTGGCGCCCTCTGGCAAGAGGCCGAACGCTTTCTTGGCCATCCGATCGATCCGCTGGACCCCCGATATCTGGATGACTAGGCCGGACGGCCGCCTTCGGCTCACCCTGCTTGGCGGTGCCCTCGGTTCCGGCAAGACGACGTGGGCGCGCCATCAGCTGCATCTGGCACGCTTCGGGCGGTCGGTTCATGTGCTGGTCAACGAGGCCGCCGAAACCCCGATCGACGATCAGCTTCTGACCGGTGCGCAGGGCGTGACGGTGCTTGCCGGGGGCTGCGCCTGCTGCACCGGGCGGGCGGCGCTGATGGCAAGCCTGCGCGAGCTTTGCAACCGGCGCAGCAGCGGTGGCGCCCTGCAGCCCGACCGCGTTCTTCTGGAAACCAGCGGTCTGGCCGATCCCGGTGCCATCGTGCGGGCCATTCAGGCCGATCCGGTCCTGCTGCACCACATCCTGCTCGACGAGGTGATTGTCGCCGTCGATGCGCTGCACGCGCTGGCGCAGTTGCGTGACGAACCGCTCTGCCGCCGCCAGATTGCCGCGGCCGACCGGATGATCCTGACGAAGGCGGATGTCGCCCCGCCCGCCGCCCTGAACATTCTCCGCGCCACCCTCAGGCAAGAGAACGGGCATGCCGCAACCGAAGCCTGCGCTTTCGGCGAGACCCTGCCCCTGCCGCCCCTTCCACCAGAGGCAATCGCCGTGAAACTGCCCGATCCGGATGCCGCCGATTGCCGCGGACCGCCGGTGACGGCCAGCCTTCGCCTGCCCGCAGGGCTTGACTGGTCGGATACCCTTCTCTGGCTGTCGGCCCTGCTTCACGCCCGGGGGGACGAGATTGTCCGGGTGAAGGGGGTGTTGCGCACACCGGCAGGACGGATCCTGCTGCAATCGGTCTGCAAGGTGGTGCAGCAGCCGGAAATTCTGCCCGACACGGCCAAGGCCCGGGCAGACGACGTTCTGGTCGTGATCGGGCGCGGCTTTCGCGGCGCAGAGCTTGACCGCTCCATCCGGCGGTTTCTGGGCGGCGCGCCCTGATTGCAGAAGCGCGCCAGGCGACCCGGCGGTTCAGTCGCGCTGGCCTGCAATTCCGAACAGGCGCTTGAACAAGGTTCCGCCCACCCGCTTCATGCCCCGGAAGTAGAGAATGATGACCGCTATCAGCAAAAGCACAGGCCAACCGTTCAGCTGGAACCCATTCTCAGTGGTGCTGCCGGTCAGAAGCGCGATGACATAGCCACCGACAACGAAGACCAGTATAAAATCCAGAATTGCCGCTGCGACAACTTTCCAGGTCTTGGGGCGTTCGTCCGTCATGTCTAAACTCCGTCCGGTTCAGCAGGGTTTTCAGGCTAGGCAGGTTGAGAGAGGCTTGCCAAGGAAGCCTTCCCCTACACCTCTACCGCCCGCTCATTCAGGCGCTTCTCCGCCAGTTCCGCCGCGGTCATGGATGTGACCAAGGCAGAAAAGCGCCGATCTGACTGATCCGGGGCCCCGCGATGACCGCTGGTCTCTTTCGCTGATGCCACCCGGCACCATGGGGCCGCAGGTTGCCCGGTTGGACCCGACGTCGATCTCTGTCAACCCGGCGGCCTTTCACGATCTGAGAGGGGCTTGATCTTGCCTGCGATTTCGTCCGATCATGCCGTGAAATTGCATGCAATCGGATCGGCTCATGCCTGCCACCCGCAAGGCCCTACGGCCCCGGACCCGCACTGAAAAGGTTCACGCCGCCCTGCGCCGGGCCATCCTGGAACAGCGGCTCGACCCGGGGGTTCGCCTGCCCGAGGACATGATCGGCGAAAGCTTCGGCACCTCGCGGACGATTGCGCGCGAGGCGCTCGGGCGGCTGGCGGTGGAGGGGCTGGTCGAGCTTATCCCGAACCGGGGCGCCTTCGTGGCCAATCCGTCGCTGGATGAGGGGCGCGAGATCTTCGTGGTCCGCAAGGGGCTGGAGCGGATGGTGGTGCTGCAGCTTGCCGCGCGGATGACCCCGGAGATTGCCCGAACCCTTCAGAGCTTGGTCGAAAACGAGGCGATCCTTGCCTCCCGCAGTGAGGCCGAGGCGATCAGGCTGGCCGGCGAGTTCCATCTTCGCCTCGCCGCGCTGACCGGGAACAGCCTGCTTCTGCGCTATGTGACCGAGGTGGTATCGCGCTGCTCGCTGGTTCTGGCGATGTACGGCCGCCCGCATTCGGCCGATTGCGCGGTGAACGAACATCTGCTGCTGGTCGCGGCGCTGACAGCCGGAGACGGTGATCGGGCCGCGGGTCTGATGGACGAACATCTCGATTCGGTTGCCGGTCGCGCCCTGATCGGTCAGCGTCCGAACGGCGATATCCAGTCCGTACTGGCCAGCTTTGCGAACCGGTCGGATCTGGCGTGATCTGATTCGATTGGCGTGCAGGATCGTATGCGATCTGCGGTGTTGCGGTCGCGAATGCGCGCGCTCTGTCGGCGACATGCCGGTTTTGCTGCCCGAAAGTTATGCGTCCGCAGAAACTATGGCGGCGACGCGGCCCCCAGGCCCGAAAAGATGCGGGCCGAACCCCTCCTGCCCGCAGTCTGGTGGCAGAGAAAAAGCTGCAGGAGAGGTTGCATGACACGTCACATTGATCTGAGCCGCCGGGGGTTTCTTGGGGCGGGAGCGGCCCTTGCGGCCGGTTCGGCGCTGCGCTGGTCGCCCGCCCATGCTCAGGAGGCACAGGTTCTGAACTACCTGTCCTGGCCGGGCAACGCCGATCCCTATCTGGTCGAGGCGTTCGAGAAGGAGAACAACTGCAAGATCGCCATCAAGGAGTATGTCGGCGGCGACCAGATGCTGGCCGTCATCAACCAGTCGCCACCGGGGTCTTTCGACGTGGTGCTGGCCGATGCCGAATATCTGCACCTTCTGAAAGAGGCCGATTTCATCGAGGAGCTGGACCCGGCCGATTACCCGCTGGCCGATTTCTGGCCCGAGTTCCAGAAATTTCCGCTGCACTGGTTCGACGACAAGCTTTATGCGGTGATGACGGATTTCGGCTATCTGGGCCTCTCGTACAACACCGAGGTCTACAAGCCCGAGGAAGTCTCCTCCTACGCCGCGATGTGGGAGCCGAAGGCCACCGGCAAGGTCGGCTTCTTCGACTGGTATCTGCCCTCGATGGGCTGCGTCAGCCTGTCGAACGGGAACAAGCCGCCCTTCGACATCGACGAGACCGCATTCGAGGCGCTGAAGCAGAAGCTCTTCTCCCTCAAACCCCAGGCGGCCGGGTTCTACACGATTGCCGACATCTTCTCGTCACTGCGCAACGGGCAGGCCCATCTCATCCCCGGCATCGGCGAGTGGATCACGCTTGGACTGCGGCTGGACGGAGCGCCGGTCGACACGATCCTGCCGGCGGAAGGCGGCATCCAGTGGACCGAGAGCATGTCGATCGTCAAAGGCACGCCCAAGGCGGATCTGCGCGCAAGTTCATCCAGTACACGACCTCGCCGCAGGGGCAGGTGGTGATGGCCACCAAGGCCGACAACAAGAAGTCGATCCCCTCGATCCCCGGATGGAAACTGCTGGCCGAGACGATGCCGGATCAGGCCGAGGTGCTGCGGTTGCAACTCGACAAGCCCAATGTCATGGATGACTGGAAGGCCGGTCGCGTCAACCTGCGCCAGCTGCCGCTGCAGCAGGCGATAGAAGACTGGAACGACGCCTGGAGCGAGATGAAAAGCCTGTGACGGGCATGACCGCGCGGCTGGAAAAGACGCAGGCGATCACCCCGGCGGGTGGTCGCACCAGGGCGGGCAACCGCGCCGTGCTGCCCCTGGTTCTGGGCCTGCCGGTCGCGCTTTGGCAGCTGGCCTTCTTCGTCCTGCCGGTGATCTTTCTGATTGTCATCACCTTCTGGAAGGTCCGAAGCTTCCGGCTTGAACCGGCCTTCGATCTGGGGAACTGGGAGAAGGTGCTGACCTCGACCCCGTTTCAGCGGGCTCTGGTCTACACCACCGAAGTTGCCGCGATCGCGTCGCTCCTGTGCATGCTGATCGCCTTTCCCGCGGCCCACGCGATCGCGCTTGGCCTGTCAGAGACGGCGCGCCGCCGGTGGATCGCCTTTCTGATCATCCCGGTCTTTTCCAGCTATATCCTGAAGGTCTACGCCTGGCAGGTGGTCCTGTCGCCCGGCGGAGTGGTCAATGTCTCATTGGCCGCCCTCGGCCTGCCGCAGGTTGATCTTCTGGGCGGCGCGCTGTCGCTGAACATCGGATTGCTGACGCTGACGCTGCCGGTGGTGACGCTGATCCTGACCTTCGCGCTGATGGGGGTCGACCGGAGCCTTCTGGAGGCCGCCCGCAATCTTGGGGCGTCGGGCGGGCAGGTTCTGATGCAGGTGACATTGCCCGCCATCAGGTCGGGCGTCGGTCTTGCGGCGGTGACGGCGTTCCTGATGTCCTTTGGCGATTACGCGAGCCCGGTGTTCCTGACCGGATCGAACCCGCCGACCCTGTCGATCCTGATCGTCGACACCGTCAAGTCCGGATCGCAATGGCCCCGCGCGTCGGTCATCGGCGTGTCGATGCTGGTGATCCTCGCGCTGGCATTCGTCACCGTGCAATTTCTGACGCAACGACGGGCGGGCGGTGCAAGATGATGCGCGCCGTCATTCGCAACCTCTACCTGGCCGCGCTGGCGATCTTTCTGCTGACGCCGATGCTGGTGGTCGTGGTCTTTTCCTTCGATGCCAACCGGTTCCCGACGCTGCCCTGGGGTGGATTTACCCTGGCCTGGCACCGCGAGGCGCTGGGCGATGCGCTGATCGTCAGTGCGATGTGGAATTCGCTGATCGTCAGCCTGGGAACGGCGGTTCTTGCCACGATCCTCGGCTTTTGCGCCGCCTATCTCGACTATCGCTATCGGTTCTTCGGCAAGCGGAGCCTGATGCTGGTGATCGCCGTGCCGCCTGCGGTGCCGGTGACCATTCTCGGCATGGCGATGCTGGCGGCCCTGTCGCGCACGCCGATGTTCGGCACACCCCTTGGTGTCATCGTCTGCCATGTTGCCATCGCGGTGTCCTTTGCCATGGCGCTGATCCGGCTCCGGCTTGGCGATCTGGGTGACGATCTTGAACAGGCCGCGTGGAACCTTGGCGCCTCGCAGCGCAACGGGCTGCTGCATGTGGTGATCCCCTTCTGCCGCCCCAGTCTGATCGCGGCATTCTGCCTTTCGGCGGCGGTGTCGCTTGATGAATTCATGGTGGCCTGGTTCGTCGGCGGGGTGAACGAGACCTTGTCGGTGCGGGTGTTCAACCTGCTGCTGGGGCAGGTCAATCCCAAGATCAACGCCATCGGAACCCTGGTTCTGGCGACCAGCCTCGTGCTCGTCTCCATCGCCCAGATGTCGGCACGCGTTGGCGGAACACGAAAGGACGCCGCATGATCGACCCTTACGTGCGGCTCGAGGCGCTGGACATGCGCTATCCCGGCCATCATGCGGTCAAGGATCTCAGCCTCGACATTGCCGGGGGTGAGTTCATCGCCCTGATGGGCCCCTCCGGTTGCGGCAAATCGACCACGCTGCGCATGATTGCCGGGCTGGAGCAGCCCACCAGCGGCCGGATCCTGATTGGCGGGCAGGACATGACCCATGTCTCCGCCGACCGGCGCGGCACGCCGATGGTCTGGCAGAACCTTGCGCTCTTTCCGTTTCTGTCGGTCGAAGACAACGTCGCCTTCTCGCTCAAGATGCGGGGCGACAGCCCGGCCTCGCGCCGCCGCGCCGCCAATGAATGGCTGGAGAAGGTGGGTCTTGGCGGCATGGGCAAGCGCCATATCAGCCAGCTTTCGGGCGGCCAGCGTCAGCGGGTGGCGATTGCGCGGGCTTTGGTCACGCAGCCCTCGATCCTGCTTCTGGACGAGCCGCTTTCGGCCCTTGACGCCCATCTGCGGGTGCATCTGCAGACCGAACTGGCGCGGCTGCACCGAGAGCTGAAGATCACCTTCATCTACGTCACCCATTCCCAGTCCGAGGCCTTTGCCCTTGCCGACCGGGTGGTCGTCATGGCCGACGGGGTCATCCAGCAGGCCGGTCCGCCGCGCGCCGTCTACCGCGCGCCGGTGAACGGCTTTGTGGCCTCGTTCATGGGCATGAACACGCGGATGGATGGCAGCGTGGCGGCGCGGTCGGACGGGATGATCTGGGTCGACTGCCCCGAGGGCCGCATCGCCGTCCCCGATACGGTCGCAGCCGGGCCGGGTGCCGCGCTGTCCTTTGTCATCGGGGCCGACCGCATGCGTCTGCTGGGCGGCCATGAACGGGCACCCGAGGGGCATCCGACAGTGGCAGGCCGGGTCGTGGGGATCGAGTTCGTCGGTTCCACCCAGACGATTTTTGTCGCCTCCGACACGGGGCGCGATTTCCGCCTGCAGCGCCTGGATCTTGGCGATGACGCCGTTCTGACACCGGGAACCCCCGTCACCCTGACCTGGGATCCCCGCCACGCCTGGGTCTTGCCCCATCCTTGAAAGGAATGACGATGTACCAAGAGAAATTCATGCGCCGCGCGCTGGAGCTTTCGGCCTCGGCGCTTGGCAGGCCGGGGACGGAACCCTTCGGCGCAGTGATTGTCAGGGACGGCCGCATCGTGGGCGAGGGGCTGAACCATTCGGCCGCGCATTTCGACCCGACCTCGCATGGTGAAACCGAAGCGATCCGCGATGCCTGCCGCAATCTCAAGACCGTCGATCTGCGCGGATGCGCGCTTTACACCTCCTGCGAGCCTTGCGCGCTTTGCGTGGCGGCCATGGTGATCTCGGGCATCGGGCAGATGTATTACGCGGCCTCGCTGGACCAGGCCGGGCCGATCTTCGACCCGCTGCCATTGGGCGAGCGCTTTCCCATCGATTGCGACCAGCTGCGCAGCGAATGCGGAACCACGGTCGAAAGCCGCGCCCTGCAGGCCGAACAGAAGCTCGACGCCGAGGCGGTGGCGATCCTGCAGGCCTGGGCTGCGCCAAGGCTGGCATGATGGATGCCGATTTCACCATCCTGCCCGCAGCCGACCGTTACCGCCTGCTGACGAATTTCGTCGGGCCCCGACCGATTGCGCTGGTGACCACGCGGAACCCGGACGGCAGCAACAACGCGGCGCCGATGAGCTTTTTCAACGTGGTATCGCATGAACCGCCGATCCTCGTGCTGGGTATCCAGCCGCGCAAGGACGGGCGGAGCAAGGATACGCTGGCCAACCTGCGTCGCGCGGAAGAGTTCGTGGTGAACATGGTGGATATGGCGCTGGCTTCCGGCATGGCGATCTGCGCGATGCCGGTGGAGCCGGGGGTGGACGAGCTGGCGCTCGCGGGGCTGACCCCGGTTGCGGCGCCCGCGTGGGCGTCTGCTCCATCGCCGAAAGCCCCTGCATCATGGAATGCCGGGTGGACCGCTGCATCGACTGGGCAGAGCGGACGCTGGTCCTTGGCCAGGTGCTCCACATGCGGGTGCGTGACGAATGTCTGGATGACGCGGGCCGTTATGTGAACCCCGCGACCTACCAGCCCATCGCCCGCCTTCACGCCGACAATTACATCGTTGCCGACCGCCAGTTCGAGATCCGGGTTCCGGCGCTGCCGCCCCGGATGGCGCAGGAAGGAGTTCGGCCATGAGCCTTGATCTGATCGTGAAGGGCGGGCTGCTCGTCGACGGGACTGAGGCCGATGTGGCCATCACCGGCCAGACCATCGTCGCCGTCGAGCCGGGTATCACCGCCCCTGCGGCACAGGTGATCGACGCGACGGGCAGGCTGGTGACGCAGCCCCTCATCGATTGCCATTTCCACATGGATGCCACGCTGAGCTACGGGCGGCCGCGGGTGAATGCCTCTGGGACGCTCCTGGAGGGGATCAGACTGTGGGGCGAGTTGAAGGCGATCCAGACCAGGGAAGAGATCGTCGAGCGCGCGTTGCGTTACTGCCGGATGGCCGTCGGCCAGGGCATTCTCGCGATCCGCAGCCATGTTGACGTGACCGACCCGAACTTCCGCACGGTGGAAGCTTTGCTGGAGGTGCGCGACCGGGTGAAAGAGGTGATCGACCTGCAGCTGGTGGCCTTTCCGCAGGATGGCTGGTTCCGCGCACCGGGGGCCGAGGCGGCGGTGATCCGGTCCTTGGACGCAGGCGTCGATATTGTTGGCGGCATTCCGCATTTCGAACGCACGATGCAGGCCGGGCATGATGCGGTGACGGCGGCCTGCAGGCTGGCGGCGGACCGGGGCCTGATGGTCGACCTCCATTGCGACGAGACCGACGACCCGCTGTCACGCCATGTCGAGGTTCTGGCGGCGGAAACGCTTCGCTTCGGCCTGCAGGGCCGGGTCGCAGGGTCGCATCTGACCTCGATGCATTCGATGGACAACTACTATGTCTCCAAGCTGATCCCCTTGATCGCCGAGGCGCGGGTGGCGGCCATCGCCAACCCCCTGGCCAATATCGTGCTGCAGGGTCGCCATGACAGCTATCCCAAGCGCCGCGGGATGACGCGGGTGCCCGAGTTGCTGGCCGCGGGTGTGACGGTGGCCTTCGCGCAGGACAGCACGCGCGACCCCTGGTATCCCCTGGGCTCCGGCGACATGCTGGAGGTCGCGCAGATGGGGCTGCATGTCGCGCATATGACTGCCCCTGCGGCAATGCGGACCTGCTTTGATCTGGTGACGCGGGCGCCGGCCGAGATCATGGGTCTGAACTTCGGCCTTGCTCCGGGCTGCCGCGCCAGCCTCGTCGTGCTCGACTGCGCGGATCCGGTCGATGCGATCCGTCTTTCACCCGCGCGGCTGGCCGTGATCTCGAACGGCCGCGTGGTAGCCCGGACAACGCCCGCCAGAACCGAAACATCTGATATCTGAGGGAAGGAGCAAGCCGATGTCGATCCTGATCAAGGGCGCGGAAGTCATTTCGATGGCGGCGGGACAGGGGGCCGCGCCTTTTGCCGCTGACATCCTGATCGAGGGCGACCGCATTGCCGCCATCGGCACGCTGGATCAGGGGCGTGCCGCTACCGTGATCAACGGTGCAGGGCGGCTGGTGATGCCGGGGCTGATCAACGGTCATCTTCATACGCCCGAAGCGCTTTACAAGGGCCGCTACGACAACATGCCCCTGGAAATCTGGATGCTTTACGCCTATCCGATCCTTGGGGCGCAGACCTTGTCGCCGCGCATGGTGTACCTGCGCACCGCCCTTTGCGCGATGGAAGCGCTGAAATCCGGCACCACCTGCGTGACCGATGACGTCTACGAAAGCCCGAGCCAGACGCCGGATCAGCTGGAGGCGGTGTTTCAGGCCTATGAGGATGTGGGTCTGCGCGCGACGATCTCGGGCCATATCGTCGACCGTCCGTTTCTGGACACCATCCCCTTTGCCCGCGAACTGGTTCCGGCAGCCCTGCAGGCCGAGGCGGATGCCTTTGGGGCGCGGCCGACGGGGGCGGCTGTGGCTCGACCGTTTGCCCGCCATACGTTGGCTACGCTGCACGGCAAGGCCGGGCGGCTCAACTTCATGCCGGCGCCTTCCGCCCCGCAGCGCTGCACGCCCGCGCTGATGCAGGCGGCGATGGAGCTGGCCGAGGCGCATGACGTGCCCTTCCACACCCATATCCTCGAAACCAGGGTGCAGGCGGTGACGGGGCCGGAGTTCTACGGCGAAACCCTGATCGCCTATATGCAGCGGCTTGGACTTCTGCGCCCGCGCACGACCATCGCCCATTCGATCTGGATCACCGATGCCGACATGGGGCTGATGGGCGAGGCGGGGGTGTCGATCGTCCACAACGTCATCTCGAACCAGAAGCTTGGCGCCGGGGTTGCCCCGGTGAAGCGGATGCTGCGGGCGGGGATCAACGTGGCGCTCGGATCGGACGGGATCTGTTCCTCGGACAGCACGCGGATGTTCGACGTGGTCAAGGCGGCGGGGTTGATCCACAAGGTCCAGACGCCGGATGACGATCTCTGGCTGACGGCGGAAGAGGTGCTGCACTGCGCCACGGTTGGCGGCGCGCGCAGTGCCTGCCTGGGGTCGGAGACCGGGTCGGTCGAGGTGGGCAAGAAGGCCGATCTCTTGCTGCTGGACCTGTCGAGCATCGCCTTCACGCCGCGCAACGATCTGGCCAAGCATCTGGTTTACAGCGAAAATGGCGCGTCGGTGAGCCATGTGATCGTCAATGGCGAGGTGATGGCCGAAGGGGGCTGCTGCCTGCGGGTGAACGAGGCGGAGCTTCTGGCAGAGTTGCGCGCGGAGATGCCCGCCTTCCTCGCCGCGCATGAAAGGACCGAAGCGCTGAACCGCCGGTTTGAGCCCGCGTTCCAGCAGATTCACCGCCGCTGCAACAAGAGGGACGTCGGCGTGATGCGGCTTGGCCAGGAGCCCGCTTGGCCGATCAATACATGAGGAACCCGCCCGAGACGTTGATCATCGCGCCTGCCATGTAGCGCGCCATGTCAGAGGCCAGAAAAACCGTCGCGCCGACATGGTCTTCGGGCAGGCCAAGCCGCTGCATCGGGATCTGCTGGATCATCGCCTCGCGGTCGGCATCACTCTGGCCGGGGGTCTTCAGCATCGGTGTATCGACAAGGCCCGGCGCGACCGCATTCACCCGTATGTTCAGGGGAGCCCAACTGCGCGCCATGCCGCGGGTCATCGTGGTGATGGCGCCCTTGGTGGCGTTGTAGACGACAGAGCCGCCGAAACCGCCGGACAGGGCACCTTGCGAGGAATAGTTGATCACCGATCCGGGGGTTCCGGTCTCGGCCAGGCGCTTGGCAAAGGCCTGGGTCAGGAAGAACAGCGCCTTGAGGTTGATGTCATGCTGGGCGTCCCATTCCTTTTCCGTGACCGAAAACAGGTCAGCCGTGCGCAGGATGACGCCTGCGATGTTCACCAGAACGGTGGCAAGGCCAAGATCGGCCTCGATCCGGGCAAGAAGCCCGGGCAGGTCGCTGAACCGCCGCAGATCGGCGCCATAGCCGCGATGTTCGAGCCCGAGCGAAAGCGCGGTCATGTCACAGCGCGCCTGATCGAGGTCAACGATCGCAACGGTCGCACCGGCCTCGGCAAAGCCTGCGGCAACGGCGCGCCCGATGGCCCCGGTTGCCCCCGTCACGATCACGGTCTTTCCCGCAAGGCCCCAGTCCAGATGGGTCATCCGTCCAGCCTTGCCGCGCGGACGAGGTCTTCGTTGATCTCTATCCCGAGGCCGGGGCCTTCCGGCGGGTTGATCCAGCCGTCACTGTGCCAGACCGGTTTGTCGACAAGGTCTCGCTGGGCCGGGCCATAGACGGGCTGGAGTTCCAGCTCCTTGCAGGCGGGGCAGGCGAAACTGAGCGCCTGGCTGGCGGCGGAGACGATGGCGGTAGAGAAGTTGTGCGCATTCGCCTGGCGGCGGTGGGCATGGCAGATCTCGGCGGCCTTGAGAAAGCCGGTGATGCCTTCGATGCGGCCGGGATCAAGGCCGACGACATCGACGGTGCCGGTCTCGACGATGGCCTCGACTCCCCGCGCGTTCCATTCCTTCTCACCATAGGCGATTTTCAGGGAGGTGGCCGCGCGCAGCGCACGGTAGCCCTCGGGGTCGTGGTCGCCCAGGGGTTCTTCCAGCCAGTGGACGTCGTAATTCTCGAACGCGCGGGCGCGCTGGATGGCGGTGGGAACGTCCCAGAAGTTCTTGATGCCAAGGTCGATCATCAGACGCTTGTCGCCGATGGCTTCGCGCACTGCTTTCACGAAGGCTACGTCGCGGGCGTGGTCGAAACCAAGATGCGCATCGCCCTTCTTGCCAAAGCCGATCTTCACGCCCTGCATCCCGCCCGCAAGGTAGCCCTGGATATCCCCGGCCATCTCTGCAATCGACGCCTTGGTCCCGTGGATCGAGGCGACAGCGGGCATCCTTGCATTGGCGGGGCCGCCCAGAAGGTCGAGGAGGGATCGGTTCAGAACCTTTCCCTTCAGATCCCAAAGCGCGATGTCGATGCCGGAGATGGCGATGGAAGCAAGGCCGGCGCCGTTGCCGTACCACCAGCTGTGCTCCTTCATCGCCAGCCAAAGGGCGTGGGTATGCAGCTCGTCCTTGCCAAGGATGATCTCGGCGAGCCCGTCCACCAGCGCTTTCGCGGCGCGGGAGGCTTCGGGGAAATAGGCGCAGCACTCCCCCCAGCCCGTCGCGCCGTCTTCGGTGGTGATCTTCACCAGGCAGACCGACCGCAGGCGCGAATGATCATTCGGCTCGGGATAGGCGACCGGAATGGCTTCGACGCTGCGGATGGTCATGTCAGTCCTGCTCGCAGGTCTGTTTCTGTGTGCCGAGGCCCTCGATGCCAAGCTCCACCACATCGCCCGCCTTCAGGTACCGCGGCGGCTTCATCCCCATGCCCACGCCGGGCGGCGTGCCGGTAGAGATGATGTCGCCGGGATGGAGGGTGAAGAACTGGCTGAGGTAGGCCACGACATGCGCCACACCATAGACCATGGTTTTCGTCGATCCGTTCTGGACCTTCTCGCCGTTCACGCTCAGCCACATCGGCAGGTTCTGGGGATCGGGCACCTCGTCGGGCGTGACAAGCCAGGGGCCGGTCTGGCCAAAGTTGTCGCAGGATTTGCCCTTGGTCCATTGCCCGGAGCGTTCGGTCTGAAAGCCGCGCTCGCTGACGTCGTTGATCACGCAGTAGCCCGCGACATGGGACAGGGCCTCGGCTTCCGAGATGTATTTCGCGGGCTGGCCGATGACGATGCCAAGCTCCACCTCCCAGTCGGTCTTCACCGACGTGCGCGGGATCAGGATCGGGTCGTTCGGCCCGCAGATGGCAGAGGTGGCCTTCATGAAGATGATCGGCTCTGGCGGGACGGTGGCGCCGGTTTCGGCGGCGTGGTCAGAGTAGTTGAGGCCGATGCAGATGAACTTGCCGGTGCCCGCGACACAGGCACCAAGGCGCGGGTTGCCGGTGACGACGGGCAGGGCATCGACGTCGGTCTTCGCCAGTTCAGGCAGGCGCGTCAGCACCTCGCCCGCAAGATCGCCGATCACGCCGGAAAGATCGCGAATCTGGCCCCCGGCATCCAGCAGCCCGGGTTTTTCATGGCCGCGCGGGCCGTAGCGGAGGAATTTCATCTTTGGTCCTTTGTTTCAGGCGGTGGAACCGGGCACGGGTTTTCGCACGCCCTGCCCGGTCAGCGCGCGGGTGATTTCATCGGCGACAAGACTTTGTAGCCGCTCGACGGCCACATCGGAATACCAGGCGGCATGCGGGCCGAGGAGAAGGTTCGGCGCCCGGCGCAGGGGGCTGTCTTCGGGCAGCGGTTCGGTCAGGAACACATCCAGCGCGGCCCCTGCAAGCTGGCCCCCGGTCAGGGCGGCGGCGAGGGCGGTTTCGTCGATCAGATCGCCGCGTGCGGTGTTCACCAGAACGGCGGTCGGTTTCATCTGCCGAAGGGTGGTTGCGTTGATGATGCCGGTGGTCTCTGCCGTCGCCGGGGCGTGCAGGGTCAGGGCGTCCGATCCCGCCAGAAGTCCGGCAAGGTCGGTCACGGTCAGCCGCGGGAAGCTCCCGGTGAAATAGGGATCATGGGCCAGAAAACGGAACCCGAAGGGGGCCAGCCGGGCCGCAACCTCTTGCGCGATGCGGCCGAAACCCAGGAAACCGATGGTGGTTTCGGCAAAGCTTTTCAACGGTTTCGCGATCCCAACCGCCGCCCATTCCCCGCGCCGGACAGAGGCGTCGAGCGCGCTGATCTTGCGCAGCAACGTGAGGATCGACGCGGCGGTGTGATCGGCAACCTCGGCCGCGCAGTAATCGGGGACATAGGCCGCCTTCACGCCGTGATCGTTCAGGGGCCGGAATGTCGAAGTTGTTGTAGCCGACGCCGTAGCGGATGGCGGTGGCCCCCGCCGCCAGGGTTAGTACGGCCGCCCCAATCAACCACACGGTCGCCCTTCTGCTCATGGTTCGGTCCCTCACGGATG
>JAAURK010000236.1 GCA_012032275.1 Tabrizicola sp.
GTGCGGGAATGCGCCGGGTTGTGGCCGCGCGGGGCATCGGTCCGGGAACTTTGGCGGCGCGGGCGGGTTTCCCCCCTTTCCCCCAGAATGGAGACGCCGCTATGTCCACCCCTGTTTCCCCGCCGCTCCGGCCGGCCGATCCCGCTCTTTCCGCAGGGGGTGATGCGGCCGATCAGACCGGCGCCCAGCCAGTCGACTGGGAGGGTCTGGCCGAGGCCCGCACCCGCACCCTCGACGCCCGCGAGGGCTTTGCAAAGATGGCGGAACATGCCGAGCCGGAGTTCGCCCCGACGGTTGCCCGCTATTTCGAACTGCACTCGCGCCATGCCGAACGGCTGAGGCGGATCCTTGAGGATGCCGGTGTGGCGATGGATGCCGAGCCCTCGCTGATGGGGACCGTCAACCGCCTGGTCGTCGCCACCCGTGCCATGTTCGACGAGATCGACGCCGACGTCCTGAAGCAGATCCATTCGGGCGAGAAGCATGTCCTTGCCGCCTATGAGGGCGCGCAGGACATGACCCTGCCGGGTGAGGTGCATGACTGCCTGTCCGACATGATCGCCGAACTGCGCGCATTGCTGGAGGAGACCCCGCGCTCAGCACCGGCCTGACCTGGCGCGATCGGTCTGGCGGCGGAACGGAAAGGGCCGATGGGAAAACGCCCCACCGGCCCTTGAAACCACCGGATCGCGTGCGACCCGGTCGGCTGCCGTCAGAGGCCCTGCGCGACTTCGCACAGCATCTTCATCTCGGCCATGTCATAGCCCGCCGGAGCAACTGCATCCGGATCGGCGCTGCCGCTTTCAGGCGCGGTGGCAGACCCGGTCGCGGGCTCTGTCGTCGTTCCTGTTCCCGTTGCCGCCTCGGTCGCGGCGCCAGACGATTCCGTGCCCGTCGCCTCTGTGCCCGTTGCTGCATCGGCACCTTCGCCGCTGGTTGCGCCCTCCGTCATGGCGCCATCGGTCGAAGCCTCACCGCCGTGGGCGGCCATGAACGTCTGGCAATCGGCGAGCACCATGTCGCGGTCTTCTTGCGGCAGCGATTGCCAGCCGGTGCTGATGTCTTCGGCAGACCGCAGCGTGCCCGGCGTGCCGTCCTCGAAGAACGTGGTGCCGACGGAGGTCGACCAGGTGCTGCCGTACATCATCCCGCCGGCGTCACTTTCGGTGGCGGCGTCGGTGCCGGTATCGGTCTGTGCCAAGGCGACCGCAGCAAGAAGCGCGGTGGCCGGAATGGCAAGGATGAACTGTTTCATGAGATGTCCTTTCGATAGGTTCAGAAGGGAAAGCCGAGGCGCAAGCCTGCCCCCGTCTTTCGGCTGATGTGCCAGCGAACGAACCGGTTGCCGGGCGGATTGTTCCCCCTGTCCCGGGGCCCGGGCAGAGCCGCCGGTCCGGAAGCGACATTCCGCCTCCCCCCACCCCGCCCGCCCGCCCATGGAGAAAGCCGTGACAAGCGGCTTTACTCCGTCAACGATGCCCTAGATGCTTCGTTTGGAGTGCAGCTCAAAGGCAGTGCGGGCGCAACCGCGCGACGAAGGGAAAGACGATGCCAGAGGATGAAGTGCCGATCTTGCCACCTGACGACATGCTTGAAGAGGTCGCGCGGCTTATGGTCGAAGCCGAGGCAGCGCCGATCCCCGGGAAGATCCGTCACCTTGCCGAAAGGCTGGAAGAGGCAGTGCGGGCGCGGCGTGCGTCCGTCATGCCGTCGAACGACTGAGCGGTCGCCGCCGCCATCCATTGCCGGAACCGTTCGATGCCTCTCGCCAGATGCAGCCAGTTGACGGCGCCCGGATGACCTTTCCTGACTGGCGAGGGGAGCGGGAGGAGGCCCGGCCTGGCCGAGGCGTCTGGGAAGCTGACCAGCGGCTTGCCAGGTTCCGCCGCCTCCGCGGTCCGGCATGGATGGCCGAAAGAACCGGGCCGTCTCGGTCAGGAAGCGGCCCGTCCCTGGAAAGAACGTCGGTCAGCGCTTACGGCTGGGTGGTCCCACCGGTCGCCGGGGCAGCGGTGTCGGCGTCAGGGGCGCCTGCCGCGGGAAGGTCTGTCCCGGTCGGCGCAGAATCGCCTTCCAGCGGTGCGGCTTCCGGTGTTGCCGGGGTCACCGTGCCACTCCCGGCAGCGCCGGTTTCCGCCGGTGCGGTCTCTGCGGGTGCGGGATCCGCGGGAACCACTGTCGTCGGCGTGTCGTTGCCGTTCATCATATAGGCGACGGCAGCGATGACGATGGCGGCAAGCACCAGCAGCACCATCCACATGCTGGACGACGAGCTGCGCGTCTCGTCCACGCGGGGGGGATCGGTACGGGGGGAATCGGTACGGGGCGGAACGGTTCTATGGGGGGGAACATCGGTCATGCTTGGTCCTTTCTGTCAGTCAAGAGCTTCCAGAACCAACACCCGTCCCGCCCGATTGTTCCGTGCCTGTGCGCTTTACAGCATGGGTCCGCCACCGGTGACCGCGATTGTCGCCCCCGACACGTAGCTCGACATCGGCTCGGCCAGCATCACATAGGCGGACGCAAGTTCCACCGGTTGCGCCGGACGCTTCATCGGACTGTCCTGCCCGAAGGTGGCGACCTTCTCTTCCGGCATCGTGGTCGGGATCAGCGGGGTCCAGACCGGCCCCGGCGCCACGCAGTTCACCCGGATCCCCCGATCTGCCAGCATCTGCGCCAGCCCGGAGGTGAAGTTCTGGATTGCCCCCTTGGTCGTGGCATAGGCCAGCGGCATCGGGTTCGGCTTGTCGGCATTGATCGAGGTCGTGTTGATGATCGAGCTGCCCGCCTTCATGTGCGGCACGGCCGCCTGCGACAGATGAAAGATCGCGTCGATGTTGATGGCGAAGGTCTTGTCCCATTCGCCCGCGCTCAGCTCTTCGAAACGGTCGCAGACGCTTTGATGCGCGGCGTTGTTCACCAGGATGTCGATCCTGCCCCACTCGTTCACCACCTGCGCGACCGCCTCCCGGCAGGCAGCGGGATCTGCAAGATCGGCGGGCAGGCGCAGGCATCTGCGCCCCTCGGCCGATACCAGCGCGGCAGTGTCCTCGGCATCGCTCGTTTCATCAAGATAGCAAAGCGCCACATCGGCACCCTCGCGCGCAAAGGCGATGGCCACGGCGCGACCGATGCCGCTGTCCGCGCCGGTGATCAGTGCTACGCGGTCCGCAAGCCTGCCCGACCCGACCCAGCTGCTTTCGCCGTGGTCGGGCCTGGGCTCCATCGTCTGGAAGCTGCCGGGCTGAGGCTGGGTCTGCCCGGGAAAGGGCGGCATCGGAAAATCGGTCATGGTTTCGTCCTTCTGTCAGCGCCGTGCGGCAGTTTCTCGCTGCCCCCCGGCTGTTTGCGATTGGCGTCGGGGCGCGCATTCCGGTCGACGCGATGCTGCCCGGCGGGGTCGATCTGCTGCTGCCGCTGGTCGATCAGGTTTGGCCGGGGGTGCCGCAGCGCTTCGTTCGACGGCATGTCCTGGCCTGGCTCTGGTTTCGTCATCTCGGGATGTCCTTTCTACGAACGTGCGGCCCCGCATTCGCGATGCAGAGCCGCTCGCCTGGCAGGGTTCTTCTGCAGGGGGAGCGCCTGTCAGGAACCGGGCAGACCGGTCAGGCCGCTTCAAGTGCCGCGTCGTTGACCGATCCGTCGGCCAGTTCGGTCAGCGCCTCATCGGTCGTTGTCTCCTCCTGCAGCGTCTCCTCCAGCACTTTTGCCGCGTCGGTCATCGAGAGAACCCGCGCCCACCGCACGAGGGTGCCATAGCGCGCCATCTCGTAGTGCTCGACGGCCAGGGCGGAGGCGATCAGCCCGGCGTCAAGGGCGGGGCTGTCGGCAAAGGACTGCAGCACCTCTTCGCCTTCCTCCAGAATGCCGTCGATCGCCGGGCAGGTCTTGCCACGCGCGGGCTTGCCCAGAATCTCGAACACCTGCTGCAAGCGTTCGATCTGCTGTTCGGTTTCCTCGGCATGCTTTTCGAAGGCGGCCTGCAGCTCGGTCGAGCGGGCACCGCGTGCCATCCTGGGCAGCGCTTTCAGGATCTTGCGCTCGGCATAGTAGATGTCCCGCAGGGTGTCGTGGAACAGCGTCTCAAGCGTCTTCGGCTTCATGATTGCCTCCTGGCTTTCTGGGTGGATTTGGGGCTTCAACCCAAGGCGGCGGGATTTGTTCCCCGGGACGGCGGGACCGGGTCCGGTATCGGAACCGCATCCCCCGCATTGCTGCCCGTCTGCGTCATACCTCTTCGCCAAGGGCGGCCTGCAAAAGACGCCTGCCCCGGCTGATCCGGCTTTTGATCGTGCCGATGTCGCAGCCAAGGATCTCGGACGCCGACTGGTAGCTTTCGCCAGTCACGAGGACCAGCATCACCGCCTCTCGGTAGGACAATGGCAGCTCGAGGAGTGCCGCTTCGATCTCACGGCCCCGGACATGCCAATACTGGCTGTCCGGCGTCGCGGGCTGGGCCGACACGCAGTCTTCGGTCCCCGGGCGTTCGCGGACCAGTTTCACGCGCTCGTTGTAGAAACGGTTGCGCATGATGGTGAAAAGCCAGGCCCGCATGTTCGTGCCGGGGGTGTAGGAGCCCGCGCTGGCAATTGCCCGGACAAGAGTATCCTGCACCAGATCGTCCGCATCGCCGTAGCGCCCCGTCAGCGACCGCGCAAAAAGGCGCAGCGCGGGAATATGGCTCAGCACGTCATCGGACATTCGGTCTTGCTCCCTACCCTGCATCGTCAATGCACCGGCCAGCGACGGGTTCCACGGCAGACCGGTCAGCGGCGGCATCCAGCCAAGACGAGGGGGAGGTGCCGGGCGCAGGGACGCCCCCGCCCACCTCGCCGGGACCACTGCGAAACGAGCGGCAAATTCGAGAGCTTTCGGCACCCGGAAATGTTTGTGGCGCGGCGGCGCGGCGAGTGTCCTGGATGTTCGCGCCACGCCGAAATCCTTGGCTGCGGAAACGCCGCCGGATCGGTCCGCGCGTCCGCACGCCGCCGCACGAAACATGGGCCAGATCATCGAAAATGCCCGGCGCGAGGCCGGGCATTTCCTGTTGTCAGAGGCGGGAGAGGTCACTCGCGCTGCTTGGAGCCGTCGTGCTGGTGCTGCTTGTTGTCCGACGTGTGCTGGGGCTGCGTCTTGTCGGTCTTGCCGCCCTGCTGCTGCCCCTCCTTGCGGTCGCCGGGCCGCGACATCTGGTCTTTGCCCTGTGTCCCGGGTTTCTGGTTCTCAGCTTCGTTGGCCATCGAATGTCTCCTTTCGGTGTTTCCTGCCGCCGTGGCGTCGGCTGCACGAAACGAACCGGCAGATTGCCATCTTGTTCCAGCTTTCCGGCAGCCCTGGCCGGTTCAGGGACGGCTGGCCCATCTTCCATGCGCCGCTTTCGCCCGCTTCGGTCGCGCCTTGCTGGCAGCCTTGTCCGGACGGGGCATCGGGCATGCGGAGGCCAGCTCCCGCTCTGCCTGCAGCCAGTTCGCATCGGCCGGGCCGCCGGGCGTGCCTTCGTCCATCCAGATTTCATGGGCCCGCGGACGGATGCGGGCGGCATCGGTTCCGCTCATTGCACCCTCCTTCGTGGAACGCCCCCTGACAATCGGCGGCATCGCGAAATGTTCCGGGAACCTTCCGGCCCGCCATGCCTTGAGGTGAGGCACCATTGCAGGAGACAACAGATGCCCAACGAACCCGCACCCGCCGCGGCAAAGCGCACGCCGCCGCGTCATCGGCAGAACGCGCAAGGCGATCACGAGGGCTCGCCCCATCGGTCCGAAGAGTTCGACACCGCCAATCCCGCGCGTCAGATCGCGCCGGATGATCGCGGCGAGGACAGCGAATGGCAGAACGGCCCGCTTTCCGGGGAAGGCCATGACAACCATCGGCTACCACGCCTCGCATGAACAATTCGCGCCGTCGGAGCTTTTGCAGCTGATCTGCCATGCAGAGGCTGCCGGGTTCGATTGCGCCAAATGCTCGGACCATTTTCATCCGTGGAGCGCGCGCCAGGGGCATTCCGGTTTTGCCTGGTCCTGGATCGGTGCGGCGCTGCAGGCCACGCGCTTTCCCGTGGCGATGATCACCACACCGGGTTATCGCTATCATCCCGCCGTCGTGGCCCAGGGCGCTGCAACGCTGGCCGAAATGTTTCCCGGCCGCTTCTGGCTGGCCCTTGGCAGTGGCGAGGCGATCAATGAGGCGATCACCGGGCTTTACTGGCCGGAAAAGGCGGAACGAAACCGCCGTCTGGCAGAATGCGCCGGGGTGATCCGGCGGTTGCTCGACGGCGAGGAGGTGACCCACCGTGGCCAGACCACGACGATCGAGGCGCGGATCTACAGCCGGCCGGACGGCCCGGTGCCGCTGATCGGGGCCGCCGTGACCGAACGCACGGCGGCCGAGATCGCGGTCTGGGCCGAGGGTCTTCTGACCGTCGGAGGAGAGCCCGGCAGAGTCGCGAAGGTGATCGGTGCCTACCGCGATGCGGGCCGGGGCGCGGGCCGGTGCATGTGCAGCAAGG
>JAAURK010000237.1 GCA_012032275.1 Tabrizicola sp.
CGTCGTCGCCGATCGAGACCAGCGAGCCACGATACGTGTTGACGTACAACGAGTAGCGTCCGCTCTCTTCGCCGAGGCCGACGAACTCCAGATCCGGGAACGTCGAGACCGCGACCGCCAGTCGCAGGTCGACGTTGGCCTGGAGCAGCAGGCGTGACAGCAAGCCGTTGCCGCCATCGTCGTCGGTTACGAGCAGCTCACCGGTGTCGGCATCGAACACGCCGACGACATCCGCGCGATTCAGCCGCGGCGATTCCGTCGGCGTCGATTTTGGGGCCGACATTTCGCATTTCACCATCTCGATCGAAGTCACGCAGCTTCGGCCGCGCACGACCTGGCTGACGGTGCAGGTCGGTCGCTTCGTCGCCGGCGTCTTCACCCCGGCGGTCATTCCAGGTCTTCTTGATCCGCTCGGCGCGGCGCGACGAGTCCGTCACCCGGCACGAACCTCGGTCGGCGGCGGCGCCGGTGCGGCGCCGCGCCCGAGGCGACGACGGTCATGACCAGGGCCAGGGCCCACACGCGAGTTCCGGAGAGTAGAGTCGACATCGCTGTCCTCCCTATGCAAGGCATTCGGGTGTGCCACTGCGGGCACCGCGTGGCCCGCCTCGCGGGCCCGGAAGGGTCGGTCGTCCGCCCGGCGATCCAGCATGGGTACCACACTCCGGGCCGTCGGGCGAGATGGTTTTTGGGGGGCTACGGGGCGCCGGCAGGCGACACGACGAGCTCGAAGCGGAGCCAGTCGACTCCGCCCGTCCCGCGGGGCGGCTGGCATGGCTGCACGCGCCTTCCGATCCCGCCGTCAAGACCCTGATGGCGCTGGCGCAGCGGATGATCGAGGAGGACGACCTCTCGGTCATCCTGACCTCGCCCGTGGATTTTCCCACCCGCCCCGGCATCGCAGTCGAAAAGCCCCCGGCCGACAGCGCGGCCGAGGCGCGGGCCTTTCTCGATCACTGGCGGCCAGAGATTGCCGTCTTCTCGGATGGCGAGATACGTCCCGCCCTTTTGCACGAAGCCAATGCGCGCAACATTCCCCTGATGATGGTCGACGCGCGCGAGCCGGTGCTTGTCCGGGATCGCGAAGGCTGGTTTCCCGGGCTGATGCGGTCGGCACTCTCGCTTTTCAGCCATGTCGGCGCCATCGACGAAACCAGCGCCCGTGCCTTCCGCAAGGCCGGGGCGCCTCTGTCCGCGGTGGCGGTCACTGGCCGGATGGAAGAGGAAAGTGCGGCGCTGAGCTGCCTCGAGGCCGAGCGGGCGGCGCTGGCGAAACTGTTTGCGACACGCCCGGTATGGTTCGCCGCCTGCCTGCCCGAGGCGGAGGAAAAGGCCATCCTTCATGCCCACCGCACCGCATTGCAACTTGCCCACCGGCTGTTGCTGATCGTGATGCCGCGCGATCTGTCCCGCGCCGAGGGCCTGCGCCATCTGATGGAAGAGACCGAAAACTGGGCCGTCGCGATGCGGTCGGAGGATCAGGAACCCGATCCCGAGACCGAAGTCTTCGTCGTCGACAACCCCGATGAATACGGTCTGTGGTACCGGCTTTCACCGATCACCTTCATCGGGGGAACACTGCTTGGCGGCGGCGCGGGGCGGAACCCGCTGGAGGCGGCCTCGCTGGGTTCGGCGATCCTGCACGGGCCGCGGCCGGGCCATTACGCCGATACGTTCCTGCGCCTCAAGGCAGCCCGCGCCACCCGGCAGGTCGGTTCCGCAGAGGATCTGTCCGATGCGCTGGGGATCCTGCTGGGCACCCGACCGCGCCGCCGATGCTGGCCCAGTCCGCCTGGGGCGTGGCATCGGATGGCGCCGAGGTCACCGAGCGGACCTTGTCGCTGATCCGCCGCCTCACCGGCAACACCGGATGATGCGCCGCGCGCCCGACTTCTGGTTTACCGACCCCGACCGACCCGCTCTCGCCGCACGCCTTCTTGCCCCGATTGGCGCGGCTTATGCAGCGGCCACCGCCCGCCGCCTGCGCCAGCCCGGGTATCTGGCCAGGGTTCCGGTGATCTGCGTCGGCAATCTCAACGTCGGGGGTACCGGGAAGACCCCCACCACGATTGCTCTTGTAGAACGCCTGTTGGCGCGGGGCCGGGTCGTGCATGTCGTCACACGCGGGTATGGGGGGCGGGCCATCGGTCCGCTGCGCGTCGATCCACGGACGCACAGCGCCGCCGATACCGGGGATGAACCGCTGCTTCTGGCCGCTTTCGCCCCGGTCTGGGTGGCGAAAGACCGCGCTGCCGGGGTTCGTGCGGCCGAGGCGGCGGGGGCCGCAGTGGTGGTTCTGGACGACGGGTTCCAGAATCCGTCCGTGCAGAAATCGCTTTCCATCGTCGTGGTCGATGCCGCGCGGGGCTTTGGCAATGGCCTCTGTCTTCCGGCGGGGCCATTGCGCGAACCGGTCGAGACCGGCCTTGCCCGCGCCGATCTTCTGCTGTCGGTCGGCCCGCCATCGGCTCAGCAGCGCTTTGGCACGGTGTGGGGTGGCCGGATCGGCCTGCCGCGGCTGACCGGGGATCTGCAGCCGCTGGCAATGGGAATGGACTGGCACGGGCTTCGGGTGCTGGCCTTCGCAGGGATCGCCGATCCCGGCCGGTTCTTCGCCACGCTGCGGGCCGAGGGCGCCGATGTGGTGGCCGGCATTCCGCTTGCCGATCACGAACCCTTTTCCGACCGGTTGCTGCAGCGGCTGGAGCTTGATGCCCAGCGCCTTGGTGCGCAACTCGTCACCACCGAAAAGGATGCAGCACGGCTGCCAGAGCAATTTCGCACGAAGGTTCTTGCGCTGGTTGTCCGTCTGCGGCTGGACGATGAGACCGACCTCGACGCGGCATTGCGCCGGATCGGTCTTTAGCCCCGCCGGGCGGCGCTGGTCACTCTGCCAGCTCGCCCTCGATGATCGACTTCAGATCGGCGTACGCCATGTTGCCGTATTTCGTGCCGTTGACAAAGATCGTCGGCGTCCCCTCGACGCCGTCGGCCTCCATGTTCGTCTCGAACCGGGTGATCAGCGCCTCTGCCGTGGCACCGTCCTTCATGCAGGCGTCAATGACCGCGCCATCCATGCCTGCGGCAAGGCCGATGGTCTTCAGATTGCCCACAACCACATTCGGGTCGTCCGATCCCGCCCATTCGCGCTGCTTGGAAAACAGCACGTCATGGATGGCGAAATAGCGCATCTCGCCGCCGCAGCGCGCCAGCATCGCGGCCCAAAGGCCATAGCGGTCGAAATAGACCTCGCGCAGGGTGAAATGCACCTTGCCGGTGTCGATGAAATCGGCCTTCAGCGGCTTGAAATTGGAGGCGTGGAAATCGGCGCAATGCGGGCAGGTATAGGACGCGTATTCCACGATCTTGACCGGAGCGTTCGGATCGCCCAGCGAAAAGTCGCCCGGTTCGACCGCCGCAGCTGCCCCGGTCTCCTGCGCCAGCGCCGGGGTGAGTGCACCGATGGCAAGAGCCAGTCCCAGTGCCGCGGATTTCATCAGGTGCTTCATCGGATTTTGCCTTCCTCAGCTTTTCGGCGAATTAGGATGTTTTTGCCCAGGGTTTCAAGGGCAGAGCGTAAAGACGGGTCGGCCACCCCCTCGGCCACCCTGGCCGCGCGGTGCTCGGCCTCGGGGTCGGGCGCGGGTTTGGCCTTCGGTGCGGGTGCGAAGGCGGCCTGACCTTCGGCAAAGCCGATGGGCGCTGTCTGGGTCAGATGGATGCGCGAGATCGCGGCATAGCCATAGGCGGCGTTCACCCGCTCCACCAGCCGTGGCAGCGCCATCTGCACCATTGGCGCTTCGGCCGACTGGACGAGCAGCGTCATCGTCGCGCCAAAGCCTTCGCGGCCATAGCCGATCTTCACGGGCCGGGTGACGCGGGCCAGATCTTCGCCGGCCACCTCTGCCCAATGGGTCAAAAGCCGGGCCACGGCGAATCCCCGCGCCTCGCCCGCAACGCGGATGCGGTCCTTCAAGAGACCGGCCGCAGCCTCGAACCCGCGCATCCGGCGGGTGACAGCGTGTTCGGGGACGGTCTTGCGGCTCATCTGGCCCTTCCTGGCTTTCCGGCTATCTTAACGCAGACCGGGCCGCCGCCAGTGCGGCAAAGTCAAAGAGGAATAAAGATTGCGTGACGCCGCCACGACCGCCGGGCAAAGCGACCAGATCCTGCGCTGGTACGATGCCCATGCCCGGGTGATGCCCTGGCGCGTCTCGCCACAGGACAGGGCCGCCGGGATCCGGCCCGATCCCTACCGCGTCTGGCTGTCGGAGGTGATGCTGCAGCAGACGACGGTCGCCGTGGTGCGGGGGTATTTCCGCCGCTTCACCGACCGCTGGCCAACCGTCACCTCCCTTGCTGCCGCCGAGGATCAGGCGGTGATGGGCGAATGGGCGGGGCTTGGTTATTATGCCCGGGCGCGGAACCTTCTGAAATGCGCGCGCGCCGTGGTGGCCGATCATGGCGGCAGGTTTCCCGAAACCCGCGCGGGCTTCTGTCGCTTCCCGGTATCGGTCCCTATACCGCCGCGGCCATTGCCGCCATCGCCCATGACGAAAGCGCGACCGTGGTCGACGGCAATGTCGAACGGGTCATGGCGCGGCTGCATCTGGTGGAAACGCCGCTTCCCGCCGCGAAACCAGCGCTCGCCCGCCTTGCCGAAACCCTGACCCCGGTCTTCCGTCCCGGCGATTACGCCCAGGCGGTGATGGATCTTGGCGCCACGATCTGCACGCCACGCAATCCGGCCTGCGGTATCTGCCCCTGGTCCGAAACCTGCCGCGCCCGCGCCGAGGGGGTGCAGTCCAGCCTGCCGCGCAAATCGGCAAAGCCGCAAAGGCCCACGCGCCATGGCACGCTCTGGCTTGTGCAGCGCGGCGGCGGGGAGTGGCTTCTGGAAACCCGGCCGGAGCGCGGGCTTCTTGGCGGCATGCTTGGCTTTCCCGGCGATGGCTGGGATGGGGCCGGAGGCGCGGCACCCCTGGCCGCCGACTGGCACGAGATCGGCGAGGTGCGCCACACCTTCACCCATTTTCACCTGATCCTGCGGCTGATGCTGGCGCGGGTGGCAGGCAATGCCGCGCCCGATCGCGGCCAGTTCGTCGCCGCTGCCGATTTCCGCCCCGCCGACCTTCCCACCGTCATGCGCAAGGCATTCGACCTTGCGTCATCGGCGATCGTGCCGCGTTGAGTGGCGCGGGGATTGCGCTATCATGGGCGCAGCAACGGAAAGCAGCCCATGTCCACAACCGCCACAGACATTTCGAACCCCGCGTCCGCGCTGCCGTTCTGGCTGTCGCTTCTGACCATTCCCTTGGCGCTTGTCGGAATGTTGCAGGGTGGATGGACGGTTGTCCTCCTGCCGGTCTTTTCCTGGGTCACCTTTTCCATCCTCGATGCCTTTGCCGGGCTGAACGAGGAGAACCCCGATGTGCAGACACCGGAAGATGCGCTGACCTTGTATCGGCTGATCACGCTGATCTGGTTCCCGATCCAGTTCGCGCTTCTTTGCCTGATGCTTTGGTATGTGCCCCAGGCGCCGCATCTGGGCACCGCCGAGAAAATCATGCTTTTCTTCGGGATGGGCGTCATCTCGGGCACGATCGGGATCAACTACAGCCACGAGCTGATGCACCAGAAATCGCGGCTGGAGCGCTGCATGGCCGATCTACTGCTGGCGACCGTGCTTTATTCGCATTTCCGGTCGGAACACCTGCGGGTCCATCACCTTTATGTCGGTACCCCGCGCGATCCGGTGACGGCCCGGTACAACGAAGGTTTCCACCGCTTTTTCCCGCGTGTGGTCGTGGCCTGCCACATCTCTGCCTGGCAGGCAGAAGCGGCGATGCTGGCGCGCAGGAACCTGCCCTGGCACCATCCGTCCAACCCCTACTGGCGCTATGGCGCGCTGCAGGCGGGGATGCTCATCCTCGCGCTCTGGCTGGGCGGCTGGACGGGGCTCGCGCTCTTTCTCGTGCAGGCGTTCGTTGCGGTCTGGCAGCTGGAGCTCGTCAACTACATCGAACATTACGGCCTCACCCGCCGTCATCTGGGCGAGGGGAAGTATGAACATGTCCTGCCGCGCCATTCCTGGAATGCCGCGCACAAGGCGTCGAACTGGCTGCTGATCAACCTCCAGCGCCATTCGGATCACCACTACAAGCCCGACCGCCGCTTTCCGCTGTTGCAGACCTATACCGAGGACGAGGCGCCGCAGCTGCCCCTTGGCTATCCGATGATGACCATGGCCGCGATGGTGCCTCCCTTGTGGAAACGGGTGATGAACCCGCGGGTCAAGGCGTGGCGCAGGCGGTATTACCCGGATATCGAGGATTGGAAGCCCTACAACAAGGCGCTGAACCCGATGCCGGGGATGCGGGCTTAGACCCTTTTGCATTTACCTTGAGACATATCCTGCATGCCTGAGGTAGCTTGAGCATTCCTCTGGTGTGAAGAGGTCGCAGATGTCTCCCAGGGCTTTGATGAGGTGGTCGAAGGTTCTGGCGC
>JAAURK010000238.1 GCA_012032275.1 Tabrizicola sp.
CGGCTTGCATTGGAACAATAGTCACTCGGCATTTCCGCATCCGCCGCGTCAAAGGCACACTCCCGCCGTCTCCAAGAGGTCGGCCGAGCCACGCTGTACTGGACCGACGATCCGATCTCCCGGCGACGCGCGCCGCGGACCGTTCCGACGGTCGTTCACGCTCCACGACTTCTGGTTCATCTGTCCACGCCGTCACGCTGCTCCACCCCGATCGGACGTGTTGCACCGGGCCTGAGTCGCCGCTCAAGTGCGCGTGGTGCCTGGCGACCGAGCCCGAGCGCTGGGCGCAGCGGCTGCGCAGCCCCATGGACGAGCCTCCAGGCGTTCTACGATGCCTTCTTCGCGCGGGCCGAGGCCGCGATCGGTTTCTCCGCTTGCGCCACCGCTTCGACGACGGCAGGCTTCGGCGCGTCCGATACCGTCTCCCCCTCTTCGACCAGAACCATGATCGGCGTGTTCACCTTCACCCCCGCCGTCCCCTCGGCCACCAGGATCTTGCCGACGACCCCCTCATCGACCGCCTCGAATTCCATCGTCGCCTTGTCGGTCTCGATCTCTGCCAGGATCTGGCCGGATTTCACCGCCTCGCCTTCCTTCACCAGCCATTTGGCCAGCGTGCCCTCCTCCATCGTGGGGGAAAGCGCGGGCATAAGAACTTGAGTTGCCATGATTTTCCCCCTCAGGCGTAGATATCGGTCCAAAGCTCGGACAGATCCGGCTCCGGGCTTTCCTTGGCGAACTCGGCGGACTCATTGACGATCGCCTTGATGTCCTTGTCGATGGCCTTCAGCTCCTCGTCGCTGGCCAGCCCGCCCTGCATCAGCAGATCGCGCACATGTTCGATCGCGTCCTTTTCCGACCGCATCTTGTCCACCTCTTCGCGCGTCCGGTATTTCGCCGGGTCCGACATGGAATGTCCCCGGTAGCGGTAGGTCATCATTTCCAGAATGTAGGGGCCCTTGCCCGCGCGGCAGTGCTCCACCGCTTTCTGCCCGGCGGCCTTTACCGCCAGAACGTCCATCCCGTCCACCTGTTCACCGGGAATTCCATATGCGACGCCGCGCCCGAAATACGTGGTCGACTTGGTCGACCGCTTCACGCTCGTCCCCATGGCGTAACCGTTGTTCTCGATCACGAAAATCACCGGAAGCGCCCAAAGCTCGGCCATGTTGTAGGTCTCGTAGACCTGGCCCTGGTTGGCCGCCCCATCGCCGAAATAGGTGAAAGTGACGTTGTCATTGCCCATGTACTTGTCGGCAAAGGCCAGCCCCGCACCAAGCGGTACCTGCGCGCCGACGATGCCATGGCCGCCGTAGAAATGCTTCTCTTTCGAGAACATGTGCATCGAGCCGCCCTTGCCCTTGGAATAGCCCCCGATGCGCCCCGTCAACTCGGCCATGACACCCTTGGGATCCATCCCGCAAGCCAGCATGTGCCCGTGGTCCCGGTAGCTCGTCACCCGCTTGTCGCCATCCTTGGCGGCGGCCTCCAGGCCCACGACGACCGCTTCCTGCCCGATGTAAAGATGACAGAATCCGCCGATCAGCCCCATCCCGTACAGCTGACCGGCCTTTTCCTCGAACCGGCGGATCAACAGCATGTCGCGATAGTATTTCAGCAACTCTTCCTTCGAGACATTCGGTCTCTCGGCTGGCTTCTTCGCGGCCATGGGCAGCGCCTCCCCTCAACTGTTCTGGAATAGTTCAATATTAAACCATTCATAACGCATCGGAGAAAACAGGGCAAAGCAAAAAATCCGTTGCGCCCCCGGCTGGATGCATACCTCGGTTGCAGCTTGCGCATGTGCGTGGAAACGGCCGCGCCGTCAGCGGATGACGATCTCGTCCGACCGCATGTAGCCAAGCACATCGCGGGCCTGCTGGTCCAGCAGGTCAAGGTCGAGATAGGAATCCGATAGCCGCCGGGTCAGGTTCTTGATCTGGTCAAGTTCGGCCAGCAGTCTGTCGCGTTCGGCACGCAACTCCGCGCCCTCGGCGTCGATCATCACGCGGCGCAGCACGCCGTAATCGCCCTGTACCGCGGCAAAGGTGAAATAGGCGCCCAGCATGAAGGACAGCAGCAGATAGACAATGCCGCCCAATCCGTACTTCGCCTGGGAAATCGTCATACCGCAGCCTCGATCACCCCTCTTGTCCGGGGGCATGGGCGAATCATTGCATATTCGAATCGGGAAGGGAATCCCTCATCTTGCCGGATTCCCTCGTTTTTTACGTCTTACCCGGCGACTGATGCGGCATGGATGGACGCGATCGCCTGCTTCAGTACCGCATCGAAATCGGCGTCCGACTGGCCCGCGCTCAGACCCTCGCTCAGCGCGCGGCTGAAGCTCGCGATCATGCCCTTGTTGCGCGCAAGGATCGCATTGGCGGCATCACGGCTGTGCCCGCCAGAGAGTGCGACCACTTTCAGCACCTTCGGGTGATCGACCAGCGGCAGGTAGAAATTGTCGACCGTCGGCAGGCTCAGTTTCAGCATCACCTCCGCGCCATCGGCCAACGTTTCCAGATGCTTCAGGATGGCGTCCTGCAGCATTGCCTCCGCCTCGGCCTTGTCGGCGATCGAGATGGTCACTTCCGGCTCCAGGATCGGCATCAACCCATGCGCCGCCACCTGGCGGCCCACCTCGAACTGCTGCGCCACGATCGCCTCGATCCCGCGGGCATTGGCGGCATTGATCACCGACCGCTCCTTGGTGCCGAAGATCCCGGCCTTCACCGCGCGCATCAAAAGCGCATCAAGCTCCGGCATCGGCTTCATCAGCTGCACGCCGTCGGCCTCTGCCTCCAACCCCTTGTCGATCTTCAGAAACGGCACGACATGGCGCTTTTCCCACAGGTAGGTGGCCGTCGGAATTCCGTCGATCTCGCGGTCCATCGTCTGCTCGAAGAGGATCGCGCCCACGACCTTGTCGCCGGTGAAAGCGGGCGATTTGATGATCCTTGCGCGCATGGCATGGATCATGTCGAACATCTGTGTCTCGCCCGAATAGGCGGTCTCGGGCACCCCGTAAAGCTTCAGCGCCTTGGGTGTCGACCCGCCGCTCTGGTCCAGTGCGGCGATGAATCCATTGCCCGCCCGCATCTGCGCCAACATCTCAGCCTTGCTCATTTTCCCTCTCCCGTCCAAGCCGCGATCCTGCCTTGCGGGATAGCGGCCCCGGGCGCGTTGTGCAATCCTGCCAATGACCCTGGGGCACCCTTGGCGGCATCGAAAGGCAATTCATGGCTTGGGCATTGATCACCGGCGCATCGGCGGGGCTTGGCCGCGAATTCGCCGATATCGCCGCGGCGGACGGCTATTCCCTGATCCTGGTCGCCCGGCAGGAAGACCGGTTGACCGCATTGGCCGCCGAACTGACCGCGCGCCATGGGATCGATGCGCAGGCGATCCGCGCCGATCTGTCGCGCGCGGACGAGGCGGAGCGGCTCTGGTCCGAAGCCTCGCAGGGCCGCGAGATCGACATCCTCGTCAACAACGCCGGTCTTGGCCGCAACGGAGCTTTCGCCGATCCGCAAAGCTGGCCGCGCGAGGAAGCCTCACTTGCGGTCAACGCGGTGGCGCTGACCATCCTGATGAAACGCGCCGCGGTTGACATGGCCGCGCGGGGCAGGGGCCGGATCCTGAACGTGGCCTCTCTGGCCGGTTTCGTCGCCGGGCCGAACATGGCCGTCTATCACGCGACCAAAGCCTATGCGCTGTCGCTTTCCGAAGCGGTGGCAAGCGAGTTGTCCGGCAGTGGCGTCACCGTCACGGCACTTTGCCCCGGCGCGACAAGGACCGAGTTCTTCAAGGCAGATGAGGCAGAGGCCGCAACCTATCTGACCCGCCTGCCGCTTCCCAGCGCGCGCTCGGTTGCCGAAGCGGGCTGGCGCGGGATGAAAGCCGGCCGGCGGGTGATCGTGCCGGGGCTGAACAACAAGCTGAGCGCCGTCCTGCCCCGTCTTCTGCCACGCAAATGGGCTGTTGCGGTGACCGGCATTCTCCTCGCCCGCCGCTGAGCCTCAGTCCATCAGCGCCGCAACTCCGGGCAGGGTCTTGCCTTCCATCCATTCAAGGAAGGCGCCCCCGGCTGTCGAGATGAAGGTGAAGTCTGCCGCCGCTCCCGCCTGGTTCAGTGCGGCCACGGTATCGCCGCCGCCCGCCACCGAAATCAGCTTCCCGGCCTTGGTCAACCGCGCCGCCGCCAGGGCCGCCGCATTGGTTGCCGCATCGAAGGGCTCTATTTCGAAGGCGCCAACGGGCCGTTCCAGATCAGCGTCCTTGCCCCGGCAAAGACCGTTTCCAGCTCCGCCACCGTCTTCGGGCCCGCATCAAGGATCATTGCATCCATCGGGCAATCGTCGGTGTCCATCGTCTCGGTCGCGGTACCGGCCTTGAACTCCCAGGCGACGACGATATCCACCGGCAAATGGATCCGGCACTCGGCGGTCTGTGCCTTGCGGCGGATTTCCCGCGCCGTTTCGGCCATGTCCCGCTCCGCCAGGGATTTGCCGACCTCGATTCCCTCGGCCACAAGGAACGTGTTCGCCATGCCGCCGCCGATCACCAGATGATCGACCTTCGTCACCAGATTCGCCAGAAGCTCGATCTTGGTCGACACTTTCGCCCCGCCCACCACCGCCACCACCGGACGCTCGGGCTTGCCCAGCGCCGCGTCAAGCGCGCGCAGCTCTTCTTCCATCAGCCGCCCCGCGCAATTCGGCATCAGCCGCGCCACGCCTTCGGTCGAGGCATGCGCCCGATGCGCCGCCGAGAAGGCGTCGTTGCAATAGATATCTCCAAGCGAGGCAAGGAACCTGGCCATCCCGGGATCATTCGCCTCTTCCAGCGGGGAAAAGCGGGTGTTCTCCACCAGAACCACGGCATCGCCCGGCAGTGCGTCGATGGCGGCGCGGTCCGGACGCTCCATGAACGTCACCGGCCGCCCGACCGCCGCCTCCAGCGCCGGCTGCACCAGCCGGAGGCTCATCTCCGGCACGGGCTTGCCCTTCGGTCTCCCGAAATGCGCCAGCAGCACGACCTTGCCGCCTCCGGCCAGAATATCCGTCACCGTCGGCACGATCTTCTCGATCCGCGTGGCGTCCGTCACCGCGCCGTTTTCCATCGGCACGTTGATATCCACCCGCGTCAGCACGACTTTCCCGGCCAGATCCATGTCGTCCAAAGTCTTCCACGGCATCTTGCATCTCCCCATTCTGGTTGACTGCTTTTCCGCGCATAAGGCCTCTTCGTCAACAGATCACGACGGTTTGCCCTTTCCTTGCGCCAATGCCGCCATTACGGTCCGGCCGGCAAAGAAACCGGAGAGAGGCCCTATGGCTGAAATCAAAGACCCCGAGAATACCATCATCATGACGCTGAAGCACGGCGAAGTGGTGATCGAGCTTCTGGCCGATGTGGCGCCGAAACATGCCGAACGGATGAAGACACTGGCCCGCGCCAACGCTTATGACAATGTGTGCTTTCACCGGGTGATCGACGGGTTCATGGCGCAGACAGGCGATGTCGAGAACGGCAACATGGAGAACAACTTCAATATCCGCCGCGCCGGAACCGGCGGGTCCGCGCACCCCGACCTTCCTGCCGAATTCTCGAAACTGCCGCATGATCGCGGCACCCTCGGCGCGGCGCGCTCGCAGAACCCGAATTCCGCGAACAGCCAGTTCTTCATCAACTTCCGCGACAACCACTTCCTGAATGGCCAGTACACAGTCTACGGCCGGGTGATCTCGGGGATGGAACATGTCGACAAGATCACACGCGGCGAGCCTCCGGCATCGCCCGACCGCATGCTGACAGTAAGGGTGGCCGCCGATGTCCAGGTTTGATCGTCTTCTCGCCGCAGCTTTTCTCGCCGGCGGCCTTGGTTTCCAGGTCCAGGCGCAGGAAGCCGACGGCCCCGGCCCGAACCTGGTGATCGAGATCGCAGGCAAGGCGAATGGCACCGTTGTCATCGACCTGTTGCCCGATGTCGCACCGAAGCACGTGGAACAGATCACCGCGCTTGCGGCCGAAGGTGCCTATGACAATGTGGTCTTCCACCGCGTCATCGACGGCTTCATGGCCCAGACGGGCGATGTGTCGAACGGCAAGGCGGGCGGAGATCTGTCCGCGGCAGGCACAGGCGGATCGGCATTGCCCGATCTTCCGGCGGAATTCTCGGATATCCCTTTCGCCCGTGGCGTGATCGGCATGGCTCGCGCGCAGAACCCGGATTCTGCCAACAGCCAGTTCTTCATCATGTTCGCTCCGGGTGATTTCCTGAACGGCCAATACACCGTGGTCGGTCGCGTCATCTCCGGGATGGAGGTCGTCGACGCGATCGAACGGGGCGAGCCGCCAGCCACCCCCGACGTGATGACCAAGGTCACCGTCCAGCCCTGATCCCGGCCGCTTGCGCCGTCACCGCGTTGCAGGGCCCCCGGTTGAATTGACCGGGGGCCTTTTGCTGTGCGCCGCGGCGTGCCCAGAGGATGACGTCCGGG
>JAAURK010000239.1 GCA_012032275.1 Tabrizicola sp.
GGCGGGCTTTCCGAATGGACGCCGCCTGTTCGACGATGTGACCGACATCGTGTTGCGAGTGGCTGTGGGCGGAGTTCTCACCACGGATGCTAACGGAGACAGCTTCAACCGTTTCCCGAACAACGCGCTCGGCGACGGCGTGAATGTCAACGACGCCGCTTACCGTGGCCAGTTCCCGTATCTGTCCAACAGTCCGGACGGCCGCAACCGGCGGCACCTGGATCCAGGCGAGCCCGGCGGAGGGCCCGTCGAGTAAGGCCGCGCCGGCTGTGAACGGCAGGTTCGCGGCCGGCGTCCCGCTCTCTCAAGGAGACCCCATGACCATTCGACAATTCATCCGTTTGTCCCTCGCCAGTCTTTTGTTGTTTGCCGCCAATCCCGGCGCGGCGGAGTCCTCGCCAGCGCAGGCGGACATCGCACTCGCCGAAAAATCTATTGCGAAGAACCCGGAGAACCACCAGAACTAACAACCGCTTGGCCATGGCGCTGGCGCGGCGCGCACGCGAGACCGCGGATCCCGCTTTCTATCAGCAAGCGCGGCAGACGCTGGAAAAGTCATTCCGCCTTTCGCCCGGCAACTTCGAGGGCCGCAAGACCGAAGTCTGGTGCCTGCTCGGACAGCATGAATTCGCCCGCGCCGCCGAAATGGCCCAAGGCGGCTCAACAAACGGGCGTCCGATGACATCTTCGTATACGGCCTGCTGGCCGACTCCTATGCCGAGCTGGGGAAATACAAGGAAGCGGAGGAAGCCGCGCAGTGGATGCTGAATCTGCGGGCGGGCAACGTGCTCATGATCGGCTGGGGACGCACCGTCTCAGCGGTGATCGAGGCGGGGCTGCCCCCGATGCCGGGCGTTCTGGTGGTGCCCTCGACCGGCGGCATGCAGCAGCATGCCCAGCATTTCCAGAGCAACGAGTTCTCGCGCCGTGCCGCCGAGGTTTCGGGCGGCGTGCCGCATTTCATCCATGCACCCTATCTCCCCGACCCCGAGGTGCTGGACCTGTTCCTCGCCGATTCGTCGGTGCAGACATCGGTTGGCCTGTGGAACCGGATCGATGCGGCGGTGGTCGGCATCGGCCAGCCCTATGGGTTGGAGCGCCCCTCCGCCATGCCGCCCTCGCAGGTTGACCTCGATCTGGAGGATGCCGCAGGCGATGTCGTGCGGCATTACTTCACCGCCGACGGGCACATTCTGGACTGGCGTGGCGAGGGCCGGATGATCGCCGTTTCGGCCCGGCAGTTGCGGGCGACACGGCTGGTCATCGGCCTTGCGATCGGCGATGCGAAGATCCCCTCGATCCTCGGTGCGGCGCGGGCGAAACTGGTGACGGCGCTGGTCACCGATACCCGCACGGCCGAGTCGCTGCTGGACGCTCTGGCCCGGCCGGTCTGACCGCCGGTCAAGTCCAAGAAAATACTTGCAGCAAAAAATTGCTCTTGACGCCGGGTCACCTGCGGCGTGTTATCCGGATGGTTGGGCCCATCCGTGACGGGTGTGCCCGAACATCCGGGGCACCCTGAACGGGCAAGGCTTCCGGACATTCAGGGAGGAATGGAATGGACCGTCGTAAGTTTTTAGGCGCTGCTTCGGCAGTGCCGCTGACTGCCGCCATGGCCACAATGGCCAAGGCTCAGGACAAGAAATTCACCATCGCACTGGTTCCGGGTCTGACCACGGATGCTTTCTACATCACGATGAACAAGGGCGCGCAGGCCGCCGCCGATGCGCTTGGCGTCGAACTGGTGTTCCAGGGCGCGCCGGATTTCAACCCGGTGACCCAGGTTCCCGTGCTCGACGCGGTGATCGCCCGCGCCCCAAGCGCAATCCTGATCGCGCCGACCGACACCACCCAGTTGATCGAACCTTTGCGCAAGGCGCATGACGCAGGCATCCCGGTGATCACGGTCGACACCTTCATCGGCACCGGCGTCTATCAGACCGGGGCCGGGGATGCGGATTTCCCGCTGGCCTATATCGCCTCGGACAACATTCTGGGCGGCAAAATGGCGGCACGCGCCCTCGCAGCGGCGATCGGCGGTGCGGGCAAGGTCTATGTCTCGAACGTGAAGCCCGGCATTTCCACCACCGACCAGCGTGAAGCGGGTTTCAAGACCGCGATGGCCGAGGAATTCCCCGATGTCGTCGTGCTGGAGACCCAGTTCAACGACAACGACGCCAACAAGGCCGCGTCGCAGCTGCAGGGCGTCTTCGCGCGTGACGCAGACCTGAAGGGCGTGTTCGGCGCCAACCTTTTCTCGGCGCTTGGTGCGGGCAACGGGGTGCAGCAGGCCGGGCAGACCGGCACGATCAAGGTGGTCGCCTTCGATGCGCCGGGGTCGATCGTGGACAACATCAAGACAGGGCTCGTCGATGTGGCGATTGCCCAGCATCCTGCAGAGATCGGCTATTTCGGCCTCGTCTCGGCCTTTGCCCATCTGACCGGCAACTCGATCCCGGTCAGCATCGGTACCGGGTTCACGATCATGGATGCGTCCAACATCGATAACCCGGACGTCGCGAAGTACATCTATTCCGAGTGATCTGCGTACGAGTCGACCGGTCTGACCGGCCAGCGCAATGATCGGCGGCCCCGCAGGGGGCCGTCGGTTTCTGTGCGCACCAATGTCGCTCCGCCAACGCCGTCAGGACAGGACACCATTGCCCATGACCTCGAGCCCCGAACATGTCGCGCCGGAAGCCGATCATGCCGACAAGGCCCGCACCGTGCTGCAGCGTGTTGCCGATCTGCGCGCCTGGCTGTTCCTGGCCTTCCTGATCCTGGGCTTCGAGATCTGGTCGCGGGTTTCCTTTGGCGGCACCTTTCTTTTCAACCCGTTCAACATCCAGTCCATTGCCGTTTTCGCCGTGGCGCCCCTGCTGCTGGCGACTGGCCAGACCTTCGTGATCATCTCGGGCGGGATCGATCTTTCCATGGGGTTCATCATGGGCCTTGCGGCGGTGGTCGCGGCGCATGTGATCAACTGGGCCACGCCCGGCATGGGCCTTGGCTTCGCGGTCATCTTCGGCGCGCTGGTGGCCGTGCTTGTCGCCGCCATTCCGGGGCTGGTGAATGGCATGCTGGTGGCGTTTCTGAAGGTGCCGCCCTTCATTGGCACGCTTGGCATGTTCGGCGTGGCGCGCGGCGTCGCCTTCCTTCTGGCCGGTGGCACCACGGTCCCCGTGAAGAACGAGGTCTTTGCCGCGCTTGGCAACAGCAGGCTTTATGGCGTGCCCTACATCATCATGGTGACAGCGGTCTTCGTGGTGATCATGCACTACCTGCTCAGCCAGACGAAATTCGGCCAGCACAACTATGCCATCGGTGCCAATGCGCAGGCGGCGCGGCGGGCCGGGATCAACATCAAGTGGCATCTGCTGCGGCTCTACGTGCTGTCGGGCATGTGCGCGGGGCTTGCCGGCGTCCTTTATGCGGCGCGGTTCAGCGCGGGCGCGGCGCAGGCGGGCGAGCCGCTGCTTCTTGACTCGGTTGCCGCCGTGGTGATCGGCGGGGCAAGCCTTTTTGGCGGTTCGGGCACCATCCTCGGCACCGTCGCGGGGGCGCTGGTGATCGCGGTCATCCAGTATGGGCTGGTCTTCATCAACGTCGCGCCGTTCTGGCAGTTCATCTCGGTCGGGGTGGTGATCATCATCTCGGTCCTGATCGATCAGGCGCAGCGGCGGTTTTCCGGGGGGCGGCAGAGTGAATGACATGACCGCCACACCGCTTCTGGAAGTGCGCCATCTGTCGAAGAACTTCGGCCCGGTACAGGCGTTGAGTGACCTGTCGATGATGGTGCGCGCGGGCGAGGTGGTCGCCCTCGCCGGTGATAACGGGGCAGGAAAGACCACGCTGATCAAGGCGATATCGGGGGTTTATCAGCCCTCGGGCGGCGAGATCCTGCTGAAGGGCAAGGCGGTCAGCTTCGCCTCGCCGCAAGAGGCGCGCGATCAGGGGATCGAGACGATCTACCAGGATCTGGCGCTGGCCGACAATCTGACCATCGGCGCGAACATCTTCCTTGGCCGCGAACCGATGCGCCGCGCCTTCGGCATCCTGCCGGTCCTTGACCGCGCGAAGATGGCAGAGGCTGCGAAAAGCACGATGGCGCTTCTCGATTTCCACGTCAGCCGTCTGGAAGCGCCGGTCAGCAACTTTTCCGGCGGACAGCGGCAGGCGGTGGCCATCGGCCGCGCGGTCTACTGGAACGCGCAGATCCTGATCATGGACGAACCGACAGCAGCGCTTGGCGTGCCCGAACAGCGCAAGGTGATCCAGCTTATCCATCAGCTGAAAGCGCAGGGGCGGGGCGTGATCTTCATCAGCCACAACCTGCAGGACATCTTTGCCGTGGCCGACCGGATCGTCGTGTTGCGCCGCGGCGTTCGGGCGGGAGAGCGGCGCATTGCCGAGACCACTCATGACGAAGTGGTCAAGCTGATGGTCGGCGGATAGGCCATGGACGGGGTCTGCATCGGCTCGGTCGGCGAGCTGCTGGTGGAATTCATCTGCACCGGGAAAGACACGCGCCATCTGCGGGCAGCCGCCTATGTGGGGCCGTTTCCCAGCGGCGCACCCGGCATCTTCATCGACCAGGCGGCGCGCGTGGCGGGGGCTCTTGGCGGCCGCGCGGTCTTTGCCGGTGCAGTCGGCGATGATGCCTTCGGTCGGTCATCCTGCGGCGGCTGAAGGGCGATGGCGTCGATCCGGCACTGATCCGCGTGGTGCCGGGCGTGCCGACCGGCACCGCCCATGTCAGCTACAACAGCGACGGCAGCCGGGACTTCGTGTTCAACATGGCGTTGTCGGCCGCCGCGCGCCTGCCGTCGGGCGCCGAGGTCGAGGCGGGCTTCCTGGCCGCCGGAATCACGGTGCTCCACATCTCCGGCTCCATGCTTGGCGATGCGGCGATGCGGGCGGCAGCGCTGGACATCTCGGGCCGGCTTCATGCGCGGGGGGTTGCGATCTCGGTCGATCCGAACATCCGGACCGAGCTTCTGACGGATCCCGGGTATCTTCAGGCGGTCAACCGGCTGATGGCGATGGCGCGCTATGTCCTGCCCTCGGACGCCGATGCCGACCTCATGTTTCCCGGCCGCAGTTTTGACGACTGGTCCGCCGAGCTTCTGGCGCAGGGCGCGAGGGCGGTGGTGCTGAAGCGTGGCGAACGGGGCTGCATCGGGCGGGATGCGGGCGGCACCCATCCCTTGCCGGCCCATCCGGTGGAAGTGGTGGACCCGACCGGCGCGGGCGACTGCTTTTGCGCGACCCTCGTCACCCTTCTGGCCGCGGGGCAACCATTGGCGCAGGCCCTGGCGCGGGCCAATGCGGCGGGCGCCCTGGCGGTCACCCGGCTTGGGCCGATGGAGGGCAATGCGACACTGGAGGAGATCGATGCGCTGCGGGGGGCGGCATGATTGCCGGGATTCTCGCGCGGAACCGGGCGGGGCAGGGTGGCGGCCTGCCATCCTGGTGCACCGCACATCCCCAGACGTTGGCCGCGATCCTGAGGTGCTACCGGCATGACACTGCCCCGATCCTGATCGAGGCCACTTGCAATCAGGTGAACCAGTTCGGCGGTTATACCGGCATGACCCCGGCGGACTTCGTGCGCTTCGTCCACGGCATCGCGCGGGCCGAAGGGGTCGATCCCGCGCGCCTGATCCTTGGCGGCGATCATCTGGGGCCGAACCCGTGGAGAGCGGAACCCGCGCCGCAAGCCATGGCAAAGGCCCGCGACATGGTGGCCGCCTATGCCGCAACGGGGTTCACGAAGATCCACCTTGATGCCTCGATGCCCTGCGGCGGCGAGACGCTGACGGAAACCGGGATGGCGGCCCGCGCCGCCGAACTTTGCGCCGTGGCGGAAAGTGTGGCTCCGGGACGGCCGGCCTATGTGATCGGGACGGAAGTGCCGGTGCCGGGGGCGAGACTGACCCGGAAGCAGCGCTCGCCATCACCACGCCCGAAGCCGCAAGGCAGACCGTGGCGCTGCACCGCGCGGCCTTTGCGGCCCGGGGGCTCGAAGGCGGCGTTCGGCCGGGTGATCGGCGTCGTGGTGCAGCCCGGCGTCGATTTCGGCAATGAGCGGATCATGGCCTATGACAGCACGGCCGCCGCCCGCCTTGCAGCCCTTGCGCCATGCCTGGAGGGCCCGCTTTACGAAGCGCATTCGACCGACTACCAAAGCACGGCAGCGCTGGCTGCGCTGGTGCAGGACCATTTCGCCATTCTCAAGGTGGGCCCGGAACTGACCTTTGCCTTTCGTCAGGCGGTGATGGCGCTGGAACGGCTGGAGGAACGGATGGGCCTGCCGCCTTCGGGCGTGACGGCGGCGCTCCTCGCGGCGATGCGCGCCGCCCGGCGGATTGGCGGGCCTATGTGCCACCGGGGCCGGAAGAAGAGCGGATGATGCTCTATGGATTGTCGGACCGGCTGCGGTATTACTGGCCGGAG
>JAAURK010000240.1 GCA_012032275.1 Tabrizicola sp.
CTTCGCGCCGGGCGGCTGGCTTGGGGCCGCGCGCACGGAAGCGCTGTCGCGGCTGACGGCCATGGGCCTTCCGGTCCGCCGGGATGAATACTGGCGCTACACCGACCCGTCCAGCCTGACCGCGCCCGACGCGCCACCGGCGAAGGTCTTTGATGCGGCTGACGAGGCGCCGGTCTTTGACGGGGTGGACCGGCTGCGCGTGGTTTTCGTGGACGGCGTCTACGATGCCGAGGCGTCCGACGATCTGGCGCTTTCCGGGGTCGAGATCGAACGGCTGGCCGATGCTGGCGAGAAAGACATCCACTGGGCGCGCGATCTCTATGGCGTGCTGGAGGCCCGCGGCCAGGAGCCGGTGGCACGCCCCCTTGCCACGATGAACACCGCTTTCGCCACCGACGGCGTTCTGATCCGCGTCACTGGCCGGGCGGAGCGGCCGGTTGCACTGGTCTATCATCACCGGT
The DNA here is from genome assembly GCA_012032275.1 of Tabrizicola sp. GTDB lineage: Bacteria > Pseudomonadota > Alphaproteobacteria > Rhodobacterales > Rhodobacteraceae > JAAURK01. Next base: position 462 of record JAAURK010000240.1, read on the forward strand.
CCGACCGTTCGGATGCGCTGCTGCATCACTGCATCCGCATCGAAGGCGGCGCGGAACTGACCGTGCTGGAAAGCGGGCCGGCCGCGGCGCGCTTCACCAAGGTCATGGAGGTCGAGGTCGCCGACGGCGGGCGGTTCCACCATGTCCGGGTGCAGGGCCGGGATCACGAACGCCGCGCTGCTACCCATCTGTTCGCGCGCTGGGAAGTGCCGCCCTGTTCAAATCCTTCACCCTGACCGCCAATGGCCGACTGACGCGGAACGACGCCGTCATCGAACTGGCCGGCGCCGAGGCGAAAGCCCATATCGCGGGTGCGGCGGTTGGTGACGGCGATTTTCATCACGATGACACGGTCTTCGTCACTCATGCCGCCGAGCGGTGCGAGAGTCGGCAGGTGTTCAAGAAGGTGCTGAAAAATGGTGCGGTCGGCGTGTTCCAGGGCAAGATCCTGGTGAACCGGGGCGCGCAGAAGACCGATGGCTATCAGATCAGCCAATCCTTGCTCCTGGATGAGGACAGCCAGTTTCTGGCCAAACCCGAACTGGAAATCTATGCCGATGACGTGAAATGCAGCCACGGCTCGACCTCTGGCGCGATCGATGAAACGGCGCTCTTCTACTTGCGATCGCGGGGGGTTCCGCGGCAGGCGGCGCAGTCGCTTCTGGTGCTTGCCTTCCTTGCCGAAGCGATTGACGAGATCGAGGACGAAGCGATCGGCGCCGATATTCGCAGCAGGCTGGAGGGCTGGCTGGATCGCCACAACCGGCAGGGCAGGGGCTGATGTCGATCACGGCCGAGATGTCGCACAGCTGGAAAAGCCCCCGGGTCGCATTGCGCCGAAAGCTGGAGGACGGCGTGCGCGAAGACCGTGCCCTGGCGGTGCTGATGGGCGCGTGCTTTCTGGTCTTTGTGGCGCAATGGCCGGTCCTGTCGCGCGCGGCCTCGCTTGCGCCAGACGTACCGCTTGATGCGCGGATGGGAGGTGCGTTGATGGCAACGATCTTCGTGCTGCCGCCGGTGCTTTATGGCGTGGCGGCGGTGAGCCATCTGATCGCGCGGGCCTTTGGTGGGCAGGGCAGCCATTATGGCGCGCGGCTGGCGCTGTTCTGGGCGCTGCTTTGCGTGTCGCCGGTCTTGCTGCTGAACGGCTTGATCGCCGGGATCGTCGGCCCTGGCCCGGCGGTCACGCTGGTGGGCGGCCTGGTGCTGGCGGCCTTTCTCTATCTCTGGATCAACATGCTGATCGAGGCGGAGCGCTGAATGGCTGGGAATATGGATGAAGTGCTGGCACTTGGCCGGCTGTCGCTGGAAAACCCCCGCAAGGCCGCGCGTGTGCTGGTGGCGATGGATGTGCCGGTTGCGGCGCGCACGGCCGGGCTTCTGCTCGTCGCCGTTGCCTCCACCGTCCTCAGCCATATCGGCTTTCTGATCCAGCCGCCGACCGACGATCCGATCGGCCAGTTCATTGCCGCAAGCCCGTTCCGGACGGCGGCCTTTCAATGGCTGCTGCTTTCGGTCTCGGTCCTGCTGATCTACCGGGTCGGTCGGATGCGCGGCGGCAGCGGCAGCATGAACGATGCGCTGCTGGTGGTGGTCTGGTTGCAGGTTCTGATGCTGGGATTGCAGCTGCTGCAGGTGCTTTTGCTGCTGATCTCGCCGGTACTGGCGGCGGTTGTGGGCCTTGCCGGGATCGTCCTCTTTCTCTGGCTGCTGACGAATTTTGTGGCCGAGCTGCACGGGTTTCAATCCCTGCTGGCGGTGTTCGGGGCCATTGTGCTGACCGGTTTTGCGGTGGCGTTTCTGTTCGTCTTCATCCTTGCGATGTTCTTCGGGCCGGAGGCTTTGGCCCATGTATGACGTCCATGCCATCCGCGCCGACTTTCCCATTCTCTCGCGGCAGGTGAATGGAAAGCCGCTGGTCTATCTTGACAACGGTGCCTCTGCGCAAAAGCCGCAAGTGGTGATCGATGCGGTCACGCGCGGCTATGCGGCGGAATATGCCAATGTTCACAGGGGCCTGCACTACCTTTCCAACCTTGCGACCGAGAAGTACGAGGCGGTCCGTGGCAAGGTGGCGCGGTTTCTGAATGCCGCGGACGACGACATCGTCTTCACCACCGGCACGACCGAGGGGATCAACCTTGTGTCTTACTCCTGGGCCGCGCCGCGCCTGCAACCGGGCGACGAGATCGTGCTCAGCGTGATGGAGCATCACGCCAATATCGTTCCCTGGCACTTTCTGCGCGAACGGCAGGGCGTGGTGCTGAAATGGGTGGAGATCGATGCCAAGGGCGATCTTGATCCCGAAGCGGTTCTGGCGGCGATCGGCCCGCGCACGCGGCTTGTCGCGGTGACGCAGATGTCGAATGTCCTTGGCACGGTTGTCGATGTGGCGTCGATCTGCGCCGGAGCCCGCGCGAAGGGCGTGCCGGTTCTCGTCGACGGATCGCAGGCGGCCGTCCATATGCCGGTGGATGTGCGGGTGATCGGCTGCGACTTCTACGCCATTACCGGACATAAGCTATACGGGCCAAGTGGTTCTGGCGCGATCTTCATCCATCCCGACCGGATGAGGGAGATGCGGCCTTTCCTTGGCGGTGGCGACATGATCCGCGAGGTGACCCGCGATGCGGTGACCTGGGCCGATCCTCCGATGAAGTTCGAGGCGGGAACGCCCGGCATCGTGCAGCAGATCGGTTTCGGCGCGGCACTCGATTATCTCTCGGCCCTTGGCATGCAGAACATCGCGGCGCATGAACGGGCGATAAGGGACTATGCCCGCGCCCGGCTCGATGGGCTCAACTGGCTGAATGTCCAGGGAAATTCGGATGACAAGGGGGCCATATTCTCCTTCACGCTGGAGGGCGCGGCCCATGCGCATGACATCTCGACCATTCTTGACAAACGCGGGATCGCCGTCCGCGCGGGCACCCATTGTGCCATGCCGCTGATGGATCATCTTGGTGTCGGGGCCACCTGCCGGGCCTCGTTCGGCCTTTACAATACGACCGAAGAGGTCGACGCGCTCGTCTCGGCACTGGAGCTGGCGCGCGACCTCTTCGGCTGATTGTCAGAACCGGAACGTGAAGGCGAGCGCGCCTCCCGTATCGGTTTCACCGGCGCGATTGCCGAAGTTGTCGGAATGGACGACCGACCACTTCATTTCCAGCCCCTCGGCCAGAGAGGTCTGATAGCTGACCTCCATGTCGATCTGCCGATCCTCTGGCGCCAGATCAAGCTCGATCGGCTCGTAGGCGACAGAGCGGGTTCCGGCCGCATTGCTGCGGATCACCGGCAGCGAGACCTCGGTCGAGCCGGAAGACACCGCGACGGGCAGGCCAACACCGATGGTCAGCCTGTCACCCGCGGCGAATACATTGCGCGCCCCGGCTTTCAGCGACACCGAGTTGAACGCCGCCGTCGTCGCTGATGTCAGCGCGGTTGCCCCGCCAAGATCGGTCATCCCGACTTCACCCGAGATCGAGAAGAACGCCGCATCGCCCAGATCCTGCGTCACGCCAAGCGCCACCGAGGCGAGGTTCGCCCCGTCGGTGCCGTTCAGGCTGAGCGTGCCGCCGCCGTCGCGTGCAACCTTCAGACCAAGCTCCACCCGCGTTGCGCCATCAGTCAGGGCGCGGGTCACGGTGATGCCCACGCTTTCGGTGCCGGCGTCGGGCATCAGCAGCGATGCAGCGCTCAGCCCGTCAGGGGCCTTCAGAGACAGTGTATTGCCGCGAAACCCGCTGAACGGATCCGAGATCGCCACGACGGCGCCTTCCGGTCGGCCGCGAGATTGGTGCGCAGGCTGCCGCTGAGCAGGGCGGCAGAGCGGGCAACCGGCATCGCCCCGGCCGTCAGCGCAACCGCGGGCATGGCAAAGCTGCCGTTCAGCTGGTCCTGAACCGAAACCTCGGCACCCTCCAGCGCCACGTCCAGCGCATCGCCCATGGCGCTGCCCGTCACCAGCACCGGCGCATCCGTCGAAACCGCAGCACCATCGGCCATCCTCATCGAGGTGGTCCCGATGGGTTTCAGCGCCGCTTCGATATCGATGAAGCCATGACCGTATTTGAAGGAATAATCCTTGTCGAACCCCTCGGCGAGTTCGACCGAACCATCGGCCCTGAATCCGGTAAAACTGTCGTCCGCCGAAGCCAGTAGCCGGACCCGCAACTCATGCGGCGAAAGGCCGGGAAACGCCTGTTCCAGAAGGGCAAGCGCGCCCGAAACCTGCGGCGCCGCGAAGGAAGATCCGGTCACAAGATTTTCGCCCGGCTCAAGCCGCAGGCTGGCATCCGGCACTTCCCAGGTGCCATCCGCAACCAGGCACCAGCGCGCCGCTTCGTAGCAGGGCGACGAGATCAGCGTCACCGCGGTCACATTGCCCGAAGCGCTGAGTTTAGGAACGCCATTCGCGGCCGCCAGCCAGCCCGCCTCAAGCGACGGGCGCAGGTAGGGCAAGCCGCTCATCAGCGTGGCGTGATCAAGGTCTTCATTCGATACCGCAAACACGACGACGCCTTGCGCGGCATAGTCGTCCAGCGTCGTAAGATAGGCCTGCCCGTCGCTGGAGCTGTTGAAAACGATGGAGCTGTTGAAAATGCGGTCAAAGCCCCTGGCATTGAGCGCGGTATCAATGTACTCCCACGAATTGTTCCAGGCCACCGCCCCATTGGCAATCGCGTATTGGCCGGCACCGACCAGGCCGGCCGTGGTCTCATAGGTTCCAAAGGCGAGAGCCGCTTCCGGTGCCACGCCAATGAAATCGGGCGAGTTGCCCCCGGCGACCGCCGTCACGACGGAGCCGTGCTCGTCTCCGTTGGGGCCTCCGTTGATCAGAAACTCTACCCGGCCTCCGAACACGTCATTTTCTTCTGAAATCCGTTCATCCGTGATGACAATCAGGCTGCCCGAACCGGAAAGGCCGGCTGCATGGGCGAAGGCCGCGCCGGAACTGCGCAGGGGAAAGCTGTTGTAGGCCGGGCCAGAGCCGCTGAAAGACCAGGTGTTCTGCTGCAGGAGATATTTGTCTTCTCGAAGCAGCGCCGTCGCTGCGGCCGTCGTCGCCGGATCAAGGGCTGCGGCAAAGAAGGCTGTCAACACATCGGACGACACCGGCGCCGGGGCGTCGAAGGGAGAGCTGAAGTCAAAGCTGAGAGAGCCATCCTCTCCCCCGCCGCAACCGGCCACAAAGGCAATGCAGGACATCGACACCCAAAGGCGCGCCGAAAGCCGCCGGGGTTTCGCAACAATGTGATGAATTTTGACTGACATTCCAAGCCTTCCCTGATTCGCATGCGCTGATGGTACATCCTGACTTGCGAAAAACATCGGCACATTCGCGGGGAAATTGTGGCCGATTTCGGCACCGATCCGCACCCCCCTCCGATCTGCGGGATATGGATTGAACAGTCGGGCATCTTCGTCTATCAACCGCCCAACGCACCCGTAGCTCAGCTGGATAGAGCGTCGCCCTCCGAAGGCTGATGTCAAGTGGGTTGGTAACGTCGTGAGTTAGGAATTAGTGAGTTTTAACAGCAGTTTGCGGGCCTGTTTTTCTTGTCTTTCAAACTGCAAAAATATCGCGTAAGCACTGCGTAAGCAGTAGGCACCCGTAGCTCAGCTGGATAGAGTGTCGCCCTCCGAAGGCGAAGGTCACACGTTCGAATCGTGTCGGGTGCGCCATTGCTCTATATATAACAATGGTTTACGACAGCCGGTCGGTTGTCGAATGGTCGAGAGCTTTCGGCGGCCCCGGATTGTCGCCACTATCAAAGGCCTCGGGACAACAGCCGCGAAGCGGTCAGGCCGACGCGGATGGCATAGGGGGGCAGCGAAAGCGAGTAGTGGCCGCAGTTCAGCTCCAGCATGCTTGGCGTTACGCCGGCGGCCTTTAGCTTCGAGACCAGTTGCTGGGAAAGCGCTGGCAAGACGACCGTGTCCCTCGTGCCGAAGACAAACTGAA
>JAAURK010000241.1 GCA_012032275.1 Tabrizicola sp.
GGACGGCTACATCAATCCGGCCGATGTGACGCAGGCGATGGCCAAGGCGCGCGCCAGTTCGGCTGCACCTTCGAGCGCAAGATCCAGGTGAACGGCTATCGCTGGACCGGGTCGGAATGGATCGTGACCTGCGCGCGGATGGTCGAGACGGGGGGCAATCTCGTCGCCTCGGACGAGACCTTCGATATCCGCGCCGAACATGTGGTGACGGCGACCGGCAACCATGCCCAGCGGACCGCGCGGCTTCTGGGGATCAAGATCCCCGCGGTGCCGGTGGAGCATCAGTATATCGTCACCGAACCCGATCCAGCGCTGGTCGAATGGCGCAAGACCAATCCCCAGCACCCGGTGCTGCGCGATGCCGATGCGAAATGGTATGTGCGCGAGGAACGCGGCGGCTGGATCCTTGGCCCCTACGAGAAGAACGCGCCGGCCCGCTTTCTTTACGACGTGCCCGCGTCATTCCGCGCCGATCTTTTCCCCCTGGATCTGGAGCGGATCGAGGCGGAATACATGTCATTCATCCACCGCCTGCCGTCCTCTGAAACCGCCGGCCTCAAGGACGATTTCAACGGCCCGATCTGCTACACTCCCGACGGCAACCCGCTCGTCGGCCCCGCGCCGGGCCTGCGCAACATGTGGCTGGCCGAAGGGTTCAGCTTTGGCATCACGGCGGCAGGAGGAACGGGCTACTACCTCGCCCAGATGATGACCGAAGGCGAAGCCGAGATCGACATGGCCTCGCTTGACCCCAAGCGCTATGGCCCCTGGATGACAACGGAATACGCCGCGCGCAAGAATGAGGAATGCTACGACCATGTCTTCATCCTGCACCACCCGGACGAAGAGCGCGAAGCCTGTCGCCCGCTGCGGACCTCGCCCGCCTATGAGCGCCAGAAAAAGCGTGGCGCGCAGTTCGGGCAGGTCAATGGCTGGGAACGGCCGATCTACTACGGCCCGACCGATGCCCCGGCAGACTTCGACCACAATTCCCGCAGCTTCCGGCGCGGGGGATGGTGGCAATATGCTGTCGATGAGGCAAAGGCCATCCGGGAAACCGCGGGCCTGATCGACGCCACCGCCTTCGCCAAGCACCGCCTCAGCGGGCCCGGGGCGACGGCCTTTCTCGACTGGTTCACCACCAACAAGCTGCCAGCCGTGGGCCGGATCAACCTGACCTATGCCCTGACCGACCACGGCACCACCCGCACCGAATACACCATCGTGCGGCTGGCAGAGAACGACTATTACCTCGTCTCGGCCGGTGCCTGGCATGCCTATGACGAGGATTTCCTCTACAACGCGGTGATGGAGAAGGAAGACGAATTCGGTCGCCTGAACGAAGAGGACGTGACGACCAAATGGGGCGTCTTCGCGCTTGCCGGGCCGAAATCGCGCGACATCCTGAAAGAGCTGATCCGCGACGCCGACCCTGAAACCGCCCTGTCGAACAAACGCTTCCCATGGCTTTCGGCGCGCAACATCGAGCTTGGCATGTGCCCGGTCCGCGCCATCCGTGTGGCCTATACCGGAGAGCTTGGCTGGGAGCTGCACCACCCGATCGAGATGCAGAACTATCTCTTCGACCAGCTGATGTCGGCGGGCGAGAAGCACGGGATGAAACTGGTCGGCGCCCGCGCGCAGAACTGGCTCAGGCAGGAGAAATCCTACCGCGCCTTCGGCACCGAGCTTGGCCGCGACGCGACGCCCCTGGAGGCCGGGCTCGATCGCTTTGTTGACCTGTCCAAGGAGTTTCACGGCAAGGCCGCGATGATGGAGACCGGCATCCGTTCCAGATGCTGCACTCTCTTGATCGACGGCCCCGGCGATACCGATCCCTGGGGCAAGGAGGCGATCCTGTCGAATGGCGTCAAGATCGGCCGCCTGACCTCGGGCGGCTATTCGGTGGCCTTCGGCAAGCAGATCGGCATGGGGTATGTGCGCCCCGATCTGGCCGAGGTGGGGACGAAGCTGAAGGTCAAGATGCTGCGTCAGGAATGGGATGCCGTGGTTGTGGAGGACAGCCCCTTCGACCCCACGAATGCGCGGATCAGGATCGACGGCTGACACCCCGCCCGGCGGCGCAGGCCAACCGGGCGGCTACTGCGCCCGCGTGGTGAGCCAGCCGCTCCATGCCTGCTCCGACCCGGCAAAGACATTGATATCGACCTTGCCCGCGATGCCGGGCACGATACCGGTAGAGCTGTACTGCCAGAAACTCCACGCCTGGCCCTGGTAGCGGTCTTGCGGGTGCGCCGCGACCGAGCGGAGCCAGAATTCAATTCCCGAAAGCCGCCAAAGCTCTGTATCCTCGAAGAAATCCACGGTGGTGTAGATCAGCGGACGCTGGCCGTAATGCCGCGTCAGGATGTCTGTGAAGATGCGCGCCTCGGCGCGGATCGTCGCGCCATCGCGGCGGATGCGGCAGGTGGGCGAGGTGGGGGTCCATTCCATGTCGAGCACGGGGGGCAGGCCGCCCGGCGTGACCGGCACATGGCGGATGAACCAGCGCGCCTGTTCGGCCGCGGGGCGGCAGTGGTAGAAGAAGTGATAGGCCCCGCGCCGGACACCGGCGGCACCGGCGCCGCGCCAGTGATCGTTGAACATCGGATCAAGGACATCGCCGCCCTCCGTCGCCTTGATGAACGCGAAGTTGACGCCATTGGCGCGGGCCGTGGTCCAGTCGATGGTCGTCTGAAAGCGCGAGACATCGATCCCGTGCACAGGGTATTGCCGTGGCTTGCGGCCATCCCAGTCGCGCGGATCGGCATCGCTGAAATTCGAGGTGGAGACAGCGGTCGAGGGCGGCGCGTCGGACCGGCTGCCTGCGCGCGGCCCGCAACCGCCAAGCAGAACCGCCAGCGCGAGGGACAGGAGGAGAGGGCGTATCATGGCTGCATGCTGGCGTGGGATTGCCATCTTGTCATCTGCAAATTTCCGTCGGTGGCGAAAAGCGCCCTAGCAAAAGCGCAGCGGCGAAAGGGCGGCCACAAGGTTTTCGCCGATGGCCGGGGTGCGCCCGGCAATGAGATCGGCGGCAAGCTGGCTGGCGGCGGGGCAGGACTGAAAGCCGTAGCCGCCCTGGCCCGCAAGCCAGAAGAAGGATTGCTCGGTCGGATCGCGGCCGATGACCAGCACGCGGTCGGGGGCGAATGTGCGCAGCCCGGCCCAGTTCGCAAGAATCCGTGGCACCGGTTCGGTCACCATCTCTTCGTACCGCGCAAGCCCTTCGGCCAGAACCATGTCGTCGGCCCAGGCATCCTGCGGCGGCACGGGATCCTCTTCCGAAGGAGAGACGATCAGCGCCCCGGCATCCGGTTTCATGTACCAGCGTTCGCCCGCGGCAAAGACCATCGGCCAGCGCGAGACATCCTGGTTGGCCGGGGCAGGGATCCGTGCCATCGACCGGCGCTTTGGCGAAAATCCCAGTGGCCTGAGGCCCGCCATCCGCGCGATGTCATCCACCCAGGGCCCGGCGGCATTGATGATCATCGCCGCGTCGAAGGCCCCGGCCAAGCTTTGGACATGCCAGCCCTTGTCGGTGCGGCGCAGCGCGGTGACCCTTGCGCCCGTCGCGATGCGGGCACCACCCGCGCGCGCCTTGCGGGAAAATCCCTGCAGCAGAAGGTCGGTGTCGATATCCCAGGCATGATCGGCCCAGGCCGCGAAACGCACGCTGTCGGGGTCCAGGATCGGGACCATCTGCCGCGCCTCATCAACCGGGATCGCGGTCAGCTCCATCGCGGCAAGATCGCGCGCGAAGCTCTCCTCATCCTCGCGGCGCGCGACCATCATCATCCCGCGCGGTGAGAGCACGTCTTTCGCCGCGCGGAAATAGGGCCCGGAGGCGAGCGAGAGGGCGACGACGGCCGGCGCCCCGTAATGCGGCTCGTAAAGCGCTGCCGAGCGGCCGGAGGCGTGATAGGCCAGCCGGTCCTCGGCCTCGAGCAGGATCACCGATCCGATCTCTGCCAGCCGTGCTGCCGCCGAAACGCCGGCAATGCCGCCGCCGATGATCAGGAAATCCACGTCCATTCCGCTCTGCCTTTGCGAGGGAGGATCTGCGTCCTGCCTTCCTCTGCCACAGCGTAGTCCGCCACCACGGGCGGATGCAATCGGAACTCTCCGGAAAAACGCCGGTCGCGCTGTCGAGCCGCAAAAAGGCGCCGGTTCTTCGGCGAACCGGCGCCCATCGCCTCATGCCCGGCAGAAGTTACTGCGGTATCTCGCCCGCAATGCCCTCGACATAGAAGGACATGCCTAGAAGATCGCCATCCGGCGCGGTGGCGCCTTCGGCCAGCCATTCTGACCCGTCCTGTTTCCGGATCGGGCCGGTGAACGGATGGTAGCTTCCCGCCGAGATCGCATCGCGCAGCGCCTCTGCCTCGGCCCGCACATCGGCGGGAATGGCCTCGGTGATCTCGCCGATCTCCACTTCGCCGTCCTTGATTCCGGCCCAGGTGTCGGACTGTGACCAGCTGCCATCGATCACTTCGCCAACCCGCTTCACGTAATAGGGCGCCCAGTTGTCGATGATCGAGGATACGCGCGGCGAGGGCTTGTAATCGGCCATGTCCGAGGCCTGGCCAAAGCCGATCACGCCCGGCGTCTTGGCAGCCTCGGCCAGCGGCGCGGTCGAATCCGTGTGGCTTGCGATGACATCGACGCCCTGTTCGATCATCGCTTTCGCCGCATCGGCCTCTTTCGCCGGATCGAACCAGGTGAAGGCCCAGATCACCGTCAGCTCGACATTCGGGTTCGCCTTCTTGGCATGCAGATAATAGCTGTTGATCCCCATGATGACTTCCGGAATCGGGAACGAGGCGATGTAGCCGATCTTGTTGGTTTTCGTCATCCTGCCCGCGATATGGCCCTGCACGGCACGGCCCTCGTAGAACCGGGCGTTGTAGGTCGAGACATTCGGGTGTTCGCGCTTGTAGCCCGTTGCATGCTCGAACTTCACATCCGGGAATTTCGCGGCCACCGCATTCGTTGCGTCCATATATCCGAACGAGGTCGTGAATATGATGTTGCACCCCGAAAGCGCCATCTGCGTCAGCACCCGTTCGGCATCGGCGCCCTCGGGCACGCTTTCCTGCCAGGAGACGTCGACCTTGTCGCCATAGGCTTCCTGCACGGCCAGCGCGCCCTGATGATGCTGGTAGCTCCAGCCAAGGTCGCCGATCGGGCCGACATAGACAAAGCAGGCCTTGGTCTTGTCCTGCGCAAGGCCCGGGCCGCTGAAGGCCAGGCCAAGGCCAAGTGCCGCTGTGGCAAGCAGTGATCTGCGGTTCATTCTAGTTGTCTCCCCAATGTGGCAAGGCCTTCCCCGACCCTGCGATGCAATGCCTCAGCGCGAGGCATGAAAATTCTGGCCGAGGCTCGCCGGGGCGTCCAGCGAGGCCCGGCCGCGGCCGGATGATATGATGACCAGCACGAGGATGGTTATCAGATACGGAGCCATCGACAAGTATTCCGCCGGGATCGCCGATCCTGCCGCCTGCAGGTTCAACTGAAGGACGGTCACGCCGCCGAAAAGATAGGCACCGATCATCACCCGCCAGGGTTTCCACGAGGCGAAGACGACGATGGCAAGCGCGATCCAGCCCGCGCCCGCGGTGATCCCGTCCGTCCATTGCGGCACGCGGACAAGGCTGACATAGGCCCCGCCGAGGCCCGCCAGCGCGCCGCCGAAGAAGATCGCCAGCATGCGGATGCGGGTGACCTTGTAGCCAAGCGCATGGGCCGCCTCGTGGCTTTCGCCCACCGCGCGCAGGACCAGTCCGGTGCGGCTGTATCGCAGCACCCACCAGACGGCGGCCACCATCAGGATCGAGACATAGACCATCCAGTCATGGCTGAAGAGCACCGTCCCGGCGAAAGGGATCTCCGCCAGCGGTCCAAAGGCGACGTCGCCCGTGGCAGGCGGCTTCTCCCCGACATAGGACTGGCCGATCAGCGATGACAGGCCAAGGCCAAAGAGGGTGAGTGCAAGCCCCGTCGCCACCTGATTGGTCTGCAGGATCTGCGTCAGCACCGCAAAGATCGCCGAAAGTGCCGCCCCTCCCAGCGCGCCGCCGATGAAGCCGAGATAGGGATTGCCGGTTACGACCGCCACGGCAAAGCCGCAGATCGCCCCCATGATCATCATCCCCTCGACCCCGAGGTTCAGCACGCCCGACTTCTCCACCACCAGCTCTCCCGTCGCTGCCAGCATGATCGGGACAGCATTCACCATCAGTGAGGCGATCAGAAGCGCCGGATCGATACTGCCGAACATCACGTGCCTCCTGCGGCCAGGTTCTGCGCCCAGGCCAGAAGAAATCCGGCCAGCGTGGTAAGCCCCGGCCCCCGCCAGGCCCACAGCCGCAGCGGGCTGCTTGTCGCCCTGTCGACCGGCGACCAGGCCAGTCGCGCCAGCCCG
>JAAURK010000242.1 GCA_012032275.1 Tabrizicola sp.
CGGCGAGCGCGGCGAGCGTTGCGCGGACCCTGCCGCCGTCGCCATGGCCAAGCTGGACTTCGGGCCGCGCATCGCCCCAGGCACGCCAGTAAAGCGCGATCATCCGGTGTTGCAGGAGATTGCACAGGTCGACAAACGCCGTGTCGGCCATCGCCCTGTCATCCTCGCCCTGAAACCAGCGTTCGGACAGCCGCCGCATGACCCAGCGGGTGATGTGCAACGGCATCGGCCCCTCTGGCCCCAGAAGCCCCAGCACCGCGATATCCACCCTGGGCGGCGCGCCCTCGGTGCCCGGCTGATAGGCCGCCACATCGCGCGTCGCGAAGGAAAGCCGGACGGCCTGACCAAGGCGCGCGGGCTCGTCCGTCGGACGACCGGCCCGGCCAAAGCGCCGGTCACGGGTTTCCAGCCGCGCCAGCAACTCGAAGAACCCCATTTCCATGGGCTCTGCGGGCAAGGTCAGATCAAGGGGCGATTGCCGGGCGTCATCGGCCATAGCACCTCCTCCTGTTTCTGCATCAGCCTGCTTTTGGTGCGAACGAAACTGTTGATCCCCGCATGACGGGCGAAGAGCTGGTTGAGAAGTGCTGACAGCAACAGCACACTCGCGCCGGTCAGCGGGCCTTCGTCGACCGAAAGCGCGATCTCGATGCCCTGCCCGAAGCAGACCGGCCCAGGAATGCCGAGCCGTTCCATGACCTTGCGCGTCGACACCTGGCGGATCGACTGGGCGTGGCGGGCATGCGCCGGATCGCCGCGGTCGGCGTAGAGGTCAAGCATGGCGCGAAGCGGCTCCGCCTCGCGCGATTCCTCGGCGAGCGACAGGTAGTTCAGCGATAGCTGGCCGACCAACCGCCAGGTCAGCGCATCAAGCGCGGTTTCGCCGCCAGCCATCCGGGTGGGCAGGGTGGCAGCCAGCGATCCGCGCGGCCGCCGCATCGCGCCCAGCAATTCGACCTGCGCCACCGGCTCGCCGCTTTCCAGCGTCAGGCGGGGCATGTCGTCGAGGATCGGCAGATCGCGGTTGGTGCAGATCGCCCGGATATCCAGCCGCTTGACGGTTGGCGTTCCCGCCTTCGCGCCAGGCCGCACGACCGAGACAAAGAGATCGTCGCCCGGATAGCTGGTGCGCATCTGGCCGCGGCGGATCTCATCTTCTCCGGGCCGGCGGGGGCGCCGCTCGGTCGTGTAGACGATCCCCGATCCGCGTTTCTGTTCGGCACTGTAAAGCGGCTTCAGCGCAGCCTCGGCGCCGTCGGTATCGGCATCCTCGACGCGGATCAGCCGGTAAATCTCGAAATCGCGCGGCCGCGTGCGGTCGGGATGGACAACATGGGCAGAAGTGCGCGGATCGATGTCGACGGCATTGCACTCCTTCTCGAAAAGATTGACCACCGGCGTCGCGAAAAGCCGGAACGTGTCGGGCGTCGCACCTGCAAGCGCCGGGCGCGGCTCGGACAGGATCAGCACGATCTCCAGCGGGCCGGTCTGGCAGTTTCGAATCACCTGCTGCAATCCCGACAGCCGCAGGTAATGGAACCGGTCCGGCATCAGGAAGTATTCCCGCATCAGGCGGTAGCCTTCGAAGGACTGGCGCACCCGTGGCAGCAACGCCTCGCTGTCCGCGATCCCGATCATCTGCGGCCCGAGCACCGGCTGATAGGGCCCCAGAGGCTTGCCCGGCCGCGCCCGCACGGCGACGGTCCGGCCGAAGATCGCGTCGAAGACCGGCCCGCCGGCCGCCAGATGAATGTCCAGCCGGTCAAGCGACAGTTCCGCCAGAGTTCCCGGCCCGCTGCGGGCAAGCGTGATCCTCAACCCCGCCTCCGCCCGTGCAAGATCGCGCGATGGAACCCCGGCGGCGGCAAGCGCGCCCCTGTCCTGAAGGTAATCGACCGCCTCGATCCTGATCGGCCAGAGAGCGACATCCTGCGCCGTGGTATAGGTGGCGCGCGTCGAGATCCCTTCGCGAAAAGCCGCGACCAGCCGCGTCCCCCGTGGCACGGTGAACCCGTCGTTCATGGTCAGAACCTGAGGTCCGGGCAGAAGCACGGCGGTAGAGACGGCGGGCGCGGGCCCGACCAGATCGGGATAGAGCGCGTCCAGAAGATTGCGCACGTAACGCGCGCTTTCGCCGTCGACCTTCAGCCGGGTGCGCGCCGAGAGATAGGCCACCCCCTCCAGAAGTCGCTCCACATAAGGGTCCGGGCAGGGCACGGATTCAAGCGACAGGTTCCGCGCGACACTCGGGTGCAGGGCCGCGAATTCTTTCGCCAGATCGCGGATATGGACGAGTTCATCCTCATAATAGGACAGAAAGCTGCGGTCCATCAGCGCTCCTCCAGCCGGGTCGCCGCCTGGCCGTTGTCCAGATCGATCGTGGTGGAAAGACGCAGCCGTTCGGGCACAGGAGACAGCATCAGCGTGCCTTCGATCTCTATCTTCATCCCGGTCTTGTCGCTGGTGTTCACCTTCACCCGGATCGTGTCGCGCTTCAGGCGGGGTTCGAAGACGGCGACGACCTCCTTCAACTCGCGCGAAAGCGCATCCGGATCGAAATCCTTCGCCCGGCGGCCCGAGAAGGACGCGCGCCGTAGTTCAGCACGCTGCGCCGGACATTCGGAAAATCCGCCAGAAGATCTGCGGGATGTTCATGCACTTCGGTCTCGGTATCGGTAAGCAGGCTGCGCGCCTCAAGCCGTTCGATGTTGAAAAGCGCCTCGATGTCGCGCCGAACGGCCTCGCGCAGCACCTCGGCTGTGATGACGATGCCACGTTCCTGCAGGAAACGCTCTCTGTCGAGAAGGGTAAGAAGGCCGGAAAGTTCGCGCCGGTCAAGATCATCGAGGCCGGGTTCGGTGTCGATGGCGCGGCGGCCGCCGGCCAGGATCCGCTCCACCCTCTCGGCTCCAAGTTCTGCCCCAAGCTCTGCCTTCAGGCGCCGGGCCTCTGCCGCAAGGCCGGGCAGATCGTCGACGAGGCGGTCCCAGAGACTGGGTTGGACCGCCTCGCGACGTGCTTGCAGACCTGAGTCGGCTTCGGGCACGTTCTTCTCCGATCCTGGCGCTGCGGCCTTGTGTTACTTGCCGGCCGCGACGCTGTATTCGATCTCGTGCTCGTCGCCCTTGGAGTGGTCGTCGGCCTGAACGACGTATTTGATCGCGACTTCCTCGAACGAAAGAACCAGCTTCTCGCGGATGACCTGAGAGCCGTCCTCGCCCGGATCGTCGTTCGTCATCTCATATTCCGCGATCACGCATTTCTTCATCGTGACCGTCAGATAGTCGAGATGCGCCTCGCCCGAATCCTTGCGCACCATCAGGACCGCTTCGTCGATCGCCTTGCCAAGCATCGCCGTCAGCGCGAGGTAGGGCGAAGACGCGTCATAGACCTTATAGAGCGTCATGCCGCTGATTTCGGCGCGGGCCTGTGTCCGGCCGCTGCCGATGTTGGCGGAGCTTCGCTGCTTGACCTGCCAATGCACGCCATGAACGTCGATCTCGCCCT
Organism: Tabrizicola sp.; assembly: GCA_012032275.1. GTDB lineage: Bacteria > Pseudomonadota > Alphaproteobacteria > Rhodobacterales > Rhodobacteraceae > JAAURK01. Next base: position 3,508 of record JAAURK010000242.1, read on the forward strand.
CGTGGTCAGCGCGGACGGATTCGCCGTCGATATCGGGAAGCTTCAGATAACCAGTCAATGCCATTTCGTATTCCTTTCAGATGTCGATGCAATTGCCGGGAACGAGATGAAGGAGGCGTCAGGCCCCCTTCACCGAGGGCAGTTCCGATACCAGGCGAAGGCTCGCGTTAATGCCCTCCAGCTGGTAATGCGGGCGAAGATAGAAGCGCGCGTTATAATATCCGGGGCGCCCTTCGACACTGTCGACCTGCACTTCTGCCATGGCCAGCGGGCGTTTCGCCTTGGCCTTGTCATCTGCCATCGCCGTATTGGCGAGGACATATCGATTGATCCATTCCGAAAGCCAGACCTGCATGTCGGCGCGTTCCTTGAACGTGCCGATCTTGTCGCGCGCGATGGCCTTCAGGTAATGCGCGAAACGGCAGACCGGGAAAAGATAGGGCAGGTTCGCCGACAGACGCTCGTTCGCCTGGGCGTCGGTATCGACAAGGCGACCTGCGCGTGTCTCGTCATCCTGCAGGGAATGTGCGCCGATGAAGGCGGCAAGGTCGGTGTTCTTGCGGTGCAGGATCGGCATCATGCCAAGCTTGGCAAGCTCTGCCTCGCGCCGGTCGTCAATCGCGATCTCGGTCGGGCATTTCATCGCAACCGAGCCGTCATCCGTGGGGAATGTATGGACCGGCAGGTTGATGACCGTGCCCCCGGATTCCACGCCGCGGATCTGCGTGCCCCAACCGTAAAGCTTGTGGCTGCGGTTGATGTTCACGCCCATCGCGAAAGCGGCGTTCATCCAGACATAGTGATCATGCTTGCCGTCGATCTGCTCTTCGAACGCGAAGCCCTTCACCGGCACGGTGGCCGCCCCATAGGGCAGGCGCGCCAGAACGCGCGGCATGGTCAGCCCGATGTAACGGCTGTCCTCGCTTTCGCGCAGCGATTGCCAGCTGGCATAATCGGGCGACGAGACGATCTGCTGCAAGTCCTGCGGGTTCGGCAGTTCCTGCCAGCTTTCCATGCGGAAAAGCTGCGGTGCCGCCGCCGCGATGAACGGCGCATGCGCGCTGGCGCAGATGCCCGACAGATTGCGCAGCAGGCCCACATCGCGCGGATGGTGCGAAAACTCGTAGGCCCCGACCAGCGCCCCAAAGGGTTCCCCCCCGAACATCGAATATTCGTCGGAATAGATCTTCTTGAACGCGGGCGACTGATCCCACATCTGGCCTTCGAAATCCTCCAGCTGATCGGCAAGCTGGTCCTTGGAGATGTTCAGAACCCGGATCTTCAGTTTCTGATCCGTCTCGGTGTTGTTGACGAGGTAATGCAGCCCCCGCCAGGTGCCCTCCATCTGGCGCACCTCCTCGCAATGCAGAATCTCGTTCATCTGCGTGGTCAGCAGGCTGTCGATCCCCGCGATCAGCGATTTGATCGATTTCACCGCATTGCCAGAGATGGTCGCGGTGCCCGAGCGTTCGGTGGCCGCAAGCGCAAGGTTCTGGACAAGCTTCTGCAGCTTGTCGCTGTCATCCTGCTTGACGCGGAAATCCTTTTCCAGAAGCTCGCTGAACTCACCCAGATCGATGGCCTGAGCCTCGGATGCCGCGCCGCCTGCCTGTTCCTTTGGGTCAGCCATCTTATTCTTCCCCCTTCGTGGCCTTCATCGCTTCATCGGCAACCTGCGCCAGAAGCGGTTCGTTCGACAAAAGCTGCGCGATGCGCTTCTCGGCGTTCACCTTGCCATCCATATAGCCGAGCAATTCCTCCAGCTGCTTGCGCATCTTCAGAAGCTCGGCCAGCGCCGGAACTTGCGCGGCGATCTTGTCGGGCGCGAAATCGCCCATGTTCTTGAAGGTGAGATCGACGAACATCTCTTCGTCCGAGGCCTCTCCCTCCTTTCCCGGAAGCTTGTTGGCGACCCGCGCCTTCACCCGGGGCGACAGCGCCTCCATGAACTTGCCGAACCGGCCTGCGTCAACCTCGACGAAAGATCGATCCGCTGGCGTCTTCGATGCTTCCTGGGATTCGGATTTCCCCGCCAGATCGGCCATGACGCCCATGACGAAGGGCAGCTCGATTGTCGTCGGGCTGCCGTAATGCTCCACATCGTAAGCGATCTGAACCCGTGGGGCGCGGTTCCTCTCGATGACCTTGGCCTTGCTCTCGCTCATGGGGTTGCCTCTCCCTACCTTGATTTCTCGTCGGATACTCCGGCGACGTTCTTGAATTCCTTCATGCCGCTTGGCGCGACCTCTTCCATCAGTTGAAGAAAGCTCATCGGAACCATCTTGCGCATGCGTCGGGCAAGCAGAGGGATCGGCGAGGCCGGTTCCGTGCGCTCATAGAAATCGATGATCATGTCCAGACACCTTTCGACATCGCGCCGCGTGTTGACGGCACCGATGGCGCCCGTTGGCGCGGACGAGGGCAAGAGGGTCGACGGTCCGGCCCCTGCTGCGGGAATGGCGGTCATCTCGGCATCTCCCCCCTGCGCTTCTTCGGTCGCCGATCTCAGGCTTGCGGAAATCCTATCAAGGAAACTGCCCAATGTGGCGAATTTCACGCCGACGCCGTTCTCGCCGACCTTGTCGGTCAAGGCGGCTTCCAGCGCATCGAGTGCGGCACGCGCGGCCAGGACGGCGCCGCCGAGTTCGGCCAGGCGGGCGGGTTCTACTTCCTCCTCATGGAGTTTGTTGACGGCGTGAATCTGCGGCAGGCGATGAAGGCGGGGCGCTTCACGCCCGAGCAGGCGCTGGCCGTGGTGCCGCCGGTGTGCGAGGCGCTGCAATACGCGCACGAGCACGGCATCGTCCATCGCGATATCAA
>JAAURK010000243.1 GCA_012032275.1 Tabrizicola sp.
GCCTGCGGGCAGGGTCAGCGTAAGGCCATACAACGGCTTGGGGATGCCACTGCTGCTGGGTACGGGGTTGGGGCTTTTGCTGCTGCCCATCGCGCTTACTGCTGTGCCGGGCGTCGTCCACATCGCATAGTCGAAACTGCCGTGGTAGGCCCCTTCAAACTTAATCAGCAGGTCTCTGTTCGTGTGGGCGCGGGCGATGCGGACGGCGTGCATCACGCTCTCGGTGCCGCTGTTGGTGAAGCGCACTTTGTCCGCACCGGTCATGCGCTTCACGGCCTCGGCGGCGCGAATTTCGGCGGTGCTGGTGAGCGAGAAGAGATTGCCCTCGCGCATCAGTTTCGCCACGTGGTCGGTTACTTCGTCGTAGGCGTGGCCCAAAATAATCGGCCCAAAACCGAGGCGGTAATCGATATAGCGCTTGCCCTCGACATCCCACATGTATGCGCCCTTCGCCCGCTCTGCAATAATCTGTCTCTCGTCGCCCCAATATCTAAAATTTGAGCTGACGCCCCAGGGCATGGCTTCGTGTGCGCGTGTCGTCCAGTCTGTATTCAAGTTTTCGCTAAGCATGTTCTCCCGAACCTAAAAATATTAAGTGTGCGACGGGTTTAGCCGTTGCATCGTGAGAGAGATTCTAATAGAGAGGTTATTGGTTAATCGTTATTGGTGATTGTGCAACAGGGTAATTTTTATGGCTGATGAACCAAAACAATGGATGCTGCGTGAACGGTGGGATGCGCTGGTGCGAGGCGAGGATTGCCCGTTGTGCCGCGAGGTGCGATCTGTGGAACGAGCAAATACGTATGGGCAAACGGTGGCGGATGTGCGCTTTAGTCGGTTGCGATTGGCGCGCAACCAGTATGTGAAAGGCTACTGCGTGTTGATCTAGTCACAAGCATGTGGCCGAGCCATATCAGCTAAGCGTCGACGAGCAGCGCATGTTCTTTGATGACATGATGCAGGTGGGGCAAGCGCTGGAACAAGTGTTTGATTTGGGGAGCGGGTGAGGGTGATTCGAGAGGCGTTGGCGTCAACGGATGTTTTAACGGATAAACGGATGTGCGCTCGCTACTCATCCGTTTATCCGTTAGATGTCCGTTGACGTGGAAGATGCAACATGAATTACAAAATCAATAAAGTCGGTGTCATCGGTGCAGGCACCATGGGGGGCGGCATTGCTGCATTGATAGCGGGCACGGGCGTGTCGGTAGTGCTGTTGGATGTGCCAGCCGATGACGTGGACCGCAACAAAACTGTAAAAGCGCTGTGGGAGCGCCAACGCAAGAGCAGCCCCGCGGCGCTGTTCACACCAGAGGCCGCCAACTTGGTCACGCTTGGCAACACCGAAGACGACTTTGACAAGCTGCGCGAATGCGACTGGATTATTGAGGTCATCATCGAGCAGTTGGAGCCGAAGCAGCAACTCATGGCGCGCATCGAAGGCGTGCGCAAGCCGAGCGCGATTGTGTCGTCGAACACTAGCGGCATCCCCATCAGCAGCATTGGCGCGAAGTGTGGCGATGCGTTTCGCAAGCATTTTCTGGGCACGCACTTCTTTAACCCGCCGCGCTACCTCAAGCTGCTGGAGGTGATTCCGACGGCGGACACCGCGCTGGAGGTGACGGCGTTTATCAAAGACTCTGGCACAAATCACCTCGGCAAAGGCGTTGTGATTTGCAAAGACACGCCGGGGTTCATCGCCAATCGAATTGGGGCATTTGTAAACCAGGTGCGCATGCTAGCGGCGATTGAGAATGACTACAGTGTGGAGGAGGTGGATGCCATCACCGGCGTCCTCATCGGCAACCCCAAGACTGCGACGTTTCGTTTGGCCGATCTGGTTGGGTTGGATGTGATCTGGAACCTGAACCGCAACCAGCACGCGGCATTACTCAACGACGAAAGCCGCGAGCTGTTCACCTCCTCCGAAATTTTGAACAAGCTGGTGGCGCAAAAAGCGCTGGGCAACAAGACCGGCGCGGGCTTCTACAAAACGGTTCAGACAGCGGCGAGCCGAGAATTTTTCCCTCTGAACTTGAAAACAGGCCAATACGAGCCACCCACCAAACCACGCAGCGCTTTGTATGGCGAGGTGAAGGATATCGAAGACATCGGCCAGCGCATCAAGGAAATTTTTAAGCGCACCGATGATCGCGATGCGATTTATCTCATCGAGACCACCCTGAAAATTCTGGCCTACGCCGCACGATGTGCGCCAGGGATTTGCGACAGCATCGCCGAGATCGACAACGCGATGAAGTGGGGCTTCAACAGCGCGCTTGGCCCGTTTGAAATGTGGGACGCCCTTGGTGTGCGTGAGGGCGTGGCAATGATGCGCGAGCGCGAGATTGCCCGCAACCGTGCCGTCGATGTGGCCGGTGCTGCGGCGCGCGAGCTGACCAATGCGGCCAGGATCGCCGAAGAGATGAAGACCCGCGCCGCCGAGATCGCCCGCGACGCCGAGATCCGCAGCAGAGAGATCGAAAAGCAGGAGGCGATCGAAGCTGCCGAAATCTCCAGCCGCCGTCTGGTCGACAGCCAGCGCATCGAGAAGGAGGCCGAGACGACGGTCGAAAAGATCGCCCGCGACCAGAAGATCCGCAATCTGGAGATCGCCCGCAACAAGGCGCTGGATACCGCACAGATCGCCGCCGAAGAGGCGGTCGAGGCCGCGCGCGTGGCCAAGGCCAAGATGGTCGATGCCGAGAGGATCCTCGCCGAACAGGATCTCGACGCGCGAAAGCTGGAGCGCAGGAAGGTGCTGGAACAACTGGAAATCGCCCGCGTCCAGGTGCTGCGCGAGGCCGAGATCGCCAGCCAGGAGGAGATCGAACGCGCCCGCATCGCATCGGAACGCGGGCTTGACGATGCGCGCATCGGCCACCAGACCGAACGCCGCAAGCTCGAGATCGCCCGCGAACGGGCCATCGACGAGGCGAATATGGAAAAGGCCATCGCACTTTACCAGAAATCTCTGGAGGAAAGTGCCGCAGCCGTTGAAGCCGAGAATGCCCGCGCCCGGGCCGTGGAGGCCGCCGAACGCGCCACAACCGCAGGCGAGGCCGAGATCGCGAGCCGCGCCAAGGTTGTCGGCGTGACGGCGGCGGAACTAGACGCCGAACGCACGCGCATCGCCGCCGAGGCCGAGAAGATCCGCAAGGCCGTGGAGGCAGAGGCGCAGCGCCTGATCTACGAGGCGGAAACGTGCTCTCCGACGGTGCCCGGCTGGGGCTTTTCAAGCGCAAGCTTCTGGACCGCGTGGAAGGCATCGTCGCCGCTTCGGCCAAGCCGCTGGAAAAGATCGACCAGATCAAGATCATGCAGCTTGGCGGGTCCGGCACCCAGGGGTTGGACTGGGCGAACGGGAACGGCGGAGGTGGCGGCGGCGGCGCACCGCTCAGCCCGACCGACGAGGTGATGAACTCGGCCCTGCGCTACCGGGTGCAGGCGCCGTTCGTCGACAGCCTGCTCAGCGACATCGGCATCGACGGCAGCAATATCGCGCGGTCGGACATCTTCCGCAACGCCAGCGACATGACGCGCGCGGCGTCCGAAGCGGCGCGGGCCAAGCCGAAGCCCACGGGCGAGGGCGGCAAGGGCGGTGACGGCGGGAAGGACAGCAAATAATGGCGCGCATCTTTGTGTCCTCCGTGATCAACGCCGAGGCAGAGGCCGTCTGGGACCGCATCCGCGATTTCAACGGAATGCCGAAATGGCACCCCCGCATCCGAGACAGCAGGATCGAGGATGCGCTGCCGTCCGACAAGATCGGCTGCATCCGCAACTTCCATCTGCAGAACGGCGACATGATCCGCGAAAAGCTGATCGGCATGTCGGATTACGACCTCTTCACCAGCTATGCGATGCTGGAAGGACCGATGCCGCTTTGGGACTACATGGCGACGATCCGGCTGACCCCGATCACCGATGGCGCGCGCTGCTTTGCGGAATGGTCGGCCGAGTTTTCCTGCGATCCCGCGAACGAGGCCGATCTGACGGGCGGCATCGCAACAAACGTGTTTCAGGGCGGCTTTGACGCGCTCAAGAGGCATTTCGGGGGCTGAAATCGACAGCGGGCAGCAACATTCAGGGAGGCTGAAATGAGAGAAACGACCCTTGCACTGACGCTCGCCATGACGGCTGCGGGTCCAGTTGCGGCACAGGATGCGATGACCTTGCCGCCGCTCGTGACCCAGGCCAACGCCGAGATGGTGACGTTCGAACATATCGACGCGCTGAACAAATGCGACTGGAACCGTCTGATGGCGCAGTACCCCGAAGAGGTGCTGTTCATCCTGCCGAACGGCACCTGGGTCGAAGGCCGCGCCGCAATCGGAGATGTCTTTGCGGGCTTCTGCAAGACCCGCGCCGAGGGCGGCTTCAAGGGCGCGACTTTCATCGCCGAAAAGGTCAAGACGGTTGGCAATACCGTCAATGTGTCGTGGCGGGTCGAGGCGGACTGGCTGGCCGAGCCCTACAAGGGCGGCGATGCCTATGTCACCCATGACGGGCTGATGTATACGCAGGTCACGACCTTCGATCCCGCCGACATGAAGTTCAAGTGAAGGCAGCCGGTCATGGTCAAGGTCATCCGCAGCACGGTTCTGGAGGCGCCCATCGAGGCGGTCTGGGCGGTCTTGCGCGATTTCAACGGGCATGACCGCTGGCATCCCGTCGTCGCCAGCAGCCAGATCGAGCGGGGGCGCGAGGCTGACAGGATCGGCTCGGTGCGGCGCTTCACGCTCGTCTCGGGTGAGGAACTGCGCGAGCAGCTTCTGACGCTCAGCGATGCCGAGACGGCGTTCTCCTACTGTCTTCTCGATACGCCGGTGCCGCTTTTCAACTATGTGGCCCATGTGCGGCTGATCCCGGTGACGGATGGCGACATGACCTTCTGGCACTGGGAAAGCCGGTTCGACACGCCGAAAGGCCGCGAGGAGGAGTTGGCCACGATGGTGGGCAAAGAGATCTACGAAGCGGGGTTCACCGCAATTCGCGCGATGATGAGCGAGGGGGCTGGCCATGCTGTCGGTTGAAACCTATGCGACGATGGCCGAGGCGGCCGGTGCGGTCGGGCCACGCGCGCGGTATCTTGCGGGCGGGACGCTGCTGATGCGGGCGGTCAACTTCGGCGACCAGGGCTTTGACCGCATCCTCCGCGCACGGGCGGTAGAGCGGGATATCCGCCCCGACAGCGGCGGCATCCGCATCGGCGCCGGGGCCACGATGGCCGATGTGCTGGCCGCGCGGGACGTCGACTATCTTCATCCGGTGGCGCGGGTGATCGGTGGCCCGGCGATCCGCAACATGGCGACGGTGGGGGGGAATCTCTTTGCCCCGCATCCCTATGGCGATTTCGCCACGGCGCTTCTGGCGATTGATGCGAAAGTGGTGATGACCACCGGTCAGACCGAAGCGATGGAAAGCTTTCTGGCCGGGCGGGACCGGGCGCGCGGGCTCGTCGCGGCAGTCATCGTGCCGCGTATGGCGCCAGAGGTATTCCGCTTTGCCAAGGTCAGCAGGGTCAAGCCGAAGGGGGTGTCGATGATGTCGATCGCCGCCTGGCTGCCCGGCGCGAGCGGGCGGCTTGGCGATGTGCGGATCGCTTTCGGCTCCATGGGCCGATACCCTTGCGGTCCAAGGCGGCCGAGCGGGCGCTGTCGGGCGCAAGCCTTGATGCCGCCGGGATCGAACCCGCGCTGAAGGTTGCGACCGAGGGCCTGCAGCCCTTTGACGACCCGATGGCCACGGCCTGGTATCGCCGCGAGGTGGCCCCGGTCCACCTGAAACGCCTGCTTCTGGGAGGGGCCCGCTGATGGCCAAGACACCGCTGACCTTCACGCTGAACGACGCCGAAACAGCGCTTTTCGTCGATCCCGGGGCGAACCTGATCGACGTGCTGCGCCGCAGGGCCGGGGATCTGACGCCGAAGCAGGGCTGCGCGCAAGGCACTTGCGGCGCCTGCACCGTGCTGATCGACGGGGTGCCGCATCTTTCCTGCCTGACGTTGGCCGAGACGGTGGAGGGCAGGCGGATCGACACGGTCGCGGGCCTCGCCACCGGGCCGCAGCTTCACCCGCTGCAGACCGCGTTCATGGAGGGCTTTGCCGCACAATGCGGATTCTGCACCTCTGGCATGCTTCTGGCTGCGAAGGCGCTTCTGGACAGGGTGCCGAACCCGAGCCGCGACCAGGTGATCGAGGCGATCTCGGGCAATCTTGCGCTGCACCGGATACGAGCCGATTGTCGATGCCATCCTGAAGGCCGCGGGCGCGGGCGCGGCACGCCCATCCTACCGGGAGGCCACGCTGT
>JAAURK010000244.1 GCA_012032275.1 Tabrizicola sp.
TTCTTCTGCATTCAGTTGTTCACCGGTCAGCGCCATCTCGGTTGCTTTGGAAAAACCCACAATTCGCGGCAGCAACCAGGCGCCACCATCACCGGGCACCAGGCCGACGCGCACAAAACTTTCCGCGAACACGGCATTCTCCGAAGCGATGCGGATGTCGCACATACAGGCGAGATCGCAACCGGCGCCAAAGATCGCCCGGATGATCGAGCCCGACCCCGCATTGACCGACGCATTCGACGCGGGCCATGCCCGGTTCCGCGCTGCCCAATCCTCCATTCGAGGCCTGTCATGACCGACTTTTTCAAGAATATACCGGCAATCACCTATCAGGGCCCGGCTGCCACGACGGAATTTGCCTTCCGGCACTACAACCCCGACGAAGTCATCCTGGGCAAGCGGATGGAGGATCATCTGCGCTTTGCCGTCGCCTATTGGCACAGCTTTGCCTGGCCCGGCGGCGATCCTTTCGGCGGGCCCACGCTGCAACGGCCCTGGTTCGGCGAGACGATGGCGCTGGCCAGGATGAAGGCCGATGTCGCGTTCGAGATGTTCGATATCCTTGGCCAGCCGTTCTATTGCCTTCATGACGCGGATGCGCGGCCGGAAGGTGCGACCTTCGCTGAATCAAAGCGCAATCTCGACGAGATCGTGGATTACCTGGGCGAGAAGCAGGTGACCCACAAGGCAAAGCTGCTGTGGGGCACCGCCAACATGTTCAGCCATCGCCGCTGGATGGCCGGCGCGGCGACAAACCCCGACCCGGATGTCTACGCCTATGCCGCGGCGACCGTGAAGGCGAACATGGATGCCACGCAACGGCTTGGCGGCCAGAACTACGTGCTCTGGGGCGGCCGCGAAGGCTATGAGACGCTGCTGAACACCGATCTGAAAGCCGAACGCCAGCACGCCGGGCGGTTCCTGCAGCAGGTGGTGGAATACAAGCACAAGATCGGCTTCACCGGCACGATCCTGATCGAACCAAAGCCGCAGGAGCCTTCGAAGCATCAATACGATTACGATGTGGCAACGGTTTACGGCTTTCTGGTGGAGTTCGGCCTTGAGAAAGAGGTGAAGACCAATATCGAACAGGGCCACGCGATCCTTGCAGGCCATTCGTTCGAACATGAGATCGCGCTCGCCGCTGCGCTGGGGATCTTCGGGTCCATCGACATGAACCGCAACGATTACCAATCCGGCTGGGACACCGACCAGTTCCCGAACAACCATGCCGAAAAGGCGCTGGCCTTCCACGAGATCCTGAAGGCGGGCGGCTATACCACGGGCGGCACCAACTTTGACGCCAAGATCCGGCGCCAGAGCCTTGATCCCGAAGACCTGATCCTGGCCCATGTCGGCGGGATGGACACCTGCGCCCGCGCACTGAAGTCCGCCGCCGCGATGATCGAAAGCGGTGCGATCGAAGCGGCAATCCAGGACCGCTATGCCGGTTGGAACACCCCGGCCGCAAGGGCGATGCTGGCGGGCGGGCTGGAAGAGGCGGCGGCGCGCGTCACCACCGAAAATCTGGAGCCGGAGCCAAGATCCGGGCGTCAGGAGCGGTTGGAAAACCTCTGGAACCGGTTCGTGTGACGGGCCGCGCGGTCAGGCGCGGGCCTTTTTGCGCATGACGGTCCTTTCCGTCAGCTCGGCGTTGATCGCGCCCCCGAGAAGCACCGCGAGCACGCTGAGGTAAAGCCACATCAACAGCGCGATCACGGCGCCGATGGAGCCATAGATACGGTTGTAGCTGTCGAAGTTCGACAGATAGGTCGAAAAGGCGATGGACACGCCCGCCCAGGCAATCGACGCGGCCAGAGTGCCCGGCGTGACCCATGGCACGCGGCCGTCCGGCATGTTCGGGCCAAAGCGGTAAAGGATGCCAAGGCAGGTCAGCACCAGAAGAAACATCGAGCCCCAGGGCAACAGCCGGGAGATCAGCGCCTCGAAGGGGCCAAGCGTGAAATAGGTCAGCAGGATCGGCACCACGACGATGGTGGTCAGGGCGACGATGAACGCGGTGATCAGCGCGCCGGTCATCAGGAAATCGACGGCCCAGCCCCAGAGAAAGTTGCGCGGCGTGGCGCGATGAACCACGTCCAGCCCCTGGATCAGCGCCGCCACCCCCGCCCGCGCCGAATAAAGCGCAATGGAAAGCGATACGAATGTCGCCCAACCCAATGCCCCTTTCGGTGTGTTCAGAAGGCCGATCACCTGATCGTGGACCAGCGCCGCGGCATCGGTGGGCAGAAACCGCTCTGCCACCGCCAGATAATCGGTGATCACCGCCGGATCGGCCATCAGGCTCCAGATCGAGATGGTCGCCGTCAGGCCGGGAAACACTGCAAACATGCCGTAGAAGGCGACACCGGCAGCGATCAATCCGAAATGGCCCTGACCCATGCGATTCCAGATTGCGACGGCGAAATGCCAGATCTTCATACGGGGCCTTTCCAGTCGCGCGAGCCTGAGCCGCGATCCGGGATCGTGTGAACTGACCATCCCTTTCCCGGGCCGGGAACACGGCTGATCATCTCCATAAGATGGCCCTTGCGGCGGGAAATCAAGTTGCACCATGGCGCTGTCCCGGTCATGGCCACCCGCATCGCGCCGCGGGTCTCCGCCAGACAGGCACGCAGGCCGCTGCTTCCCGGCCCGTGGCCCGACCGGCGCGCCTTGCGGGGCCGTGACCTTGATTTGCCTTTTATCAGGGCAGCCGTCATGAATGATGTGAATACTCTCATCCAGCCAAGGAAACCGTCATGCGCCGCCCCACGATCGCCGATCTTGCCAGGGCCGCGGGCGTCAGTGTTGCCACCGTCGACCGCGTGCTCAACGGGCGGCTCAAGGTCCGCGAGGAAACCGCGCTCAAGGTCTCCGAAGCGGCGGAGCGGATCGGCTATCATGCGGCCAATGCCATCCGGCAGCGTATCCACGCCGAACTGCCGGAGTATCACCTTGGCGTGGTGCTGCAGAAGGAACGGCACGCCTTCTACCAATCCTTTGCCGCCGAACTGGCAGAGGCGGCACGGGACCGCCACGAATGCCGGATACGGCTTTCGCTGTCGTTTTCGCAGACCGCGGAACCTGCCGAAGTGGCGAATATGCTGCTGGGCATGTCTGGCAAGGTCCATGCCATTGCGGCCACCGGGATCGATCATCACGCGGTGACAAGCGCCGTTACCGCATTGCGCAGCAGGGGAATTCCGACCTTCTCGCTGCTTTCCGACTTTGCCCAGGGGGTGCGGGAGGCATACTTCGGCACCAACAACATGAAGGTCGGGCGCAATGCGGGCTGGCTTCTCTCGCAGTTTGCACCGCGCCCGGGCAAGGTGCTGGTCTTCGTCGGCGGGCACCGCTATCACGGCCATGCCCTGCGCGAGGCCGGCTTGCGCGCGTTCTTCCGCGAATATGCACCTGAGTTCGAGGTGCTGGATGCCGTCATCAACCTTGAAACCCGGCAAGTGACGCGTGAAGCGCTGCTTGGTGCCCTTGCCCGCCACCCCGATCTGGTGGCGGTCTATTGTGCAGGCGGCGGCATGGAGGGGGCAATCGCCGCGCTGCGCGAAACCGATGCGGGCGACACGACCGCCTGCCTTGTCCACGAACTGACGCCGGACTCGCGGCAGGCCCTGCTCGAGCGTCGGATCAGCGGCATTTTCCAGACGCCATTGAAGGAACTCTGCGCCGAACTTATGGCGACGGTTGTTCATACGATTGAAAACGGAATGGCCGAAAACCCCGGCCAGTGCTTCGTGGCCCCCATTCTGTGGACCCCGGAAAGCCTTTGACCGACTCTGTCAGCACCAATGAGTATTTTCTATCAGGAATGACGGATGTTCCGGCTGACCGGCCGTTGACCGAGGTCGAGGGCTGACGGAGTGTCGCGCCAAGGCAAGAGAGCGAGCACTCGCGCCGACATCGACAGCTTTTGAAGGCGAGGTCCGGAACATGACCGTCAGAATTGGCATCATCGGCACCGGAGCCATTGGCCGCGACCATGCCCGGCGCATCGACCAGGTGCTTCAGGGCGGCAGGGTCACGGCGCTGACCGATGTCAACCGCACCTCGGCAGAAGCGGTGAAGACCGAGATCTCGCCCCGCGCCACGGTCCATCCCAGCGGTGAGGCCCTGATCGCGGCGGCGGATGTGGATGCCGTCCTTGTCACCTCATGGGGGGTGACGCACAAGCAATATGTGCTGGCCGCCCTTGCCGCGGGCAAGCCCTGCTTTTGTGAAAACCGCTGGCCACCACCGCCGCAGGGGCCAGGCAGATCGTCGATGCCGAAGTGGCGCTTGGCCGCCGTCTGGTGCAGGTCGGCTTCATGCGCCGCTACGATGCGGGCTATCTTGCCCTGAAGCAGGCGGTGCAAAACGAGACCGGCGCGCCGATCATGATCCATGCCGCGCATCGCAACCCTGCGGTGCCAGACACCTATGTCACGCCGATGGCAATCCATGACACGCTCATTCACGAAATCGATGTGTTCCGCTGGCTGCTGGACGACGAGTATCTGTCGGCCCGGGTGACCTTTCCCCGGTCATGCGCCCGGACACATGTGCGTCTGCGCGACCCGCAGATCGTCACGCTGGTCACCGCCCGGGGTGTGGTGATCACCACCGAGATCTTCGTCAACTGCCACTATGGCTATGACATCCAGTGCGAGGTTGTGGGCGAAGACGGCGTGGCGCGGCTGCCTGACCCGATGGCCGTCCGGATGCGTCTGGGCGGCAGGCAGCAAAGCGCCATCCTGACCGACTGGAAGGACCGTTTCGTCGCGAGCTACGACGTCGAACTGCAGGATTTCCTGACAGCTGCGGCAGCGGGCACCGTCTCTGGCCCGACCTCCTGGGATGGCTACATGGCCGCCATCACCTCGGATGCCTGCGTCGCCGCGCAGGAAGACGAGGGCGCGCTGATCGCCATCACCCGCCCCGCCCGCCCCGCCCTTTATGCCTGATGCCCGACGGATGAAATCTGGGGACAGATCTATGCCGAAGACCTTGGACGTCATCACCATTGGCCGAGCCGGAGTTGATCTTTACGGGCTGCAGATCGGCGGGCGGCTGGAGGACATGGGCAGTTTCCGCAAGTATATCGGCGGCAGTCCGACCAATATCGCCTGCGGAACGGCGCGGCTTGGCCTGCGCTCGGGGCTGATCAGCCGGGTCGGGGACGAACATATGGGGCGGTTCATCCGGGAACAGCTGGTGCGGGAAGGCGTCGATGTGCGGGGGGTGAAGACCGACCCGGATCGGCTGACGGCGTTGGTCATTCTTGGCATCCGGGATCAGGAACGCTTCCCGCTGATCTTTTACCGCGAGAATTGCGCCGACATGGCGCTTTGCGAGGATGACATCGACGAAGGCCTGATCGCCGAGACGCGGTCTGTGCTCGCCACCGGCACGCATCTGTCAAACCCGCGCACCGCAGCGGCGGTGATCCGCGCGCTGCAACTGGCGCGCAAACATGGCGCTGAGACGGCGCTGGACATCGACTATCGCCCGAACCTCTGGGGGGTTGCCGGGCATGGCGACGGCGAAAGCCGGTTTGTGGAAAGCACCGTGGTGACGGCGAGGTTGCAGGCCACGCTGCATTACTTCGACCTGATCGTCGGCACCGAGGAGGAGTTTCACATCGCCGGCGGCACGACCGACACGATTGCCGCGCTTCGGGCCGTGCGCGCGGTCTCTGCCGCCGCGCTGGTCTGCAAGCGCGGGTCGCGGGGGGCGGTGGCCTTTGACGGCGCCATCCCCGACACGCTGGATCAGGGGCAGACCGGCCCCGGCTTTCCGATCGAGGTGTTCAATGTCCTCGGCGCGGGGGACGGCTTCTTTTCGGGGCTGCTGAAGGGCTGGCTCGACAATGAAAGCTGGCCCCGCGCGCTGGAATATGCCAATGCCTGCGGGGCTTTCGCGGTCAGCCGCCATGGCTGTACCCCGGCCTATCCCTCGCTGGAGGAGCTTCGGTTCTTCCTTGCCCGCGGGGTGATCCGGCCGGATCTGCGCAACGACCGCGCGCTGGAGCAGCTGCATTGGTCCACCAACCGCGCCCGGCGCGGGCTGCCCGACTGGCCCGATTGCCGCATCTTCGCGTTTGACCACCGGATGCAGCTGGAAGAGATGCCGGGCTACACACCGGAAAAGGGCGGCGCATTCAAACTGCTCTGCCTCAGGGCCGCCCGGCAGGTGCAGGCGGGCCGTCCGGGCTATGGCATCCTTTGCGACGACCGTATCGGGCGCGCGGCGCTGCATGCGGCGACGGGCAGCGGCCTCTGGATCGGGCGGCCCTGCGAATGGCCCGGATCGC
>JAAURK010000245.1 GCA_012032275.1 Tabrizicola sp.
GGGGCCGCTGCCGCCTCGAACCCCGCGGCAAAGGCCCGCAACGAGGTCTCCACCCCCCTTGCCGCCACTTCTGACGGCGGCCTCGAAAGCCTCGCGCGGGAAGGGCAGCGCGCCAGAGGCGGCAAGCCCGCCGAAAAGGCTGGCCGAAATGACCGAGCCACTGGCAGCTGCCAGCGCCTCGAAATCGGCCAGCATCAGCCGCCGCGCCGCCACCTCTGCGGCTGCGATCACCTCTGCCGACGAGGCCGTGCCGTCGCCCGGCACCATCTTTTCGCTGACCGCAAGCGCCCGGTGGGTCGAGGCGATCAGGGTCGTGCGGTCCGGCGTGACGAAACCGCGGATGATGGCGCGGCCCGCCTCCATCAACTCGGCCGATATCATGATGTCCACATCCCCCGCAGCGGGCATCAGCGAGAAGATCGGGCTTCTTTCCGCCGCGGGGCTCATCTCGATATAGTAAAGCGTCGCCCCCGTGCGCTGGGCCACGCCCGCGACCGACGTGGCTTGACAGGCATAGCCGTTCATGCGGGCAAGCGCTTCGATCCAGCCGATCAGAACGCCGCCGCCCTGGCCGCCGACCGCCAGCACCGCGAGCTTGATGATCCCCGAAAGCGCCGGGTCGGCAAGGCGCGGCTCCATGAGCTGGTGCTTTGTCATGCCCCGAACTCCAGCCGTCTGGCGCGCCGCCGTCGCTGCAACCAGTCGATCACCCTCGCCCGGACCCGCGCGCGCCATGCCTCGGCCCGGCGCGGATTATGCACCACATCGGCACGGTAGAACGAGGGACACAGAACGGCTGCATCCGCCACTTCGCCGCAATTGCCGCAGCCGACGCAGGTCTGGTCGATGGCGGCGACCGGATCATCCCTCAGCGGATCGTCCAGCTTTTTCAACGACAAGGACGGGCAGCCCGAGAGGCGGATACAGGCGTGATCGCCGGTGCAGATATCCTCATCCACCCCGAACCGCGGCAACTCGACCCGCCGCCCTTCGCGGATCATCGCCGCATGCTGCGGCTTTTCGCGCCGCTGCTTGTTCAGCATGCATTCGCTGGAGGCGATGATCACCTTCGGCCCCCTGGTCTTTGTCGTCAGCGCCTCTTTCAGCGTGTCGCGCAGCCTCGCGACGTCATAGGTCCGGTCGATCTGGCGGATCCAGTGGACGCCAACCCCCCGCAAAGCCTTGGAAATCGGGTGTTTGGTCTTCTTGGTCGGATTATCGGCGCGGGAAGAGAGCACATCCTGACCCCCTGTCGCGGCGGAATAGAAGTTGTCGACGACCATCACCACGCCATCGGATTTGTTGAACACCATGTTCGTCATCGATGACGAGAGCCCGCTGTGCCAGAACCCGCCATCGCCGATCATGGCGATGGGCCGCTTTTCCCCGCCGCCGTCGAAAGCGCCGTTTGCGGCCGGGCCAAGCCCGTAGCCCATCGTCGCGCCGCCGATCTCGAAGGGCGGAAGGGCGCCAAAGAGGTGGCAGCCGATATCGGCGGCGATCTGGTGCTTGCCGAGGTCACGCTCCACCAGCTTCATCGCGGCGAAGATCGGGCGTTCCGGGCAGCCGGTGCAAAACCCCGGCGGCCGGATCGGCACCGTCTTTGTCAGATCGGGGATCGCTGGACGGTCCACATTCGGCGCCCGGATGGCGGCGGGCAATAGGTCGGGTGCGGCAGCCTTCAGAAACTCCGCCACGCCATCAAGCAGGACCGCGCCGGTATATTCCCCCGCCATCGGCAGCATGCCCTTGCCATGCAGCTTGACCCGCGAGCCGGCACGGTAGAGGAACGAGCCAAGCTGGTTTTCGATGAACTCCGGCTGCCCTTCCTCGACCACCAGCACGGCCTCCTTGCCCTCGCAGAAAGCCAGAAACTCTTGCGGTATCAAGGGGTAAGTGACATTGAGGCAATAGACCGGCACCTCGGTTTCGCCATAGATGTCGGCGAGCCCCAGCCGTTGCAGCGCCCGTATCACGCCGTTGAAAAGGCCGCCCTGACAGACGATCCCGACCTTGCCGCCCGTGCCGAAATGTTCGTTCAACCCATGGTCCAGAATGAATTTCTCGGCGGCGGGCCAGCGGTTCTTCACCTTGTCCTGCTCATGGGCATAGGACATCGGCGGCAGCACCACACGGGCGAAATCCGATCGCGGCGCCGAAAGCGCCTCGGTCACCGAAAGTGGCGGGCGGCGGTTCGCGCGGGTCTGGAAGCTGCCCGTGACATGGCAGGACCGGATGCGCATGGTCAGCATGACGGGGCTGTTCGAAGCCTCGCTGAGCGCGAAGCCGTCGCCCACCGCCTTGACGATCGAGGGGAGGTTCGGGCGGGGGTCCAGAAGCCAGAATTGTGATTTCATGGCAAAGGCATGGCTGCGTTCCTGCATGATGCTGGACCCCTCGCCGTAATCCTCGCCAAGGATCACAAGCGCGCCCCCGGTGACGCCGGAAGAGGCGAGATTGGCCAGCGCGTCCGACGCGACGTTGACGCCGACCGGGCCCTTGAAAGTGACCGCTCCCCGGATCGGGTAATGCACGCTTGCGGCGAGCATCGCGGCGGCGGCGGCTTCGTTCGCATTCGCTTCGAAGCGGACGCCAAGTTCTGCCAGCAGATCCTGCGCGTCGGCCAGAACATCCATCAGATGGCTGATCGGCGCGCCCTGATAGCCCCCGACATAGCCGACCCCGTTCTCCAGCAACGCCTTGGTGATGGCGAGAATTCCCTCGCCGGTGAAGGTTTCGCCCTCGCCAAGCCGCAGGTGCTGCACCTCTGCCTTGAAACTGCGCTCTGCCATGTCAGATCTCGTGCTTTCTGATATTTGCCAGCATTTTCTGTAACGTAGCCACAAAGGCCTGCCGTTCGTCAGCGCCAATGCCGCGAAGCATCCGCTCATTCGCGGAGGCCATATGTGGCCAGAGCCGCTGAAACGCCGCGCGGCCCAGATCGGTGATGATCACGCGAACCGCGCGATTGTCAGCGGCGTCTGTCTGACGCTCGATCAGGCCTTCGGACTGAAGCTGGTCAAGGCCGCGCGAAAGCGTCGACTGCTCGGTCATCGTGTAGACCGCAAGCTCGCCGATCAGCGGCGCGTCGACCACCGACAGGACCGCCAATGCCCGCATCTTCGGCGTGGTCAGGCCCAGTTCGGCCATTTCCGCCCGAAGATTGGCGTTATAGCGGCCCATGATCCGGTTCATGAGATAGGGCGGGTAGTTCGCCAGCCCTATCTCGCCGAGGTCCGGTGGAGGCGGCCGCTCGTCCCGCATGACTAGCCCCGCGGAACCAGCGCCAGCGCCCTGATCGGAGAGCCGGTGCCGTTCTTGATCTTCAGAGGTGCCGCGATAAGGATCGCCCCCCGCGCCGGAAGCTTGTCAAGGTTGGCAAGCGACGCAAGGCCGTAGCGGTTGTTCTTGTGCAGAAGATTATGCGCCGGGAAGGGCGGCTCCATGCCGCCGGCCTGGCCCGCATCGGTCCCGATACACTGGCTTCCCCAGCCGACGATGCCCTTGCTGATCAGATATTCCACGACCTCGGCCGTCGGCCCCGGCGTGTGCGGCCCGGTCTCGTTCGCGTTGAGAAAGAGAGCCTCGTCATGGGCGCGGCTGTCCCAGTCCGACCGCAGCACGACCCATTCACCCGCGTTGATCGCGCCATGCTCCGCCTCCCAGGCCCTGACATGGTCGATGGTCAGCAGAAAATCCGGGTTTGCTGCACATTCCTTTGAGAAATCAAGCACGTTGACCGGTGCGACCAGTCGCTGCACGGGCAGCGTATCGGTATAGCCATCGGCGTAATCCCTGCCGGTGATCCAGTGGTGCGGCGCGTCGAAATGGGTGCCGGAATGCTCGCCGAGTTCCAGCCAGTTCCAGGCCCAGAACGGGCCGTCCTTGTCATATTCGCTGATCCGGTGAATCCGGATCGGTGGCGTGTCCTTGGCGAAATCCGGCGGCAGTTTCAGCAGCGGGGTTTCGGGGCCAAGGGTGCCCGAGCAATCCACCACTTCGATCCCGCCCGTACCGAGCATCCCCGCCAGCTGGGTCAGCACTTGTGCCGAGGTCATGTCCTTCTCCCTGATGTCCGGGGCTCTCCCGACCCCTTCTCTCAGGATACGCCAAATTAGATGCATTTGCAAATAAATCAGCGCGAAACCGGATGCGGCCATCCCGCGGGGCGCACCGGCGGGGGGTCGATCTTCAGCGGCTTGCCCCAGCCCCTTTCGCGGATCGCGGCACGAAAAACGGTGATCTCACCATTGCCCGGCGCGTGCCAGCCAATGGCTACCGCGCAAATTTCTTGTACTTCACCCGCTTCGGCTCGATCGAATCCGGGCCCAGCCTGCGGACCTTGTCTTCCTCATAGGCTTCGAAGTTGCCCTCGAACCATTCCACATGCGCTTCGCCCTCGAAGGCCAGGATATGGGTGCAAAGACGGTCGAGGAAGAAGCGGTCGTGGCTGATGATCACGGCGCAACCGGCGAAATCCTCCAGCGCTGCTTCGAGCGCCTGCAAGGTCTCGACGTCAAGATCGTTGGTCGGCTCGTCAAGCAGCAGCACGTTTCCGCCCCGGCGCAGAAGTTTCGCCATATGCACGCGGTTGCGCTCACCCCCCGAAAGCAGCCCGACCTTCTTCTGCTGATCGCCGCCCTTGAAGTTGAACGCGCCGCAATAGGCGCGGGAGTTCATCGTGGCATCGCCAAGTTCCAGCACCTCAAGCCCGTCGGAGATTTCCTGCCAGACAGTCTTGGCGGGATCGAGCGCGTCGCGGCTTTGGTCGACATAGGCAAGCTTCACCGTATCGCCGAAGGTCACGGAGCCTGCATCAGGCGAAAGTTCGCCTGTCAGCATGCGAAACAGCGTCGACTTGCCCGCACCGTTCGGCCCGATCACCCCGACAATGCCGCCGGGAGGCAGCGAGAAGGTCAGATCTTCGATCAGCAGCTTGTCACCCATGGCCTTCTTCAGGCCCTGAACCTCGATCACCTTGCCGCCAAGGCGGGGGCCATTCGGGATGATGATCTGGGCAGAAGAGATTTTCTCGCGTTCGGATCGCGAGGCCATTTCTTCATAGGCGTTGATCCGGGCCTTCTGCTTGGCCTGCCGGGCCTTGGCCCCGGCGCGGATCCATTCCAGTTCGCGTTCCAGCGTTATCTGGGTGGAACGGTCCTCGCGCGCCTCTTGCGCCAGACGCTTGGCCTTCTGTTCCAGCCAGGCGGAATAATTGCCCTCGTAAGGGATGCCGCGGCCACGGTCGAGTTCCAGGATCCAGGAGGTGATATCGTCGAGGAAATAGCGGTCGTGGGTAACGATCAGGATGGTGCCGGTATATTCGATCAGGTGCTTTTGCAGCCAGGCGATGGTTTCGGCGTCAAGGTGGTTGGTCGGTTCGTCCAAGAGCAGCATGTCGGGCGCCTCGAGCAGAAGCTTGCAGAGCGCGACCCGCCGCCGTTCGCCGCCCGAGAGCGTGTCTACCCTGGCATCGTCAGGCGGGCAGCGCAGCGCCTCCATCGCCACATCGATCTGGCTGTCGAGATCCCAGAGGTTCTCGGCATCGATCTGATCCTGCAGGGCGGCCATCTCCTCGGCGGTCTCGTCCGAGTAGTTCATCGCCAGTTCGTTGTAACGGTCGAGTTTCGCCTGTTTGGCGGCGACGCCGAGCATGACGTTGCCGCGCACATCAAGGCTGTCGTCAAGCTGGGGCTCTTGCGGCAGGTAGCCGACACGCGCGCCTTTCGCGGCCCAGGCCTCGCCGGTGAAATCCTTGTCCATCCCGGCCATGACACGCAGCAGCGTGGATTTTCCCGATCCGTTGACGCCGACGACGCCGATCTTGACCCCGGGAAGGAAGTTCAGGCGGATGTTCTCGAACACCTTCTTGCCGCCCGGATAGGTCTTGGAGACGCCATCCATGTGATAGACGTACTGATAGCTGGCCATGGCGGAACTCCTTCATGCGCGGGACAAGCGCGAGATAGGGGAAACGGGGCCGAAGGGCAATCGTCAGAGTGTGTCGCGGCTGCTGTCCGCCTTTGCGGTCAGGGGACGGGCAATGGTCTTGCCAAACCAGTGGTGCGCATAGGGATTGTCATTGTAGCGCGCAATCTCGGCCCAGCCATGGCGGCGGTAGAAGGCGACGGCGCGGGGCAGGTACCGGCTGGTATCGAGGACGAGGCTGGTCATGCCAAGACGGCGGGCCTGATCCTCGATCGCGGTCATCAGATGCGTGGCGAGGCCCGCGCCGCGGGCGGCACGGGCAACCCAGAGCCGCTTCACCTCGCCCCT
>JAAURK010000246.1 GCA_012032275.1 Tabrizicola sp.
CGGAGCCGCTGCGGGGGACCAGAAGCGCATCGCCACGCCGCGCCAGGCGATTGCGGATGGCGCCGATCATATCGTGGTCGGCCGCCCGATCTGGCAAGCAGCCGATCCGGCCGCCGCTGCCCGCGCCGTTGTCGCAGAGATCAAGGGCTGATCGCGCTGCCTTCAGGCCGGGATCACGCGCCCGACCGCTCTGTCGCAAGAAGTGCCGTGAGGCCCTCGCGATAGGTGGGGAAGGAAAGCCGGACCCCGAGGCCGGACTTTATCCTGTCGTTCCGCACCCGCTTTGATTCGCTGTAGAAGCTGCGGGCAAGCGGGCCGAGATTGGCCTGATCGAACGGCACTGCGGGCGGCTCTGGCAGGCCAAGAAGACGGGCGGCATGGCTGATCACGTCCTCGGGCGGGGCGGGATCGTCATCGCAGACATTATAGGCCGTGCCGGGGGCGGGCTGGCGGATCGACGCCTCGAGCACCTGGGCAATATCCTCGACATGGATGCGGGAGAAGACCTGACCGGGCTTGATGATGCGGCGGGCGGTGCCGTCGCGCACCTTTTCGAACGGTCCGCGTCCGGGGCCGTAGATCCCGGCAAGGCGGAAGATGTGCAGCGGCAAGCCGGTGGCGCGCCATTCCGCCTCGGCAACGACCCGTTGCTGCCCGCGTTGCGTGCCCGGCGTCAGCGCTGTTTCCTCATCGACCCAGCCACCCTTATGATCGCCATAGACGCCCGTGGTTGACAGATATCCGACCCAGCCTGCCTGGCTTTGCGCAAGTGCGGGCGCGGCGCGCAGAAAGGGATCGCCGGCCTCGTCAGGCGCTGCCGAGACGAGGATATGCGTCGCCCGCGACAGCGCCGCGCCGGGATCGGTGGGCCAGACCAGCGGCTCCACCCCCGAAGCGGTCAACGACGACGCCTTGTCGGCCGAGCGGGTGGTGCCGATCACCGTCCAGCCCCGCGCGACCAGCCGCCGCGAGAGGGCGCTGGCAGTATACCCATGGCCAAGAGAGAGCAGGACCGACATGCGCCGACTATTGCCGTGCGGGGCAGCGGCTGCAAGCGGATCGGCGGTGATTGCCGGACGTCATCAACCCTTCACTTGCGCAATACCCGCGGTTCCGGCTTATATGCCGGATCATTGTGCAGGACCAGAAATGCCGGACGACCAGCCCACCGCAATGCAATGCCCCGCCCCCGTCGGGCAGGAAAGCTTTACCGATGCCGAAGCCGCAGTCGCCCGGCTGCAGCAGCTTTACAGCGAGGCCACGGCCTTCCTCGCCCGCCATTTCAACGACACCCTGGTGCATGGCCGCCCCGACGCGCGGGTCCGCGCCTTCTATCCGGAAATCCGGCTGACGGTGAACAGCTTTGACAAGGTGGATTCGCGGCTTTCCTTCGGCCATGTCTCCAGCCCCGGCACCTATACGACCACGATCACGCGGCCCGATCTTTTCCGCAACTATCTGGTCCAGCAGATCGAGCTTCTGATCCAGAACCATGGCGTTTCGGTCGAGATCGGCCCGTCCGATACGCCGATCCCGGTGCATTTCGCGGTGGCGGGCAATTCCGAAGTGTCGGTGCCGCAGGAAGGGGTGATGGATTTCTCGCTGCGCGACATCTTCGATGTGCCGGACCTGACCACCACCAACGACGACATCGTCAACGGCATGCGCACCCGCTATGCCGACGGCTCTGCCCCGCTCGCGCCGTTCACGGCCCAGAGGGTGGATTACAGTCTGGCCCGGCTCAGCCACTACACGGCGACCGATCCCGCGCATTTCCAGAACCACGTCCTCTTCACCAACTACCAGTTCTATGTCGATGAGTTCGAGACCTATGCCCGCGCTGCGCTGGCCGATCCGGCAAGCGGCTATTCGGCTTTCGTCGCGACGGGAAATCAGGAGATCACGACGCCCGATGGCGTGATCGTGCCCTTTACCAAGATGCCGCAGATGCCGACCTATCATCTGAAACGGCCGGATGGCGAGGGGATCACGCTGGTCAACATCGGGGTCGGCCCGTCGAACGCCAAGACGGCCACGGACCATATCGCCGTGCTGCGACCGCATGCCTGGCTGATGGTCGGCCATTGCGCGGGCCTGCGCAACAGCCAGTCGCTGGGGGATTTCGTGCTCGCCCATGCCTATCTGCGCGACGATCATGTGCTGGACGACGATCTGCCGGTCTGGGTGCCGATCCCCGCGCTGGCGGAAATCCAGATCGCGCTGGAGCGGGCGGTGGCGGATGTGACCCAGCTGGAAGGCTACGAGCTGAAGCGGATCATGCGCACGGGCACCGTGGCCACCATCGACAACCGCAACTGGGAACTGCGCGATCAATCCGGCCCCGTGCGGCGGCTGAGCCAGAGCAGGGCTGTGGCGCTCGATATGGAAAGCGCGACGATTGCGGCAAACGGGTTCCGGTTCCGGGTTCCCTACGGCACCCTGCTCTGCGTCTCTGACAAGCCACTGCATGGAGAGCTGAAGCTGCCCGGCATGGCGTCGGAATTCTACAAGACTCAGGTCAGCCGTCACCTGAAGATCGGAATCCGGGCGATGGAGC
This sequence comes from Tabrizicola sp., assembly GCA_012032275.1. Classification (GTDB taxonomy): domain Bacteria; phylum Pseudomonadota; class Alphaproteobacteria; order Rhodobacterales; family Rhodobacteraceae; genus JAAURK01. Next base: position 2,558 of record JAAURK010000246.1, read on the forward strand.
GGTTGCGCGACATGCCACTTGAACGCATCCACAGCCGCAAATTGCGCAGTTTCGAGGAAACTGCTTTCCTCTGAATATGTGAAAAGGACGGGAAAATTCACCCCACCCGCTCGTGGGGGGGTTGATTTTGTCATCGAATCTGTGTGTTTGGGCGGTGGCCGCGTTCGCGGAACCCAAAATCCCGCTGTTCACGGGACGCGATAAGTCAATAACAACTCAAGGGATGAACCTATGTCCAAACCGATGACGAAGACCCAGCTCGTTGCCGCTGTGGCAGATGCTATGGGCGGCGACAAGAAGACGGCCTCGGCCGCGCTTGACGCGATCGCCGATGTCGTGGCGAAAGAAGTAGCCTCCGGCGGCGCCGTGACCCTGCCCGGCCTGGGCAAGGTGGCCTGCCGCGCGCGCCCCGAGCGTCAGGTCCGCAACCCCGCGACCGGCGAGACGATGATGAAAGCGGCCGACAAGCAGGTCAAGTTCACCATCGCGAAGTCGCTGAAAGACAGCGTCAACGGCTGATTGGCCGCTTGCGAGCAAGGAATTTAGGTGAAAGGGTCGTCCGGGGGCGGCCCTTTTGCATTGGGGATGGTGATGGCACGGGTGACGGGGATCGGGGGCATCTTCTTTCGGGCGCGCGATCCCGATGGGCTCGCCGACTGGTATGCGCGGCATTTCAGGATCACGCCGCCGGGACCGCAGGTCTGGCAGCAAGAGGCCGGCGGCACCGTCTTTGCGCCCTTCCGTGCCGACAGCGCCTATTTCGCGGCAGACAAGCAATGGATGCTCAACCTGCGGGTCGAGGGTTTGGACATGATGATTGCCCGGCTGCGCGACAGCGGTCTCGAGGTTGAAACCCGCGCCGAATGGGATGGCGACGGAGCCTATGGCCGCTTTGCCCGGGTGCATGACCCGGAAGGCACGCCGATCGAGCTGTGGGAGCCGCCTGTCCCCGGATGAAGATCGACGGTCCGGCCCTTGCGATGGGCATCAGCTTTGCGCTGATGTGGTCATCGGCTTTTGCGACCGCGCGGATCATCGTGGCGCAGGCGCCGCCGTTGATGGCGCTTTCCTTGCGGTTCCTGATTGCCGGTCTGATCGCGGTCGCCATCGCGCGGCTGATGGGGCAAAGCTGGTCGCTCACCCCGGGCCAGAGGCGAAGTGTCATCGTCTTCGGATTGTGCCAGAACGCGCTTTATCTCGGGCTGAACTTCGTCGCCATGCAATGGATCGAAGCCTCGCTTGCCGCGATCATCGCCGCGTCGATGCCGCTGATCGTGGCCTTGCTTGGCTGGATCCTTGCCGGAGACAGGGTGCCCCGGCTGGGCATCCTCGGCCTTGCGGCGGGGATGCTGGGCGTTGGCCTGATCATGGGAACGCGGATCAGCGGCGGTGCCGATCCCATGGCGGTTGGGCTTTGCGTTCTGGGCGCGCTGGCGCTGGCGGTGGCGACGCGCACGGTCCGCAGCGCATCGGCCGGGGGCAATCTCGTGATGATCGTCGGCCTGCAGATGCTGGTGGGCGCGGCCGCGCTTGGCGGGGTTTCGGCGTTCTTCGAGACCGCAACCGTGATCTGGACCCCGTCGCTGATCCTGGCATTCGCCTATCAGATTCTGGTGCCGGGCCTGGCCGCCACGCTGATCTGGTTCGCGCTTGTCGGACGGATCGGGCCGGTGCGGGCCTCGACCTTCCACTTTCTCAACCCGTTTTTCGGCGTGACGGTCGCGGCCCTGCTGCTGGGCGAAAGGATCGGGGCGCTTGACATCATCGGGGTTGCCGTCGCCGCGGCGGGGATCCTCGCGGTGCAGATCGCCCGGCTGCAGACCGACTGAATTGTTACAAAACCCTCACGCCGCAATCACGCAGGCTTTGGGTGACAGCGGGCGTCGGACCGCGCATCTTCCCCGCGACTGCGGATGAGGGTGCAATGGATCTGGTCTTTGGATATCTGGCGGGGCTTCTCACCCTGATCAACCCCTGCGTCCTGCCGGTTCTTCCCATCGTGCTGGCCTCGGCACTTCAGGCACACAGGCTTGGTCCGGTGGCGCTTGCCCTCGGCATGTCGGCGAGTTTCGTCGTTCTTGGCCTGACCGTGGCGGCGCTGGGCGCGGCGATCGGGCTTGATGCCGATACGCTGGCGCAGATCGGGGCGATGCTGATGATCGGCTTCGGCCTGGTGCTTCTGGTCCCGCGCCTGAACGCGGGTTTCGCCACGGTGACCGCCGGTTTTGCCGCGCGCGCCGATGCTGGCGTCGATCAGGTGGACCTGCCCTGGCGCGGCAGCACCAGGGCGAGACACGCACCGCATGCCACGAATGCGCCGATGCCGATCCAAAATGGCGCCCAGCCTTCCGAGCCGACGAAGACGAGTTCGCGGACATTGAACTCGTAGAGCCGGTCGAGACCGTTGATGTTGCGCGATTCGTAGCGGAAGACGCGGCCGAGCCAGGTGTAGCAGGCGCCGGTCTCGAAGGTCTTGCCGGTGAGCGTCGGGTAGCAAGGGAAGCAGGCGGCCGGATTGAGGCACATGCCGTCGACATGGATGTGGTCGTGCGGCGGCAGATGGGCGCCTTCCGAACAGGAATTGGCGAGGCGGAACTCCTCGATGGCGTCGAAGTCCTCGACCATGTGGCCGACGAAGCTGATCGCGTTGGGGTGCGAATCGAAGTAGCCGCAGCGATGCAGGGTATCGGCGTCGACGAAGGCCGGGAAGCTGCGCGGCTCGGCGCGAAAATGCTGCGCGTAGAGCGCTTCCGCCTTGGCGTCGATCAGCTCGGAAACTATCCGCTCGTATTTCCTTTTATCAAGTATTATCATTTTTCCCCTTCACTGACACTGCCATGGCAGACTCCCGGGCCGTGCATACCTATTACTTTATCATAATTATGGAATTTTTCCTTACCCGGATAAACGAAAGGCGCTCCGGGCGCAGGCCTGGCGGCGCATGACGAAATCCGGTATAAGTTGTATTGGGTGAATACGGCGATGAATAGATTCCGGCACCTCCGCGCGAGATTCCATCATCCTCAAACAGACAGTGCGCTTTAAATCCGTCAGCAGAATAAGTATTAGCCAATGAATCCGATTGGGCAAGTTTTTTTGTAATATTGTTGAAAATCGTGTGTTCGGGGGCGGAAACGCCGGTTTATCGGGCGGAATATCGGCCTCACAAACGTCACGCGGCATTGTCCACCGTGGAATACAGGGGCGGGGTATTTGACAAAACGGTATTAACTGAAAAAATTAAGGGGCAAAAATACCTCGGAGGCACGGAATTGGAACGCACATTATCTATAATAAAGCCCGACGGAGTCGAAAAGAACGTAATCGGGGAAGTCATCAGCAGGTTCGAGAAGCAGGGGCTCAGGATAGCGGCCCTCAAAATGGTGAAGCTCACCAAAAAGGACGCGGAAGGGTTCTACATCGTGCATAAGGAGAGGCCCTTTTACGGGAGCCTGACCGATTTTATGTCCAGGGGCCCGGTCGTGCTGATGGTGCTCGAAGGGGAGAACGCGATCGCCAGGAACAGGGAGATAATGGGGGCGACCAACCCCGCCCAGGCCGCCGAGGGGACCATAAGGAAGGATTTCGCATCGAGCATCGAGGAGAACACCGTCCACGGGTCGGACTCCCCCGAATCGGCCGCGTTTGAGATCGGCTACTTCTTCAACGCATTCGAGCTCTGCGGGTGATATGACGCTTATTT
>JAAURK010000247.1 GCA_012032275.1 Tabrizicola sp.
AGCCACAACTCGGCGAGCCCTGGTTCGAGCTCTTCGGCTGGCCGGTCTACTACCGCCTGCCTTCTTCTGGTGGTGGTATGCCTATGACGCCTATGCGCCGCCCATCTTCATCGAAGGGGCTGTCATCGCTGCATCGGGCGGCTTCATCGCGGTCGGCGTAGCGATCTTCCTGTCGGTCCTGCGCGCGCGCGAAGCGCAGGATGTCGATACCTACGGTTCGGCGCGGTGGGCGAAACGGCAGGATGTCAGACGGGCCGGCCTGTTTGACCCGGACGGTGTCCTGCTGGGCCGGTTCGAAGGCACCTATCTCCGCCACGATGGACCGGAGCATGTGCTGTGTTTCGCGCCGACCCGGTCCGGCAAGGGCGTCGGCCTCGTCATCCCATCGTTGCTGACCTGGCCGGGATCTGCGGTCGTTCACGACATCAAGGGCGAGAACTGGCATCTCACATCCGGATTCCGCTCACGACATGGCCGCGTGCTGCTGTTCGATCCGACCAACGCGCAATCGGCCGCCTACAATCCGCTTCTTGAAGTCCGCCGCGGCGAGTGGGAAGTGCGTGACGTCCAGAACATCGCCGACATCCTGGTTGATCCCGAAGGCTCGCTGGAGAAACGAAACCATTGGGAAAAGACCAGTCACGCGCTGCTGGTCGGCGCGATCTTGCATGTGCTCTATGCCGAACCAGATAAGACGCTCGCCGGCGTCGCCAACTTCCTATCCGATCCCAAGCGGGGCATCGAGGCGACGCTCAAGGCCATGATGGTCACGGCCCATCTCGGTGAGGCCGGTCCGCATCCCGTGATCGCCAGCGCCGCGCGCGAGCTTCTGAACAAGTCGGGCAACGAACGCTCCGGCGTCTTGTCGACCGCCATGTCGTTTCTCGGCCTCTATCGCGATCCCGTCGTCGCCAAGGTCACCCGGCGCTGCGACTGGCGCGTCGCGGACCTGGTCGAAAGTCCGGTCCCGGTGACGCTCTACCTCGTGGTGCCGCCCTCCGACATCAACCGGACCAAGCCACTTGTCCGCCTGATCCTCAACCAGATCGGCCGGCGCTTGACGGAAGACCTTGCCAGCATCAACCGGCGTCACCGTCTGCTTCTGATGCTGGACGAGTTTCCGGCACTCGGACGCCTCGACTTCTTCGAGAGCGCGCTCGCCTTCATGGCGGGCTACGGCCTCAAGAGCTTCCTGATCGCGCAGTCGCTCAACCAGATCGAGAAGGCATATGGTCCGAACAACTCCATCCTCGACAATTGCCATGTCCGGGTCAGCTTCGCCACCAACGATGAGCGCACCGCCAAACGCGTCTCCGATGCGCTAGGCACCGCAACCGAATTGCGCGCGATGAAGAACTATGCCGGGCATCGCCTCTCGCCCTGGCTCGGACATCTGATGGTGAGCCGGCAGGAAACGGCGCGCCCGCTCCTTACCCCCGGCGAGGTGATGCAACTCCCGCCCGCCGACGAAATCGTCATGGTCGCGGGCACACCCCCGATCCGCGCGAAGAAGGCGCGCTACTTCGAAGACGCGCAGTTCAAGGCGCGCATTCTGTCGCACCCATGACCGAAACCGCAGAAGTACGCACTGATGACTGGAGCGCACGGCCGCTACCGCCGCGACCGGAACTCGCCGATCCTGTGTCTCATTCTGATCAGCAAGGAGATGGCGAGACCCAACATGAGCAACGGAAACAAGCGGAGCTCGACCAGGCAAACGCGCCGGATCAGGTCAAGCCGGCGGACAACGAGTTCGAACCCGATCTGAAAAGATCATCGACCGATCGCGCGGCGCAACTCCGACTGTTCGACCAGCAGGCGCGTCAGAATGCTCAAAGGGTCTCGCTCGATCCGGGCGACGGCATAGACATGTGAGGCCGTGGCGATGAAACAACCCAAGAAACGGCGCCTGTCGGTCTATCTCGATCCGGAGATCATGGCGACACTTGCCGATTATGCCGCCCGGCGTGATCATTCACGATCTCTGGTCGCGGAGGCTGCGATCGCATCATTCCTGTCACCCGATGCGGCCGAGCGGCAAGAGGCGGCGATCACCAAGCGGCTCGATCAGATCGACAGGTGTATCGCGCGCATCGAACGTGACGCCGGCATCTCGGTCGAAACCCTGGCGGTGTTCATTCGGTTTTGGTTGGCGACGACTCCGCCGTTGCCGGAGCCGCAACAGCTTGCGGCCAAGGCTCAGGCCGGAAGCCGCTATGATGCATTCATTGCCGCCCTCGGGAGACGAATCGCGCAGGGACCGAAGCTGCGGCAGGAGATTTCGGAGGATGTGGCGCGGCAGGAAAGCTGATCCACGGGGCTTGCTGCATCCGGCGCCGTTCGGCTGACAGGAGGTTCGATGCGCGTGCGTCAAGCGTCCGATTCGGGCCCGAATTATCTATTATTGCGCGACCCGGTGGGCGAAAGCCGCAAGGCGGCATGTCAAAACTTACCTCTTGCGGTAAGTGACGACTCGCATTATACTTATCTCAATGGATAACAATTCTCCCGCTCTGGATACGGTCTTCCTCGCCTTCGCAGACAGCACCAGGCGCGCGGTGCTTCGTCAGTTGGGCCAAGGCCCGGCATCGGTCAGCGAACTGGCAGAGCCCTTCGACATGGCGCTGCCGCCGTTCATGAAACACATCAGGACGCTTGAGAACGCCGGTCTGATCACCACCCGCAAAGAGGGCCGCGTGCGCACCTGCGAACTTAACCCCGACAAATACGCCGCCGTTGAGCAATGGTTGCATGACCAGCGCCGGCAGTGGGCCTCGCGATACCGCAAACTCGACGCGCTTCTGGAAAGTCTGAAAGGCAAATCCGAATGAAACCTGACCTCCAATACAGCTTCAAAGCCGACATGCAGACCAACCGGATCACGATCCGGCGCGAATTCGACGCGCCCAAGGACCTGGTCTGGGACTGCTATACGAAAGCCGAATTGCTGGACCAATGGTTCGAACCCGAGCCGTTCGTCGCGAAAACCAAGTCGATGGAGTTTCGGGAAGGCGGCCATTGGCATTTCGCCATGGTTGATCCCGACGGGAACGAGCACTGGGTTCGCTTCGACTATGAGAAGATCAGTCCAAAGGACAGCTACCGCGCGCAGGATGCTTTTAGCGACGCGGAGGGCGGCATCAATCGCGACCTTCCCGTCTCGACCTGGGAAGTGGAATTCGAGGACAAGGCCCCGCGAACCCTCGTGCAGATCGCGTCGACCTACGACTCTCCCGAAGCGCTCCAACAGGTCGTGGATATGGGCATGAAAGAAGGCCTCGAAGCGACCCTCTCGGCTCTCGACAGGCTACTTGAGAAACTGGCCTGAACCGAAGGCACACAACCACGGAATGGAGACATGTCATGCCTGAACTCGTCAACTGCCTGTGGTATGACCACGGCGAGGCAAGAAAAGCGGCTGACTTCTATGCGGCTACCTTTCCGGACAGCCGCGTCGAACGCGTCAACCATGCCGCCTCCGACTTTCCGGGCGGCAAGATGGGCGATGAGCTGACCGTCGAATTCAACGTTTGCGGGCGCAAGTTCGTCGGCCTCAACGGTGGTCCGGTGTTCACGCCGAACGAGGCTGTCTCTTTCATGGTCATCACCGAGACCCAAGAAGAGACCGACCGTTACTGGAACGCCATCGTGGGCAACGGCGGACAGGAAAGCGCCTGCGGCTGGTGCAAGGATCGCTGGGGACACTCCTGGCAGATCACGCCGCGCCTCCTGCTCGACCTGACGACCGGTAAAAACGCTGACAAGGCGCAACGTGCCTTCGAGGCGATGCTGACAATGGGCAGGATCGATATCGCCGCTCTGAACGCAGCCGTCGCTTAGCGCAGCCCGGCCTATTGGGAGCCAATGCCATGAAACAAGACATCCGCGACTTCAACAGCAAGCTGGAAAACGGCGATCGGGAGATCTGCAATCTGCTTGCCGACACCATCGACCGACACCTCCCCCAGGCCGACGCGAAGATCTGGCACCGCCACCCGGTGTGGTTCCTCGCAGGCAATCCGACGGTCGGCTACAGCAAGCAGAAGCGCGGCATCAGGCTGATGTTCTGGAGCGGTGCAGGTTTCGACGAACCCGGGCTCGATGTTCTCGGTGCGAAGTTCAAGGACGCGTCAACCTTCTACCGGTCGGTGAAGGACGTCGATGCGTCTGAGATTGTGCGCTGGTTGGACAAATCGCGGGAGATCGCCTGGGACTACAAGCATATCGTGAAGCGAAAAGGGATCCTGGAGAGATTGAAATAGCCCTCGCCCACATGTTTGTCACGGCCATCAATGAGAGTAGGAAAACGGCGATGACCAAACCACAGATCACCATCACTACCGACGTCGATGCACCGATCACGCATGCATGGCAGGCCTATACGACACCTGCCGACATCACGCAGTGGAACTTTGCCTCCGACGATTGGCGCTGCCCGAGCGCCGAAGTGGACCTGCGGGTCGGCGGCAAATACAACGCGCGCATGGAAGCCAGGGACAGCAGTTTCGGCTTCGATTTCGAAGCGGTCTATGAGGAGCTCGATCCCGGCAAGGCGCTCACCATGGCGATGGCCGATGGGCGCAAGGCTCGCACGACCTTCAAGGCGACGGACACCGGGACAAGGGTGACGACCGTCTTTGACGCCGAAACCGAAAATCCCGTCGATATGCAGCGCGATGGCTGGCAGGCGATCCTGAACAACTTCAAGGCGCATGCCGAACGGTCGGCCAAAGCGCACTAAAAGGAAGTCCGTGAACAAGGCACACGACAAGCTGGTCGGAGGAAAGTGACATGCCCACGATCACGGCCCTCAAAAACTCACCCGACAAGTGGGCGGAGCTGGCTCATGACATGCGGATCCGTTTGCTACTGGAGGAAGTGGGCCTGCCCAACGATGTAAATCGCCCGCATGATGCCTGAAATGCGGCCCGCTCAATACTCTTGGAGGAATTCCCATGGCAACGATCGCCAATCAAGTTCAACTGGGAGGATGGTATCTTCCGGCCGCGTATATTGCATTGGCTGCGACAGCGATTTCCTGCATCGCCCTGATCCTCCTTCATCCGCTGAGTCCCGAGTTCGCGCCGTCCTGGCGTATGGTGAGTGAATACGCCAACGGCAACTGGCCTTGGCTATTGACCATTGTCTTCGTTGGCTGGGCGATCAGTTCCTTTGCGCTTGTCGTCGCCCTGTGGCCAGTATCCGCAACAAGCTTGGGAAAGATCGGACTGGTACTTCTAGTCCTCGCTGGCATAGGGCAAGTCATGGGCGCACTCTTCGATATCAATCATAAGCTCCATGGTCCCGCCGCAATGATCGGAATTCCTTCGCTGTGTGCTGCGGTGGTCATTCTGACCATTTCCTTGGATCGCCAGCCCGGTATCGCGGCACCGCCGTCCTGGTCCGCTCATCTTCCTTGGATCAGTTTTGCACTGATGATTGTCGCATTCGTATTGTTCTTCTCTTCCCTTAAGGCCGCTGGCGTCGACGTGTCTGGCCAGAATAGCCCCTTGCAGGAACTTCCTTCTGGCGCGTCGGGATATGTCGGTTGGGCCAATCGGCTAATCTTCATTACATCCTACCTGTGGGTAGTGCTGGCGTCATTGTCCGTCCTCAGAGCCAGTACCTGATTCGATGACGGACAGCTTCTGGCGCGCTAAATGAACTTTCGACAAGCCGCCCTTTCCCTGTCTTTCTACGCCAGACCCCTACTACGCCCTTGACGCTGTTGCGCGGCGGCTATTGGCGGTTCTTTTAATCGTCCCCGACCCGGGGCCGTCAGGTGATGTCCCCTCCGCACGGGGACCAGTATGGCCACTTCCTTCCAGCAGACAGAGGCGATTATCCGCGGCAGCCGCATGCTGCGCACGGCGCTCGGTCCGGCGATCGCCGGCTATCTGGAAGACCCCCATGTCGTCGAGGTCATGCTCAATCCCGACGGGCGGCTCTGGATCGACCGCCTCTCCGAAGGACTCACTCAGACTGACGATCATCTGTCCGCTGCCGATGGCGAGCGCATTGTCCGGCTCGTCGCTCACCATGTCGGCGCCGAGGTCCATCCCGGCAGCCCGCGGGTGTCCGCCGAGCTGCCCGAGACGGGGGGAGCGGTTCGAGGGGGCTGCTGCCACCCAATCGTCGCCGCACCGACCTTCGCTATCCGCAAGCCAGCGGTCGCCGTCTTCACCCTCGGTGACTATGTCGAAGCGGGCATCATGTCCGCGGCGCAGGCGGCGGCGCTGTCCACAGCGGTGGCCG
>JAAURK010000248.1 GCA_012032275.1 Tabrizicola sp.
CGAGCGGCGGCGGCGGCACCTCGGCGATGTCGGGCGGCGTCCTCTACCTCGGCGGCGGCACGAAGCTCCAGCGCGCGTGCGGCTTCGAGGACTCGCCCGAGGAGATGTTCAAGTATCTCATGGCCGCGTGCGGCCCCGGCCCCGACGAGGCGAAGATCCGCCTGTACTGCGATCGCAGCGTCGAGCACTTCCACTGGCTCGTGGCGCAGGGCGTGGGCGCGGGCGATGTGGTCGGCATCTGTCTTGAGCGGTCGTCGCGGATGGTCGCGGCGATGCTGGCGGTGATGCGGCTTGGCGCGGCCTATGTGCCGCTTGACCCGTCAAATCCGGCTGAAAGGCTGCACTACATCGCCACCGATTCGCGGGCCCGGGCGGTTCTGGGCAGCAAGGCGCTGCTTGACGGCCATGGATTTGCCGCTGCGCTGGCGATTGACGATCTGACCGCGGCAGAGATCGCCGCCGCCCCGGAGGTTCCCGTCGTCGCGGGCCCGGCTGCCTATATCGCCTATACCTCGGGGTCCACCGGCAAACCAAAAGGCGTGATCGGCACGCATCGCGCCACGATCAACCGCTTTTGCTGGATGTGGCGGGAATTCCCCTTCACGCCGGGCGAGGTGCTTTGCCAGAAGACCGCCATCTCCTTCGTCGATTCGGTTTGGGAGATATTCGGGCCGCTGCTGGCCGGGGTGGCCCAGGTGATCGTCCCGGCCGAGACGGCGCGGGATCCTGCGCGGCTGCTGGCCCTGCTGGGCGCGCGGAAGGTGACACGGCTTTTGCTGGTACCGTCGCTGCTGCGCTCCATCCTCGATGCCGGGATCGACCTCACCACGATGGTGCGCACGCTGTCTTTGGTCTTCACCTCGGGAGAGCGGATCCCGGCGGATCTTGCCCAGAGGTTCTGTCAGGCCGCGCCGCAGGTGAAGCTGGTCAATCTTTATGGCTCGTCCGAAGTGGCTGCCGATGTGACCTGCGAAGTGGTGGGCCCCGTCGACGGCGACGAGGTTCCCATCGGTCGGCCAATCGACAACGCCCGCCTCTATGTTCTTGACGCCGCGCGGCAGCCGGTTGCTGTCGGTGACACGGGCGAGCTTTACGTCGGCGGCGAGGTGCTGGCCGCTGGCTACCTCAACCGGCCGGATCTGACGGCAGAGCGGTTCGTGCCCGATCCTTTCGCGTCCACGCCGGATGCGGTGATGTTCGCCACCGGCGACCGTGTGCGCTATCTGTCTGACGGGCGGCTGCTTTACCTTGGGCGCAACGACCATCAGGTCAAGGTCCGCGGCGCAAGGGTCGAACTTGGCGAAGTGGAGGAAGCGCTGGCCGGCCAGCCCGGCGTTGCCGAGGCCGTCGTGGTGGCGCGGCCGGACCATACCGGCGAGACGATGCTCGTCGCGTTTGTCACCGGTGCGGCGGGCCTGGTGGTGGAACCGCACAGCCTGCGCGGCAACCTTGCCCTGACACTTCCGGATTACATGCTTCCGGCAAGGATCATGGTTCTGGATGCCATCCCCCTGAACCCGAGCGGCAAGGTGGACCGGTCCGCCCTCGTCTCGCTGCCGCTGGAGACATCGGCACATGCGGCCGAGGCGGCTCTGCCGGCAACCGCGACGGAGCGTGACCTGCACGAGATCTGGACCCGGATCATCGGTCAGCCGAACATCGGTGTCGAAGATGATTTCTTCGAACTTGGCGGCCATTCGCTGATGGCGGTGAAGCTTTTCGCACAGATCAGGAAGCGTTTCGGGGCCGATCTGCCGATTTCGACCCTGTTCGCGCATCCGACGATCCGCAGTCTGGCGGAATGCCTCACGGTCCGGCCGCCTGTCGCGATCAGCACGGGATTTTCGGCGCGCCCGAAGATGCGCCCTGGGATACGACGACCGTCGTCCACCCCGGCCCCGGTGGCACGGCGCGACCGATCTTTGTGGTCGGCGGCGTCGGTGGCAACGTGAACAACCTGCGGGAGCTTGGGGTGGCGATGGGGGCCAACCGGCCGTTCATCGGTCTGCAGACGCGTGGTGTCCTTGGCCACCGGATGCACGATACGATCGAGGACGTGGCCGCCGATCATCTGGTGCATATGCGCCAGCATCAGGTCAGGGGCCCCTATCTGATTGCGGGTTATTCCGGCGGCAGCTTCGCGGCATTCGAAATCGCCCGGCAGCTCCGGCTGGCGGGCGAGGAGGTGGGATTTGTGGGCATTCTCGACAATGCCGCCCCGAAATTCACCTTCCAGAAGTCCGGAACGATGTGGGACCGGCTGGCCTATCATGGCGGACTGCTCCGCAGGCACGGACCGGCACCTTTGCTGCGCAATGCGAAAAGCTGGCTTGGCAACAAACTGCAGCCGGACAGCGTCGTCCGGCTTGGGGCCGCGCTGAAGCCGGAAGATTTCCGCCATGTGCAGTTGACCCGGCACTGGTGGGCGATCTCCGAACGCTATGACCCCGCCCCCTATGATGGCGATGTCTGGCTGCTGTTGACCGAATCCGATCTGGATGGTTTCACCTCGCTGCAGCTGCGGAAAAGCGACGCGAACTATGGCTGGAAGACCCTCGTCACGGGCGAACTGAGGGTGGATCGTCACGACTCGAGCCATTTGACCATGTTGAAGGGCAGCGCCGCGCGTGATCTGGCCGACCTGATCGAGGCAGAGATTCAGCGGCGTGGGCAAAGTGGCTGAGATGGCCGCCCGCGCCATGCAGAGCGCCCCCGGCCTGCCCGATGGCATCGAGATTTTCGCCTGCCCGATCGGCGATGACACGGCGATCGCCCTGCCGCAGGCCCGGGATCTGCTGTCAGACCACGAAACCGAAAGGGCGGCGCGGTTCCGGTTCGACCGCGACAGGAACCGCTATATCCGGGGTCGGGCGTTCCTGCGGCAGCGGCTTGGTGCGGCAACGGGGGTTGCGCCCGCCCGGCTGGTGCTTGCCGAAGGCCCGCGCGGCAAGCCCGGTCTCGTCGGCCACGATCTTCGGTTCAACCTGTCGCACAGCGGGGATGTCGCCGTTCTGGCGCTGTCGCGGCGTGGTCCGGTGGGCATCGATCTCGAATTCATCGACCGTCAGGCTGATACCGCCGGGCTGGCGCAGCGCTGTTTCCTGGGCCAGGAGCTGGACGTGCTGAACCGCCTTTCCCCGACCGAACATCGGACGCGGTTCTTTGCCTTCTGGACGGCTAAGGAAGCGCGGATGAAGCTTACCGGCGAGGGGATGTGGCTTGCCCCGGATCGGATCACGCTTGATCTGCGCGCGGGCTGGCCTGTCGGCTATCTGTTGCCGCGTGGCGAGGATATCCGGATTGTCTACCCCGAGATCGGCCTGACGTCGGCGATGTGCTGCCTCGCCTACCTGGAGGGTGCGATACCGGATATTTTTTGAGGAATTTGTCATGTCCAAGATCAAGCATGCCATAAAGACCGTGGGAGGCAGCTTTCTGGAGTTCGCCTGTCCGGCAGCCGTCCGCGAGCTCGATTCCAATATCCGCAGCGGCCGTTACCTGAAGGCGAAGCGCTGGATCCTGCATGCGCGGACCGAGCGGGCAAAACGGCGCGGCACTGCGGAAGATCTGCAGAAAAGCCTGTTTCAGACCTGGCAGACCGATGTTTCCGACGGCTATTTCGAACAGTATCTGGACCGGTTCCAGAAATGGTTTCTCGGCCCGCACCACGAGATCGTGGACGAATTGGCCACCCTGTCGCGATCCGGCCGGTATCATCGGCTGGTGGAGGTCGGCTGCGGGGCCGGGCGGGTGCTGGAGCATCTGTCGAAGGCGATGCCAGAGGTGCCCTCGTTCATCGGGGTCGATATCAACGAGGGGATCGTCGCGCGCAACCAGACCGAATATGCGGCGGACCCGCGGCTGACGTTTCTGGCGGCCGATGCCGCGATATGGCTGAAAGAGACGGCCATGCCGGGGACCATCCTGATGACCTATGGCGGGGTCATGGAGTATTTCTCGGCCGAAACGCTGACCGCGCTATTCAAGAGCCTCGCCGCCAATGGACCGGCCGCCGTTGCCCTCGTCGAACCGGTGGATCCCGGTCACGACCTTGAGGGCGATACCGCGTCGCATGTCTTTGGCGGCGAAAACTCCTTTTCGCACAATCACGCCCATCTGCTGCGGCAGGCGGGCTATCGCATCAGATTCAGGAAGACGCTCGATCTCGGATTGGTGTCCTGGATCATGATCCTGGCCGAAACCGAACATCCCTCACAGGCAGGTGCATGATGGCGTTTCTGCGCAAGTACGAGGTCTGGTGCTTCATGGGCCTGATCATCGTGGTCAATACGCTTTTCGTTTCCGGGATCGTGTTCAAGATCCTGCCCAACGGGCTTTACAGCTATGGCCGTTTCGCCTTGCTGGGCGGAACGCTGGCGGGGGTCGTCCTTCTGGCCCGGGGATGGCCCGGTATCGTCGATCTGCTGCGCCCGATGACGGAATGGCGCCGACCCGCATGGATGTATCTGCTCGCTCTGGTCTGCAACCCGCTGGTATGCCTGCTGGTTCTGTCCGGCATCAGCCTCGCGACCGTCGGCAGGCTGCCGGACATTCAACTGAAATACTCGGTCCTGACGCGGCCCGACGTTGCGATGATCATCCTCTTCAGCTCTCTGGTCGGCGAAATCGCGTGGATCAGCTACGCCGTGCGCCGCCTCTCCACGCGGTTCACGCCCTATGTCTCGGCCGTGATTGTCGGAGCGGTCTGGACGGCATGGTGGGCCCCGATGGCGATCTACGGCTACGGGATCGTTCCGGGCCTGCCGCTTGCCGGGCTGCTGTTCAACCAGATCGGCGTCGCGGCTGTCTGCACCTTCGTCTACATGCATACCCGAAGCGGTCTCTTGGTGCTTTGCGCGCAACTGGCCTTCAACTCCTCGATCCTGATCTTTCCGGTGATGCCGACGGATGGCGGATTGCAGACCTACTGGATCTTCGCGATCACCTATTTCCTTGTGTCGATGCTGCTGTTCGTCATCTTCGGCCCGAAACCGGTGTTTTCCCGCCGACAGCCGGAGGAGGATGCGGCGGTTCGGGCGTGATGTGCGGGCAATGGGTGTCTCGCGAAGCCTCTGGCCCAGGACACGCGGCCATGATATTGGCGCAATCCTGCGTTTCTAGTGTTCAATCGACAGACTGATCACCGCGCGCACGGGTTTTTGATTCGCTTTGTCGCAAGAGATTGCCGCTTCGAGACGTAGGTAATGGACGCACTTTTTTGTGGAAACGGCACGCTTCTTGTTCAGTGCGCCGAGGTGTTTCGCAGGGCAGGCGGCACTGTTGTCGGTGTGCTGTCGGGCGACGCGCAGATCCTGGCATGGGCTGCCGAGGGCGACATCCCCTGTCTTGGAACGCAAGACCAGCATGATCTGGGCGATCTGCGTTTCGACTACCTTTTCAGCGTCGCCAATCTGACGGTACTTCCCGATGCCCTGATCGCCCGGGCCCGAAAGCGCGCGATCAACTTTCACGACGGCCCCTTGCCGCAACGCGCTGGTCTCAATGTTCCGGTCTGGGCGATCCTTGCGGGCGACCAGAGCCACGCCGTCACCTGGCACGAGATGACCTCCAGGGTCGACGCGGGCCACACGTTGAAGTCGCGCGGCTTCCCGATCCGCGAGACTGACACTGCCTTCAGCCTCAACGCCAGCTGCTATGAGGCCGGTCTCGACAGTTTCCACGCGCTTGTGGACGAGCTTCGGTCCGGCCGGGAAACGCCTCTCGCCCCTGCGGGAGAGCGTGGATGGCACGGTCGAGCGGACCGTCCCCATGCGCTTGGCACGCTTGATTTTCGCCAGACGGCGGCAGAGCTGGATCGTCTGCGCCGGGCGCTCGACTTCGGCAATTACGAGAATCCGCTGGCCCTGCCCAAGCTCTGGACGGGAACCCGGCTTCTGGTGGTCGGCGGGCTGGAGATTGTCGCCGGGTCGGGTGCGGCCGGTCTGGTCCGGTCGATCGACGCGACCGGCATCGTCGTTGCGACCGGGGATGGTCTTGTGCGGCTGTCGGGGTTTGGCGATCTTCTGGGCCAACCCGTCGCGCCAGAGGAGGCCGGCATCGCCGTCGGGCAGTCGCTTCTCATTCCGGCCCCCTTGCCCGCATGCCCGCAGCCGCTGCGGGCCATCGGCAAGGACGAAGCCGTCTGGCAGCAGATGCTGCGCGTCGCCGAGCCCGCCCTGCCGCCCTATCAGGGGGGG